>JAGANX010000052.1 GCA_017623975.1 Clostridia bacterium
TGAATAATTTTCTAACGGTTAAAAGTAATTTTATAATAAGATAATAATATGAAAGGAAATATAATTATGAAGTACACAGCTCCAAGCTACAAGAAAGAGCAAATTGAAACAGCTGACATTATGGAACAATCTCCAATCAACGTAGCGTACATCAACAAGCAAATTCCAAAGGTTGATGAAAACGGTAACCCAACAGGTGAGTTTGAAACAGTTCAAGCAACACAGGTAACAGTTGATTTCGGCAGCTTAACACAACAATACTAATTAAAAATAGAAATCACACCGACATCGGTGTGATTTCTGCTGATTAGAAGGTTATTGTATTAATGGATCGCGGCTTTAATTCGTAAGACTTACCGCTAATTGTAATAATTCTTTCGCTTCTGTACGGGTTATCTATTACAAGAACATAGGAATTATCGGGGTTTTTGAAGCAAGTGCAGTTAGATGCCATCTCACCCTTGACGGTTACATATTTAGCACCGCGCTTAACAAAGTGTGAAAAATGCTTCATTAAATAATATTCAGGGGTGAAAATCGCTTTATCACCATCAACGGAGATGAGTGAGTTTTGGTGCCAGCCCCAAGTGCTGGGTTGTCCCTTTTTTAATGCTAAATTCCAATATACATAAGCGGTTGCGCCAAAACGGAAATAGTGACGTGCCAAGCCATATATCATCATCATATGATCCCATGTGTTTTTACCGTCACCGCATTCGCTTTCGGTCTGGATAAGCTCTAAGCTTGGATAGTCATCTTGTGTTTGCGGTAATGCGAATTTTCCTGCCCATTGATAGCCCACACCCTTTATGTATTTTCTTGCGGGACTTTGCATAGCATAGCCAAGATAGTCACAGTAGCGTGTCCACCAAAGGCGATCGCCGCCCTCGGGACCGTTTATTGTGCCAAAGAAAATATCAACGCTTTCATCTTCCAAGGCGGGACCTAAATAGCCTCCTATAAAATCAGCAAGCTCATCACCGTGCCAAACGCATGAAGGAAAAACTTGGTTGCTGCAAGGCTCATTTTGCGGATGTATATGTACAAGGGGCACACCCTTTGCATGATACGCGTGTACGTACTTTTTGAAATAGAGTGCATAAGCGCGCAGGTTATCCTCTGTTTTGTTGAAAACGCCGTAGCTATATGCATCGTGTGTTTTTAACCAAAGCGGTGGGCACCAAGGGGAAGCGAACATTTGCATATCATTTTGTCGCTTAACACCCTCTAATATAAGTGGAAGCAATAATTTTTCATCTCTCTCAATTGAAAAATTTTTCATTTCGTAGTCGTTCTTTGTTTCGTTATAGCTGTAAAAGCCTGTTGCAAAGTCGCTTGCACCTATTGGGGTGCGACAGTAATTGAAATTACACTTATCCTCATCAAACAATTCGTCAAGGCAAGCCTTTTTGTCATCTTCGCTTAAATCGTTAAGGGCTAAGGCGGAAAGCTCACTAAAACAAGTGCCAAAGCCACGCACTGTTTGCTTTTCTTCGCCTAACGTTAGAATAATGCCCTCTTTTGAGGATGGGATACATTCTTGCCAACGGCTGTTTTCAGTAGTTGAAATAAACATGATATAATACCTCCAAGTAGCATATATGAATATTATATCTTAATTTTTTATAAATTACAACAATTTATTAACAATTTTGAAATTTTTGTGTTATAATACATAGGAGAAGATATGAAGCACAAAAAAATAATTATAGCATTGTCGGTAGTATTGGGTGTGCTTGCTTTGATCATGGGTGCATTCTTTATATATGTTGGTACTTATTACAAAGCGGATATGGAAGCAATAGCTGCCTTTAATTATTCCGGCTTTGCCACAAGAGAAATTGATGACGGTACCATTGCCTACGTGCCAACGCAGGATTTTGACACGGGCATAATATTTTATCCGGGCGGAAAAGTGGAGTATAAGGCTTATATCCCGCTTATGCAGTCCTTGGCATCCCGTGGGGTGCTTTGTATCCTTGTTGATATGCCGTTTAATTTAGCGGTTTTTGATATAAACCGTGCAGACGGAGCTTATGAAGGGTTTGTAATGGTTGACCATTGGTATATGGCAGGACATTCCTTAGGCGGCTCTATGGCGTGCGAATATATTAACAACAGGCAGGATTTTTTTGAAGGGGTCATACTTTTGGGCTCTTATTCAACTGTCGATTTGAGCAAAACCGATTTAAGGGCTTTGTCTATCTACGGCAGTGCAGATATGATATTGAATAAAGAAAGTTATAGTGAAAATAAGAAAAATTTGCCAAACGACCTTGTGGAATATATTATTCCCGGTGGAAATCATGCGTATTTCGGTACGTACGGTGAGCAAGGTGGGGATGGTAAAGCTACTATAACTAACGCAGAGCAAGTAAATTTAACTACGGAGCAAATAATTAACTTTATCAGTCAATAAGTATATACCTAAGTGATATTCAGGTAATTTTTTGCAAAGTAGTGTTGACATAAAATGAAAGAAAAAGGAAAAATGGCAAGGGGGCATGTATTATTAATAAGAAGGATTCTTTAATTATAATCATACCATCATATGAGCCACCAAAGGAGTTTATAGACTATGCGAAGGAAGTTGCACAGGGCTGTAAGCGTTTGGTTGTTGTAAATGACGGAAGTAATGAAAATTACAACTATGTGTTTGATGCAATTTCTCAAATTGAGAATGTAACATATTTAACATATGGAGAAAACCACGGTAAAGGCTATGCCTTAAAAACCGCTTTTAGATATTGTGTTGAAAATTTTGAAAAAAATGACACTATTATTACAGCGGACTGTGACGGTCAACATAAAATTGAGGATATATATAAGGTATATAAGGCTTGTCAAACACATCCAAACGATTTGATACTTGGATCACGTAATTTTGATTTGCCACACGTACCGAAGAAAAGCAGAGCAGGAAACCTGACAACAAGGCGTATTTTCGGCGCACTTTACGGCATAAGGCTTTATGATACCCAAACCGGCTTGCGCGGCTTTACTGTTGAGCTGGCTGAAAGGTTTTTGAAGGCGAAGGGCGACCGCTTTGAATATGAGATGAATATGCTTATTTATTCAAAGAAGCATGGCATAAGAATACTTGAAACACCTATCGAAACGGTTTACGCAGAGGACCCAAAGGACCACGTTTCCCATTTCAGGTCAGTGCGCGATAGCGCAAGGGTTATGGGTGCAACTATGTCTAATTTGAGCTTCTATTTGCTTTCATCTGTTATATCTGCTGTTATTGATGTGGGTGTATTTTTTGTATTGTCCACATTTGTGTTTAATAGCGGAAGCGCAGTTGATATACTTATATCAACAGTGGGTGCAAGAGTAATTTCCTCCATATTTAACTTCATATTTAATTTTAAATATGTTTTCCACGGCTCATCAAAGCTATCTATATTTAAGTATTATACACTATGGCTCGTTCAACTCGGTGCATCATACGGTATAGCGTTTATACTTGGAAATCTTATTGGTATTAGCGGAATCTGGCTGTCAATTGCAAAGGGTATAGGAGACTTGTTACTGGCGTTGGTAAGCTATCAGATACAGCAGCATTGGGTGTTCAAGGGTAGAGACCCGTACAAGTTCTACGGCTTCTTTGTAAGCTTTTGGCGTGGCGTTTGGAGAAAGTTTTCTAAAAAATACAGATGCAACGTGCTTCCTTACGATGAGGGAGTTGTGTATGTGTGCAGGCACCTTGATATGCATGGACCGTTTACAACACTTAAATGGTTGAGCTTCCAGGTTCATCCAATGGTATTGAATATTTTCTTTGATAAAAAGGCTACCTACAATCAGTACAAGAACTTCACCTTTACCGAAAAGCAGGGTAAGAAAAAGAAAAAGTTCAGCTTGAAATCCTTCATTTGCAGTAGATTTGTTGTTAAGCTTGTGCATTCAATAAAGGCTATTCCTGTTTACAGGGGCAAGGATGTTAATAGCATTACAACCTTTAAAAAATCACTTGAAGTGTTGAAAAACAAGCAAAGCATTATTGTGTATCCGGATATTGATTATTCAGATGACAAAGAAAAGGTTAGCGAAATTTACGACGGTTTTCTGTACCTTGGTGAGCTTTATAAAAAGAGAACTAAAAAGAGCTTGAAGTTTGTTCCTATATATATTAACGATGAGGATTTCACAATTAACGAATGTGACTATATCACTGTTGATTCCTTTAAGGAACAAAGGAAGGAAGCCGCAGAATACATTAAAAATGCCATTAACACAAAGGCATGATGTTAATAACGGAGAGGTTAAATTAATCTCTCCGTTTTTGCATTTTTATTCATAAAAGTGTTGATAAATTTTATGTTTTATACTATAATATAAACAGTGTTCTTACAAACTATTTATGGGGGAAGCTATGTATCTGTCTTATGTTAACATAGAAATGGGAGCTAACTCGGTTATGAGATATTCCCGTGGCAACACACTACCGTTGACACAAATGCCCTTTGGCATGGTTTCATTTTGTCCTCAAACCGAAAGAATAAAGGGGCAAGAGGGATGGTTTTATAATCCCAATGTGCCTTGCTGCGAAGGGGTACGTCTAACTCATCAGCCTAGCCCGTGGATAGGGGATTACGGAACATTTTTGATGGTGCCGCAAAATGATATAGTTGCTAATACGGCAAGCGGTGCCTGTACAAGCTTCAAAAGTGCGGAATCGGTGCTTTCACCAAGCTACCTAAAAATGCGATTTATGCGTTCTAATTCTGTATTTGAGCTTGCTCCCACCGAACGTGGGTGTGTATTGAGAGTGCAGCTTTTAGATGAACGTAAGAGTTATTTATCTTTCTTAGCGGTTGATGGAAATTATACCTACTTTTTAGACAAGGAAAAAAATACGTTATATGCAACTAACGATGCTCAGCCAAGAAAAACAGCGAAGGGCTTTAAGGCATATTTGGTTGTTAAATTTGAAGATAGCGCAATTGATTATGACAGCTCCTATCAAGGGGACGGGTATATACATATTTCTCTTGCTTCACAAAGGGTTGAAGCACGGGTGGGGCTTTCATACATCAGCTTTGAAATGGCAGAGAAGACAATTGTGCGTGAATGCTCTAAGCCCTTTGAAGAAATTAGGGCAGAAGGTGAAGAATGCTGGGAAGAAAAGCTTGCAAGGATTGAAATTGACACTGATGATGAAGAGCAGAAAAGAACCTTTTATTCTTGTATGTATAGATGCTTTTTGTTTCCCCACAAGGCGTATGAGCTTGATGAAAATCAGCAAGCAGTCCATTATAGTGCCTGTGACGGCAGTATAAGACCGGGGGTTTTGTACACAGACACAGGCTTTTGGGATACATCCCGTACACAGTTTCCGTTGTTTGCAAAAATTGCAAAAAAAGAATATTGTGAAATGCTTGAAGGGTTTGTGAATATCTACAAGGAAAACGGATATTTGCCAAGGTGGCATTCAATTGATGAGGTAGGCTGTATGCCAAGCACTTTGATAGACCCTGTTATTTTGGATGCAGTATATAACGGTATTGGTACCCGTTCTCTTTGGGAAACTGCCCTTGAAGGTATGGTACACCATGCAAGCGTAAAGGGAAGTGAGGCAAGATTTGGTAGAAACGGTGTGGAAGAATATAATAAATACGGATACGTCCCTGCCGATTTATATAAAGAAAGCGTTAATTTAACATTAGATGCCGCATACGGAGATTGGTGCATTTCTCAAATTGCTCGCCTGCTTGGTAAGACGGATATTGAAAAGGAATATGCTATACGTTCCAAAAGCTATGAAAATATTTTTGACAAAAATACGGGCTTCATGCGTGGGAAAAACACAGACGGTCAGTTTAGAGAACCGTTTTATAAGACAAGCTGGGGTATAGATTATACAGAGGGCTCAGCATATCAAAATTCTCACTTCGTTCCACACGATATAGAAGGGCTTTGCTCCCTTTACGGCGGACGGGATAATTTGATTGCAAGGCTTGATGAAATATTTGATACCTCACCCACTTTCCGTGTCTTTGGCTATGGCTGTGAAATACACGAAATGTCAGAAATGGCGCAGGCTGATTACGGTCAATGTGCAATTTCCAATCAACCCTCTTTTCATATTCCCTATCTGTATGCATATCTTGGGAAAAAAGAAAAGGCGGAATATTGGGTTGAAAGAATGTGTAAGGAGCAATTTTCAGCAAAAAACGGCTATCCCGGGGACGAGGATAACGGGAGTATGTCTGCTTGGTACATTTTATCTACTCTTGGAATGTATCCCCTTTGCGCAGGCAAAGAAATGATTAGATTAAAGCCGCTTGTAAAAAGCGCAAAAATATTAGGAAAACAAATTTTTTAGTGAAAGGAAACGAAATTATGTCAAGCTACGTAACAAGAAAAACACCGGGAGATACTGAATGGTTCAAAAAGGACCGCTTTGGTATGTTTATTCACTGGGGACTTTATGCAATGCCTGCAAGAAATGAGTGGATAAAGCATATCGAATGTATTACCGATAAGGATTATGATAAGTATTTTAAATACTTTAACCCAGACCTTTATGATGCAAAGGACTGGGCAAGACAGGCAAAGGCAGCAGGTATGAAATATGCAGTTCTTACTACAAAGCACCACGAAGGTTTTTGTATGTTTGACACAAAATATACCGATTACAAATGCACAAATACACAGGCAGGACGTGACCTTGTAAGGGAATATGTTGAAGCGTTTAGAGCCGAAGGAATTAAGGTTGGCTTCTACTACTCCTTGATTGACTGGCATCATCCGGATTTCACAATTGATGCTATTCATCCTCGCCGTTATGATAAGGATGCCGAAAAGCAAAACGAAGGCAGAGATATGAAGAGGTATGCAGAATATATGCGTAACCAAGTAACGGAGCTTCTTACAAATTACGGTAAAATTGATATTTTGTGGTTTGACTTCTCTTATCCAAAGCCTGACCCTAATTACCCTGCATGGATGAAGGGCAAGGGCAAGGACGATTGGGAATCAGAAAAGCTTGTTGCCTTGGCAAGAAAGCTTCAACCGGGCATTATAATTGACAACCGTTCTGATTTGGAGCAGGATTTGTGGACACCGGAGCAGTACCAAATGCTTGAATGGGTAAGACATCCGCAAAGCGGAGAGCTTGTAACATGGGAGGCTTGCCAAACATTTTCAGGCTCTTGGGGATATTTCCGCGATGAAACATCTTGGAAGTCACCGAAAATGCTCATAGAAATGCTTGTTAATACAGTTTGTATAGGCGGTAACCTTCTTATGAATGTAGGACCAACCGCGAGAGGCTATTTTGACCACAGAGCAGAAAAGGCACTTAAAGTTTATGCGGATTGGATGAAGGTTAATAGCCGTTCAATTTATAACTGTACAATGGCAGAGCCTGAATTTAAAGCACCACGCGGCACACGCTTAACACAAAGCGAGGATGGAAAGAGACTTTATATTCACTTGATAGAATATCCATACGCATTCCTTGAATTTGAGGGCTTGGGCGACAAGATCGATTATGCTCAGTTCCTCCATGACGGCAGTGAGATACTTTACACAATAGACTCAGTTGCTCATTTCAGCGAAGGCCGCACTGAAAAGAAAGGCTTGGTAGCTTTTAAAATTCCACAGCAAATTCCCGATATGATAGTTCCTGTTATTGAGGTTTTCTTGAAATAAATTAAATATTACAATAAAAAATGAAGTCTGTGTGTTCGCAGGCTTCATTTTTTGTGAAAATAAATATTGAGAAAACGAGAGATAAATAGAGCAAAAAAGAGAAAAAGCGAGAATACAACGGTAAAAATCAAAATGAGCAAAAAAATTTGATAAAATCTATTGACAAGAGCATAGTCAAGTGATATAATAATCGGGCAATAAAGAACGAGCATATGCTCAATTACTATATTTATTGGAGGAAAACAAAATGTCAACATTTATGGCTAACAACACCATTGAACGTAAATGGTATGTTATCGACGCTGCTAACAAGCCTCTCGGTAAGACAGCTGTTGCTGCTGCTAACATTTTAAGAGGTAAGCACCGTCCTGAATTCACACCACACGCTGACTGTGGCGAATTCGTAATCATCATCAACGCATCTAAGGCTATCCTTACAGGTAAAAAGCTTGAACAAAAGTACTACCGCCGTCACTCCGGTTACATCGGTGGTCTTAAAGAGGTTCAGTACAAGACACTTATGGCTACTCGTCCGGAGCTTGCTATGCAGCTTGCAGATAAGGGTATGCTCCCACACAACCATAGCGGTGCTAAGTCTATCACAAGACTTAAAGGTTATGCCGGTGCTACACACAACCAGGCTGCTCAAA
>JAGANX010000053.1 GCA_017623975.1 Clostridia bacterium
CGACAGCATATTATTTCACGTTTTGCGATAGCAAAACATTTCACTTATATTTACCGCCCGACAATACGCTTTTATAAGTGTAACACACTATACCTTGCAGGGCAAGGCGTGTGAAAAGGAGTACGAACAAATCGTCCGTACCCCTTTTTTCTTTTGGGAGGTAAAACCTGCTTTATGGTAGGTGTCCCTTTTGAGGCACTTCTTTTTTGTTATGTCTTGTTTGTTTTTATCTTTCTCGTTTCACTTTTCGAAACATATCCGGCTTGCATATGGCAAGCATATGGGCAAAAATTAACCCTACCACCACTTCGTGGTCCCCCTCCCGCTTGACAAGGGGAATCATTTTCGCATCAAAGAAAATTGCGCCTTTTTGCCTCCATCTGATGAGGGAATCTATCAAAATGCTTTATTTTCTGTTTTCTATATAGTTCTTTAACATAAGAAGCCAATCGGTTTGGATAAAATCAATGTTTTTATCAATGAGCCAGCCCCAGCCCTCGTCCATTGATGTGTGGAGGGAATAATCGTCACTGTGTCCGCCGTTTATGATTTCTGCTTCGTTATAAATAATGGAGTTTGTCCATACGAGCTTACCGCGGTTGTGCATTGAATTTATGTATTCATCGCTGATACAGGGTAAATCGTCCTTACCGAAAAGAACCTCAACGCCGATTTGATTAATTTTCCTGTTTTCCAATTTTTCCGTAACATTATCTTCATTCCAAGCCATTGGCATAAACATAAAATCTGGTGCGAATTTTTCCACCTCATCAAGACTTTTTTCTTCAATGTGGGTTTTTACAATCACCTGCTTTTCAACACCGCACTCACGAATTACATTTGAAATACCCTCAACGTCCGTCCAAAATTTGTCAACATTTATATATACCTTGTCCTTTAAAAGAAGCAAAACCTCTTTAAGCGTTGGCACGTGGTAGCTTGTTTTAACACCGTCTTGATTTAAAAGGCGAAGCTTTTTAACCTCCTCTGCGGTCAAATCACAAATATACGGAGATTTCAAAAACTGCGGCTCCATCCAAGGATGGAATACAAAATACTCTCCGTCCTTTGATTTAGAAACATCAATTTCAACCACGTCTGCCCCTTGATTTAAGGCAATTATATAAGACGCAATAGAGTTGCAAGGAATATTAGCACCGCAAACACCCCTGTGGGCAACTAAAAATGGTCGGTTCAATTCTTTTCTGTTTTCAAATATAGATTTGTTAAAGTCCATAACGGTTCTCCTTTTCTTTTTCTTTTTTAAGTATAGCACACCTATTTGTGTTTTTCAATGTAATATTGCAATTAACCTTATATTGTGGTATAATAAAGCTACAAAAAATGAGAGGTTTTAAATATGATGAAAAAAGCTTTTTTAATAATTTTATCGGTGATGTGTCTTTATTTTGTTCTTTGCTCCTGCTCCTGCAATCAAAATAACAGCACAGTAGGGGAAAGCTCCCATAACCACAGCAATGAAACAGACGGCAGTGCCAATACTAATACAGGCACAAGCAGCTCCACCCCAACACCCCCCTCAAATAAGGATGAAGGTAACGGAGATATAACAGCCCCGGAAACTAAGTGCGAGCTAAGTGACAAGGGTCACTATTGGAAGGATGTATCCATAAACAAAAATACCTCTGCCGCAGGTACTATTGCGGTATCGGGCAAATGCCACCTTTGCGGTGACTCTCTTTACAAGGTTTCAACATCCTTAGTAGAGTATAATGAATGGAAAAACGCTTTGTCACAAGAGCGCCTTTCCTCATTTACTGCTGTCATTGGTGATGAATATACTGATTACAGCGAAAGCGGAAGCATTAGTTGGAGGATAAAAGAGGGTACATATACATCTGACTATTATGTTAACTTTGACACAAAAAACAGCATAGAGTATGCAAAAAACTTCCAAGGCTTTGCTTTACAGTATTACGATTTTAAATATGACAGCATTTCAAAAACCTATGTATATTGGATAAACGAAAACAGCTTTGTGGAGCTTGGCTTTGCTGACGGTGATTTAATTTACCACGCAACCGTTACAAAAAAAGGTGACAGAGAGGAAAAAACCGCGACCCTGTATCTAAATCACCAAAGAATTACGGTTGAAGCGCCTGATTTTATAATTGAAAAATTTGAAAATGCAGTAAGCCTTGAAGCTTTAAAGGCATCAAGCCTTTCAGCTTCTAATGCAGAAAGCATTTATAATGAGTTAAAGTCCTTTTCCTTTGACTTAAAATTTGAAGCATCATTACTTGAAAATGACGGACTAAGTGTTTATTTTTACTTAAATTCTCCAAAAACGGACCCTATTTATGGGGACACCTATTCAACTGCCTCAATCATTATCAAGGAAGGAAAGGCTACAAGCATTTCCTTTGGCAACACTACTTTTGACCTAACCTACAATTAACTTATATTTTTGTATTGACACAATTATTTAAAAATGGTAAAATAAAGTGATATATTATATAAAGGAGTTATAGAATGAAAAAATTTTATATTTTACTAATTGCTCTTTTAGCTGTTATTGCTGTTTTGACCTCTTGCGGCGGCACGAGTGATGACGGCAGTAATAGCGATGACGGCGGTAACGGCGGTAATAGTGGTAACGGCGGTAACGGCGGCATTGTTGAAATGTGTCCTATGGATAAGCACCAAATGGGTCCGTGGGAGGTTGTAAAGGAGGCTACCTGTACTGAAAACGGACAAAACATCCGTTCCTGTACAATTTGCGGTGACCTTTACCAAGAAACACAGACAATAGTAAACAAAACTAACCACAAGTACGTTGATTATGTTTGTACCCTTTGCGGTAAGTCCATTAACCCGATTGAAGTAAACTTTACTTTAAGTGATGACGGAACCTATTATATTTTAAGCTCTGTTGAGTCTATGGATACGAAGGAATATACAATTCCCGAATCATACAAGGGCTTACCTGTTAAGGAAATCGGCAAGCAAGCGTTTCACCTTTGCAGACAGCTTGAAACGGTTACTGTACCTAACACTATTGAAAAAATAGGCGAGGGTGCCTTCCTAAAATGCTACAACATTAAAAAGATTGTCCTTCCATTCGTTGGTATGGATAAAACTACTACAAACTCCTTGTTTGGATATATTTTCGGCGCACCTATGGACGGAAAAGACGAGGGCTTGCGTCCTATAATTCAAGTAATCGGTGAGGATGTAAGAACCTACTACATTCCCCCAACCCTTGTTGACGTTACAATTAACGGCGGTACTCTTGATGAAAGCTGCTTTATGAACTGCGTTGATATCCGCCGTGTTACATATAACGGTGAAGGTGAAAGCGTTGGAGACAGAGCCTTTGATAACTGTCAAATGCTTGACCAAATTACATTACCTCTTTCCGTTTTTGAATACGGTGACAGAGCCTTCCAAAACTGCTATGAGCTTGATACATTCCCACTTTACGAGGGTATTGAGACTATTGGTGACTACTGCTTCGCAGGCTGTATAAATACAGACTATCTTGCAATCCCTTCATCCCTTTCCTCTCTTGGTGAGGGTGCGTTTTCAGAGTGTGACGCTATTAAATCAGTTATTGTCCCATCTAATGTTGAGGATTTACCGGAGTACCTTTTCTCAGGCTGTTCAGCCCTTGAAACCGTTACCTTGGAGGAATCTACAAGCAATTCCTATAAAATCGAAACAATCGGCAGATACTGCTTCCAAGGCTGTGAGTTATTAACTACCGTTAATTTACCCTCAACTATAAGAGCTATCAGAAAGGCTGCTTTCCTTGACTGCGTAAAATTAACAACAGTAAACATTCCAAAAAATATAGAAAAGCTTGAAGATAACCTTTTCCAAAATTGCTCATCCTTAGTTACAATTGATATTCCAAACGGAATTGAAATTATTTGTAAGGAAGCATTTAACGGCTGTTCAGCTCTTGAAACCGTAAAAATGCCTTCTTCACTGAAAGAAATTGAAGAAAACGCCTTTAAGGACTGCTCCTCATTAGTTAATTTTGAAATTAACCCGGCTAACGCAAACTTTAAGTCAGTAGATGGCCATATTCTATCAGGCAGCGGCACAAGGCTTATTTTGGTTGCTCCCGGCTTTAAGGATGATACTCTTACAATTCCGGATAAAATTACTGTAATTGAAGCAGGCGCATTTGATAATGCCTTGTCCATTCAAAACGTTATTTTCCCATCATCACTTACCGATATTGATGACGGGGTGTTCAGAGAGCATCCGTCAATTAAGAGCATTACAATTGACGCTAATATGAAAAAGATTGGTAAGCTTGCCTTTGCAATGTGTCCAAAGCTTGAAAGCGTTAATATTAAGGGCGTTGGCGTTATTGATGAAAATGCCTTTGCTCAGTGTCCGCTTTTAAAATCTGTCGTTCTTGACGGTATTGAAACAATTAGCCCAAGCGCATTCCATCTAAATGAATCACTTTTAGAGGTTTCTCTTTCTAACATTGGCTTAATTGGTGAAAATGCCTTTGCAGAGTGTAAAAAATTAAAGAATTTAACAATAGGCGAAAATGTTAAGATTATCGGTCTTGAAGCATTTGCTTACTGTGAATCTGTTGAAAGCCTTGAAATTGGCGCAGGAGCTGAGTCAATCGGCGATTTTGCATTCAGCTACTGTAAGAAAATTCAAAGCGTTACTATTGCAGACGGTCTTTTAAAGATTGGTGAGGCTTCCTTTGAGGGCTGTGAATCCTTGGTTGAGGTTTCCTTGCCCGCTACTCTTATTGATATTAATGCTTACGCATTCAAATTATGTAATGCATTAACAACCTTTAAAATAGACTTCAAAAATCCAAAGTACGGTGTAACAAAGGGCTGCTACCTTGTTGAAAATGATATGGAAGCAGGTGAAAGAACTCTTATTATAGTTGCCCCCGGTATGATTACTGAGGAAATGGTATTGCCAAACAACATTACCACAATCGGTAAATATGTATTCAGACACGCAACACAGTTAAAGAAGGTTACCTTACCTGACACATTAAAGGTTATTGAAAGAGAAGCGTTCTTTGACTCCGGTCTTACAGAAATCGATCTTAAAAATGTAGAGATTATCGGTGAATATGCTCTTGGTCAAACTAAGCTTACTTCATTAACCGTTACTCCAAGCGTTAAGGAAATCGGAAGATACGCATTCCAATATTGCTACGATTTAAGAGAAATTTATATAAGAAGCACGGTTGAAACAGTTGGCTTCGGTATATTCCACGACATTGGTACGGATAAGGAAGGTGTCCCCGGTACTCCTTTGGAGGTTTACCTTGAATTTGCTGATGAGGACAGTATCCCTGACGGATGGAATTCAAGCTGGTTAAAGGCTTCCTCTACTAATATTCACTACGGCTATGTTTTTACAGATAACACACAGGAGCCTGATGTAACAGAATAATTTATTAAAAAATAAAGAGTAAATAGACAGAAATTTTTTCTGTTTGTTTACTCTTTTTTTATTCATTATTATAAATTTGCTTCTTAAAATTATAAACTTTTTGTAAATTTATAAATTTTTTGTAATTTTTTCAACATATATGTTAAAAAGTTATTTAATATTATTGACAGTTTTCAACCCTTGTGTTATAATATTTAATGTATAACTATATTTATAGCTATATTTTCACGCGCGTGCGTGAATAACTATAATTATATATTAACTATATTTATTAGAAAGGGAATATTTATGGATTCAAAGGACGTTGAATATGAAAGCATAAAGTCTATGATGGTTGACATTATTGCCGAAACTACTTCCCCTTCTGCTATTAAGCTTTGGTACAGTGATTTAAAGCTTATTTTACTTGACGATAGTGAGGCTGTTTTTGTTACCCCCACAGATTTAAAAAAGAAGGTTATTACACAGCGCTTTACAGAACAAATTAAGTCAGCACTCGGTCAAATTATTGGCTTTGAGCCTAATATTACTATTATTTCAAGTGAAAACGGAGAAGGGCAGATTACTGCTGAATCTGTTGTTAATACAGATGGTAACAGGGTAGAAAAGGAAATTAAGCCAACCTCAAATCTGCGCGGCTATAAGCCTGAATATACATTTGAAAATTTTGTTGTAGGCTCATCTAACAACTATGCTGCCGCCTTTGCAAAGCAGGTTGCAAGCAAGGATTACAGCGGAGCTTATTTAAGCAAGGACGATAATCCGTTTTTCATTTACGGACCCTCAGGTGTAGGTAAATCACATTTGCTTTACGCTATTTCAAATAAGATTTTGGAAAATCATCCTAACGCAAAAATCAGCTACATAACGGGTGAGGAATTTAATAACCAAATTCTTGATGCTATTAACGTTAATAAAAATACCCACGCCTTCCGTGAAAAATACAGGTCTGTTGACGTTTTGTTAATTGACGATATTCACTTTATCGCCGGCAAAACAACGGTGCAGGAGGAATTTTTTAATACCTTCAACTCCCTTTATAATTCCGGTAAGCAAATTATCTTAACCTCTGACCGTCCGCCTAACGATATGAAGCAGCTTGAAGAAAGGCTGAGGACAAGGTTTATGGGTGGCCTTGTTACCGATATTCAGTTGCCTGACTTTGAATTAAGAAGCGCTATTATAAATCAAAAGGCTGCCCAAAACGGTCTTAAACTTGAATATAACGTCAGCAGCTTCTTGGCTGAAAACGTTAAGGCTTCTATCCGCCAGCTTGAAGGTGTTGTTAAAAAGCTTGGTGCCATTCAGCTTTTAGAGGGTGGAGAGATTACTCTTGAAAGGGTTAAAAATTCAATTAAGGAATTTATCCACGTTAAAGAGAGTGATACAAAGAGGATGGACGACATTATAATTGCGGTATCAAAAAAATATGGTGTTACACGCGATGATATTTTGTCGGACAAGCGTAATCAGGAAATTATGCTTCCCCGCCATATTTGTGTATATTTGGCAAGGACATGCACAAATCTATCCCAAGCTCAAATAGGTAAGTCTATTAACAGGGACAGGACAACGGTTATTTCAAGCGAAAACAAGGTCAAAATCCTAATGGAGGAGGACCACGATTTTTCTCTTGAAATTAACGAGCTTGTAAGGCAAATTAAAAATTGATTTTTATATGTCAACTATGATTGCTTTACCACTCAATTTATAAATCTTTGCCCTTATGAACTTTTTTGGCGTGTTATGAGAGAGTTGCTCGTTTAAAAGCATCAATCATATCATAACTTTTTAAAATAAAAATTCATAACTGTTTATTTAATCAATTTCATAACATTTTACGGGGAAAAATTTATATATCAAATTTTCCACACCTTTCAACAATTGTCAACATTTGGCTAAAAGTACTGTGGATATTGGATTTTTACATAGTTTTCCACAAAATCTTTTCCACTGTTGAATAAATGTTGAAAAAAATCGGCTGATTAAGAAAAATTTTTAAAATTAAAAAATTCAATTTTTCCACAGCTTTCCACATATAGTATGTTAAAAATTAAGTGGGACAAGCCTCGGTAAAATATAGCTTTTTAAATGTTTTCCATGCTTTCCCCGCCCACTACTAATACTACTATATATAATGTATTATTTAATTATATAAAGAAATTAATAAAGAAAGTCGTTTAAAAAACGAACAAAAAATATCACCTTTAAATTTTGGAGGATTAAACATGATTGCTGTTTTTGAAAAAGAGACTCTTTTAAATGCTCTTATTCCTGCAATGTACACAGTTTCCGGTAAAAACACAAACCCTGCTACCGAGGGCTTTCATCTAAACTGCTTGGAGGAGGGTATTTGTAAAATTCAAACCTATGATAATGAAAAGGGTACAAGGACCTCTGTTGAGTGTGAGGTTGAAAAGGCAGGCTCTTGCGTAATAAACGCGCAAAAACTTTTGCAAATTATTAAAACAATGCCAAACGGTCCTATTAAAATCAGTGTAGATTCTTCTTATAAGACTGTTATTGAATCGGGTCTTTCACATTTTGATATTAAATGCTTGCCCGGCTCTGAGTTTCCTGTTTTGCCCGAGCTTAACAGTGACCGCGGCTTTATGTTCCCACAGTACCTTTTCAAAAAATATATAAATAAGGTTTTATTTGCCATCGGTCAAAATGATACTCGCCCTGTATTTAACGGCGCTTACTTTGAAATTAACGAGGAGCAAATTATTGTTGTTGCCTGTGACGGTAACAGGCTTGCTTATATTGAAAACGATATGTCAATTGAAAGTAAGAACATTGACGGTACAAGACTTAATTTAAGGTTTATTATTCCCGGCAAAACCTTGGTGGAAATTCTTAAAATGGTTAAGGACACCGAGGAGGAGATGGAAATTCGCTTAACAAGAAAATACGTTATTTTCAAGCTTGGTAAATTTGTTATTTTTTCCAAAACAATTGACTCTGAATATATTGACTATACAAGAATTTTGCCAAAAACACACAATATAGAGCTTACTCTTAATACAGCTGATCTTCGCAGCGCACTTGAAAGGTCCTCCTTGATTATTGAGGACAGGCTTGCGGGAAGCATCCGTTCCTTCGTTAAATTTACAATTGATGAGGTTTTAAGCGTTTCTACACAAAGCTCAAACGGTAACGTTTACGATGAAATTGATATTAATAAAATTAAGGGTGACGATATTACCATAGGCTTTAACTGTAAATTTTTGCTTGATGCATTAAAGGCTTGTGACGACGGTGAAATGAAGCTTTGCTTTAACAATCCTTTAATGGGTGTTTTGATTGAGCCCAGTGAAAGTAAGGATGGCAAATACAAATACTTTGTAATGCCTATAAGAATGAATAACTAATGATTTGTAAAAGTATTGAATTTTCAAATTTTAGAAATATTGAAAATGAAAAGATTGAGTTTTGTGACGGTATTAACGTAATTCACGGTGAAAATGCCCAAGGTAAAACCAATATATTAGAGGGAATTTATCTTTTCGCAAGGGGAAAAAGCTTCCGCGCGTTTAAGGATAGAGAGCTTGTCAGGTTTGGCTGTGACTCGTCTTATATGAAACTTTCCTATGCAAAAAGGGACGGTGAAAATGAGTTAGGGGTGGAAATACCCAAGGGCTCAACTAAGAAATTTTATAAAAATAAAATAAAGGCGGATAAAACCGCTGATATAATAGGTGAATTCAGGGCGGTTTTATTTTGCCCGTCTCACCTTGGTATAATTAAGGACTCTCCGTCAGTACGCCGCAGGTTTTTGGACGTGGCAATTTCTCAGCTCCGCCCAATTTATATTAAAATGCTTGCAAAATATAACAGCGTTATGGAGCAAAGAAATACTATTTTAAAATTAGACCCTGAAAAAAGGCGTCAGTATGAAGCAATGCTTGAAGTTTATTCTGATGAGCTTTCATCTCTTTGCGCCGATATTGCGGGAATGAGGATTGATTATATCAAAAAGCTTGACTATTGGATGAAAATTTTCTTTGAAGAAATGATGAAGGGCAAGGAAACCCCAAAAATCACTTATGAAACCAATGCCCGTGAAAATGATTTCGATACAAGGGAAAGCTTAAAAAACAGGTATTTAAGCCTTTTAAAGGACAATCTTGAAAGAGAATATAAAAACGGCGCTACTCTTTACGGAATTCACAAGGATGATTTAAAAATTGAGTTAAACGGTAAGGACGCAAGATTTTATTCATCCCAAGGGCAAAGCAGGTCCCTTGCCTTAGCTATGAAAATGGCGGAGGGAGAGATTAGCCGTGAGCATAGCGGAGAATATCCTGTGTTTTTGTTTGACGACGTTTTGTCTGAGCTTGATGAGAACAGGCGAAGCTTTATTCTTTCAAAAATCGAAAAAAGGCAGGTTATAATGACCTCGTGTGAGCCACTTGATTTCAAGGAGCTTGATAAAACAAATTTCATAGAGATTAAGGACGGCAAAAAATGTGATATTACAAATTTTTCTTTAAATGACGGGGAAAACGAGGATACAAGCCTTGATAAAGAAGAATTTGAATATGATTTGGATATTAAATAAACGAAGCTGAGGAAAGCTGAAAATGTACATACATATAGGTGAAAATAAGGTTTTGAGAAAAAAGGATATTGCATTTGTCTTTGACCTTGACTCAGCAACCGTGTCAGTCCATACGAGAAATTTTTTGAAAAAAGCGGAAAAAGAAAACCGTGTTATACTGTTAGGCTACGACTTACCCAAGTCCTTTGTGGTAACTAAGGATAATTTGGTATATTTGTCGCCCTTTAACACAACAACGATAAAGGGCTTTTATTAAGTCCTGATAAAAGAAAAAAGGAAAATTATTAAAGTTTAAAAGCAGAAAATAAAAATAGGAGAAAAAAGAATGGAAAACTTGGAAAACAGAGTTGAAAAAGAATACGGGGATGAGCAAATTCAGGTTCTTGAAGGTCTTGAAGCTGTAAGAAAGCGTCCCGGTATGTACATTGGTACTACTTCAATAAGAGGCTTGCACCATCTTGTATATGAAATAGTGGATAACTCTATTGACGAGGCAATGGCGGGACATTGTGATACTATCACGGTAACTTTAAATAAGGATGGCTCAGTTTCCATTCAGGATAACGGTCGTGGTGTACCTGCGGGTATTAACGCAAAAACCGGTACTCCTACCTTAGAGGTTGTATTTACAGTTCTTCACGCAGGCGGTAAATTCGGAGGAGGAGGTTATAAAATTTCCGGCGGTCTTCACGGTGTTGGTGCCTCCGTTGTTAATGCTCTTTCCGAGTGGATGGAGGTTGAAAACTGCCATGACGGTAAAATGTACACAGAAAGATTTGAAAAGGGCTCTATTGCCCGTGCCTTTGAGTGTGTTGGTGATGCACCGGCAGGAAAGCATGGTCTTTTTGTAAGGTTTAAGCCTGATGATACTATTTTTGAAGAGGTAGTTTTTGATTACGAAACTCTATTAACAAGATTAAGAGAGCAAACCTTCTTAAATGCGGGAGTTAGAATTATTTTCCGTGACGAAAGAGAGGACGAGATAAAAGAGGCAGATCTTTGTCACGAGGGCGGTATTAAGCAATTCGTTGAATATATTAATGCTAACAAGCACGCTAATATGATTCACGAGGATATCATATATATGAAGGCTGAAAAGGGTGATATTACCGCTGAGGTTGCAATGCAGTATAACGATACTTATACGGAAACTATCGTTACATTTGCAAACAATATGTCAACAATTGACGGCGGTACACATGAAATAGGCTTTAAAAATGCTTTAACCAAGGTTACTAATACATATGCAAGAAAATTAGGCTTTTTAAAGGATAGTGACGCTAACTTAAAGAGTGAGGATGCCCGTGAGGGATTAACTGCCGTTGTATCCGTAAAGCTCCCCGATGCTCAGTTTGAAAGCCAGACAAAGGCAAAGCTTGGTAACTCTGAAATAAGAACTATTGTTGATAATATAGTTGGTGAAAAGCTTGCTGAGTTTTATGAGGAAAACCCTGATATTGCAAAGGCTATAATTGACAAGGCTTGCGAGGCTTCAAGAGTGCGTGAGGCTGCAAGAAAGGCAAGGGAGCTTGCAAGAAGAAAGGGTGTATTCGGCGGCTCATCCTTACCCTCAAAGCTTGCTGACTGTCAGGACAGAAGAATGGAATATACTGAGCTTTATTTAGTAGAGGGAGACTCTGCGGGCGGTTCTGCAAAGGACGGACGAGACAGTAGGTTCCAAGCAATTTTGCCACTTCGCGGTAAGGTTTTGAACGTAGAAAAGTCAAGGAGAGATAAGGTTTACGGAAATGAATCCTTAATTCCTATTATTCAAGCACTTGGCTGCGGCATTGGTGAAGAATTTAATATTGAAAAATTAAGATACGGCAAAATTATAATTATGGCGGATGCCGACGTTGACGGCTCCCACATTCAGGTTCTTTTGCTTACATTCTTCTTCCGTCATATGAGGGAGTTAATTGAGCAGGGACATATTTATCTTGCAAAGCCACCGCTTTACAAAATTACAAAGGGTAAAACGGAAAGATACGCTTATTCCGATGAAGAAAGAGATGCTATCTTTGAGGAAATCGGCGGCGGACAGGCTGAAAGATACAAAGGTCTTGGTGAAATGGACAAGGAGCAGCTTTGGGAAACAACAATGGACCCAAATAACCGTACTCTTATTAAGGTTGAAATCGCTGACGCTATGAAGTGCGATGAAATATTCTCACTTTTAATGGGCGACAAGGTTGACCCAAGACGTGAATTTATTGAAAAAAATGCTAAATTCGTTAAGAATTTGGATATATAAGGAGGTGTACGACTATGAGTAAGGAATTACAGCATGATAATTTAGATTATGAAAATATAGAGCAGATGATAGTTGGCAGAACTATTGAATCAAGAGTTCCGGAAGCATTCCTTGAATATTCAATGAGTGTTATCGTTAGCCGTGCATTACCTGACATTCGTGACGGTATGAAGCCCGGTCAAAGGCGTGTTATGTACGCTATGTATGAGGACCACCTAACAAGCGACAAGCCGTTTAGAAAATCAGCTACCACAGTCGGTAACGTGCTTGGTCGTTACCATCCACACGGTGACCAAAGCGTTTACGGTACTATGGTAAGAATGGCGCAGCCCTTCTCACTTCGTTATCCATTGGTTGACGGTCACGGTAACTTCGGTAACGTTGACGGTGACGGTGCTGCCGCATACCGTTATACAGAGGCAAGGATGTCTAAGCTTGCAAATGAGCTTATGGGAGATATTGAAAAGGATGTAGTTGATTTTACACCTAACTTTGATAATTCTCGTAAGGAGCCAACGGTATTGCCATCACGTTTTCCTAACTTTTTGGTAAACGGCTCGGTTGGTATTGCGGTTGGTATGGCTACCAACGTTCCCCCACACAATCTGGGTGAGGTAATTGACGGTACTATATACTTAATGGAGAATCCTGAGTGTGAGGTTTCTGACCTTATGGAATACGTAAAGGGTCCTGATTTTCCAACATATGCAACAATCTACGGTAAAAAGGGTATTATAGATGCATATACCACAGGTCGCGGTAGGGTTAAGGTGCGTTCTAAGGCTACTATTGAGGAGGAGCACAGGCGCATTGTAGTAACGGAAATTCCATATATGGTAAACCGCCAAATGCTTATTGAGTCAATGGCTAATCTTGTTAAGGACAAGAGAATTGAGGGAATTACAGATATCCGTAACGAAAGCGGTCGTGCGGGTATGAGAATTGTAATTGAATATAAGCGTGACGCAAATCCACAGGTTATTTTAAATCAGCTTTACAAAAATACACAGCTTGAAGATACCTGCGCTATAAATATGCTTGCTCTTGTAAAGGGTGAGCCGAAAACCTTGGGACTTAAAGATGTTTTGTTTAATTACATAGAGTTCCAAGAGGACGTTATAAGAAGAAGAACAAAATTCGACCTTGCAAAGGCAGAGGCTGAGGCGCATATTTATGAGGGCTATAAAACCGCAATTGACAATATTGACGAGGTTATCTCTATAATCAGAGCATCAGACTCCACACCACAGGCAAAGGAAAACTTAATTGCACGCTTTGGCTTTACAGAGGCACAGGCGCAGGCAATTGTTGAAATGACCCTTGGCAGGCTTTCAGGTCTCGAAAGACAAAAGGTTGAGGACAGGCTTGAAAAGCTCCACGCAACCATAGTTGAGTTAAAGGGCATTTTGGCTGACGAGAATAAAATTAAAGAAATTATTAAGACAGAGCTTTTGGAAATCAAGAGAAAGTATTCTGACGACAGGCGCACGGAAATTATTGACAGCGATGACGATATTGATATTGAGGACTTGATTGAAAGACACGAGTGTGTAATTACACTTACAAATTCAGGCTATATTAAAAGATTGCCGGCTGACACATATTCAGCTCAAAGGCGTGGCGGTAAGGGTCTTATTGCTATGCAAACAAAGGAAGAGGACTATATTGAAAGGGTGCTTGTTGCAAACTCCCACGCACATCTTCTTATGTTTACCGATAACGGTAAGATTTTTGTCCGTAAGGTTTATAGAATTCCTGAGGCTTCAAGAACCGCAAAGGGCTCTAACCTAATTAACATCATAGAAATTGAAAAGGGCGAAAGGGTAACGGCTATGATTGCCCTGCCTGAATTCTGTGAGGGTGAATATTTAACAATGGTAACAGAAAAGGGCGTTATTAAGCGTACCTCTGTTATGGAATACGAGTATCAGCGTAAGGGCGGTAAGATTGCCATTAATCTTGACGATGGGGATAGGCTTATCTTCGTTGGTCACACAACGGGAGAAAACCACGTTCTTATCGGTACAAAGAACGGTTATGCGGCACGCTTCCACGAAAACAAGGTTTCAGTTGTTGGCAGAACAGCCCGCGGTGTTCGCGGTATTGACCTTCGTGAGGGTGACTCTGTTTGCGGTGTTGTTATAGTTGATGCAAGCAAGAAGCTTTTGACAATAACAGAAAACGGCTACGGTAAAAAGAGTGAATTCTCTGAATTTGAGGCGAGAAACCGCGGTGTTATGGGTGTTATTATTCATAATATCAGTGACAAGACAGGTAAGCTTGCAGGCGTTGCTTGTGTTGACGATACAAACGACGTAATGGTTATCACAAACGAGGGTACTATTATAAGAACAGCAACAGAGGATATCCCAACCTATAAGCGTTCTACCTCAGGTGTTAAGGTAATGAAGCTTGATGAGGGCGCTATCGTTGCCAACATCACAATTGCTGACAAAGAGGAAGAAAAAGAAGAAATTGCAGAAGAAACCATAGAAGCAACACAGGGCGAAAACGCAGTACAGGGCGAAAATAATGCATCTTTAAACGAAGCCTCTGAAAGCAAGCAAGAGGACAAGGAATAAGATATGGTAAAAAGAATTTTTGCAATATCAATGTCAATTATACTAATAGCCCTTTTGGCTGTTAGTATGGTTGGCTGTAAGGGTCCTGAGGAGGAGGAAGCAAAGGCTATTGTTAAGGACTTGGTTTCCCGTTCCGTCGTGTTAAACGAAATTTATTTTGGCAAAAAGGGTATGGAATATAGGGATACAGGCAACCCAAACGATATTTATATGCCTGTTATAGAAACGGAAAAATTTGTGTTAAAGAGTAAGCTTGTTGAAGAAACAAGGGCGGTTTTCACCTTGAATGAGGCAAATTCCATAATAGATATGGCATTTAAGGGGGTTCAAAGTGAAATAAACCAAAACTCCGTTCTTGCAAGGTATATGGTTTTGGCAGATGACGATTGGCTTTATATAAACAAAAAGTATGAGTACCCATTTGAGTGCTTAACTCAGTATAATTACGATACCATAAATATAACGTATTCTTCCTCTAAATTCATTGAGGCTACAATAGAGGGCACAAGGGAAGAAAACGGAGAAATAAAAACAGTTTTAGTGGAGGTAGAGCTGGCTCTTGAAGAAAACGGCTGGCGACTGTATAGCTCCACCTGTTAAAAGCTGCTTGGCAGATATACCGTTTAATTTCGGTAAGTTAAAAAAGCGAAAGGAAAAATAAAATGGCAAAAAAGGCTGTTAAAGTAACAAAAGCAGCAGCGCCTGAAACAGCAGAGGACAAAAAGAAGGCACTGGAAACTGCTTTAAGTCAGATAAAAAAGGATTGCGGTGAGGAAGCAATAAGAAGGCTTGGGGACTCAGCGGATATGAAAATAAGCTCCGTTTCCACAGGCTCCTTAAACCTTGACTTAGCTCTTGGAATTGGCGGACTCCCCCGCGGTAGAATAGTTGAAATATACGGTCCTGAGTCATCAGGTAAAACAACGGTTGCGCTGCACTCGGTTGCTGAGGCGCAAAAGCTTGGCGGCACTGCTGCATTTATAGATGCAGAGCATGCCCTTGACCCTGTTTATGCTAAGGCAATCGGCGTTAATATTGACGAGCTTCTTGTTTCTCAGCCTGACAGCGGAGAGCAAGCCCTTGAAATTACAGAAAAGCTTGTAAACTCAGGCGCTGTTGATATTATAGTTATTGACTCTGTTGCGGCTCTTGTTCCAAGGCAGGAAATTGAGGGCTCTATGGGAGATTCCCATATGGGCTTACAGGCAAGGCTTATGTCACAGGCGCTGCGTAAGCTTTCAGGTGCTATTTCAAAGACTAACTGTATAGTTATTTTTATAAACCAGCTTCGTGAAAAGCTGAACGTTATGTATGGTAACCCTGAAACCACAACAGGCGGCCGCGCCCTTAAATTCTACGCTTCCGTAAGAATTGAGGTAAGGAAGGCAGATACGCTTAAAAACGGTACGGATGCATACGGTAACCACGTAAAGTGTAAGGTTGTTAAAAACAAGGTTGCACCACCCTTTAAGACCGCAGAGTTTGATATTCTTTACGGCTCAGGTATTTCTAAGGCATCTGAAATTATGGATGTGGCAATTGAGCTTGGTATTATTGAAAAAAGCGGCTCTTGGTTCTCTTATTTGGGACAAAAGGTAGCTCAGGGTAAGGATAATACAAGAAAGTATTTTGAGGAAAATCCGGAGCTTATGAAGGAGCTTGAAGACAAAATTATGTCACGCATTGCAGGTGGCGCAAAAATAGAAAACGATGAGCTTGATTTTGACTCAGACGAATTTGATTTGGATTCTTTGAACTTGGACTAAAATAAAGGAATTATGGAAAAAGAAATTTACTATATTGTAGAGAAAATAAAAAAGACCCCCACGGGCAGAGTTTTCTGCATAAAATCAACTATGGGTACAAATTTTGAAATGCTTGTTTCCGAGGAGCAGTATGAGAGGTTTGAAATAGATGAAGGGGAAATGATTGATGATAAGAGGTTTTTGAAAATCCGTGAGGAAATGCTTTTTGACAACGCCCGCCGTGCTGCATTTTCTATCCTTTCTTGCGGAGAAAACAACAAAAAATCTCTCATTATGAAGCTTCAAAATAAAGGCTTTTCATATGAACTTTGCAAAAATATGGCTTTGTATATGGAGCATAGGGGCTATATTGACGAGAAAAAGCAAATAGGACTTCTTTGTGACGGATATTTAAAGAAAAAATACGGAAAAATAAAGATTATAAACGAGCTTGTAACAAAAGGGTATTTGCGTGAGGACGTTACCGATTATGTACAAAATGAGCTTAAAGAGGTTGATTTTGCACAAAACTGTGCGTATATCGTAGAAAATAAGTTTATGCCGTTACCGTCCGTTCAGTCAGAGGATTTTAAGAAGATGATGGGTGCGCTTATGCGCTATGGATACAATTTCAGCGAGATTAAGGGCGCGCTTACCATTGTAACAAGGGGTAAGGACAATGAGTAAAATTGGTTTTGTTTCCCTTGGCTGCCCAAAAAATTTGCTTGACACTGAGGTTATGCTTGGCGAGCTCTCTAAAAACGGCTATGAAATCACCCCTGAGGAAACGGATGCCGATATTATCGTAATAAACACCTGCGCCTTTATAGAAAGCGCAAAAAAGGAGGCAATAGACAATATTTTGGATATTGCGTGGCTTAAAGAAAACGGTAATTTAAAGGGCATTGTTGTAACAGGCTGCTTGGCTGAAAGGTACAGGGATGAAATTTTAAAGGAATTTAATGAGGTTGATGCGGTTCTCGGTACAGGCAGCGTGCACAGCATAGTTAAGGCTGTTAAGGAAATTGAAAAGGGCAAAAGGTATTCTGAATATCTTGATAAAAATACGGTAGAGCTTGGTGGGGACAGAATTGTAACAACTCCGTCAGATGCATTCGCATACCTTAAAATTTCAGAGGGCTGTAATAATGTTTGCACATACTGTGCTATACCTTATATAAGGGGAAAATTCCGTTCCCGTCCCATAGACGAGCTTATAGAGGAAGCAAAGGAGCTTGTTGAAATGGGTGTTAAGGAGCTAATTATTATAGGTCAGGACACCACAGCCTATGGAATTGATTTGTACGGAGAATACCGTCTGCACACGCTTTTAAGAAGGTTAGCTACTGAAACTGATGTGAAATGGTTAAGGGTGCTTTATTGCTATCCCGACAAGATAAGTGACGAGCTGATAGAGGAATTTAAGACTAACGAAAAGCTTGTTAAGTATATAGATTTACCCGTTCAGCATATAAATTCAAGAATTTTGAAGAAAATGAACAGGCGCGGGGACGGGGAGCTTGTGCGTTCGGTTATAAAAAAGCTTCGTTTGGTTGATGGTATGGCTATCCGTTCAACCGCAATTGTCGGCTTCCCAACGGAAACGGAGGAAGAATTTACAGAGCTTTGCGAGTTTGTAAGGGAAACGAAATTTGATAATTTCGGAGCCTTTCCTTATTCAAGAGAGGAAGGGACACCTGCATACAGCTTTGACGGGCAAATAGACGAGCAAGTAAAGCAGGATAGATACGATATTATAATGCGTGAGCAGCTAAGTGTAATTGAGGAAATTTCCAAAAAGCATATCGGCACGGTGCAAACGGTTCTTTGCGAGGGCTTTGACCCTGTGTCCGAATGTTATTTTGGCAGGACCTACCAAAATGCACCTGATATTGACGGTAAGGTATTTTTCTTCTCAAAAATCAAACACAGGGTGGGTGATTTTGTAGAGGTGGAAATAGT
Organism: Clostridia bacterium; assembly: GCA_017623975.1. GTDB lineage: Bacteria > Bacillota > Clostridia > Oscillospirales > CAG-272 > RGIG2000. Next base: position 18,517 of record JAGANX010000053.1, read on the forward strand.
AGATACCTTGGATGATTACGATTTAAGCGGCAAAGCTATCAATAATTAGAGAGGTTTTCAAATGGAACAAAAGAAAAAGAAAATGAACCTGCCTAACAAATTAACTCTTTTAAGAATTTGCTTAGTGCCTGTGTTTATAATTTGTATGCTATATATTCCCGATATGGTTGTAAAGGGAATTGTTTCGGTTTTGGTTTTCGTTGTAACGGCGGGCACCGATTTTCTTGACGGACATATAGCAAGAAAATATAATTTAGTAACAAACTTCGGTAAATTTATGGACCCTGTGGCTGACAAAATTCTTGTTTTCAGCTCATTCCTTGTTTTAGCGGTTAAGGTAACACCCTTACAAAGCATGCTTGTTTGGACTTGCGCAATTGTATTTTTAAGGGAGCTTATGGTAACCTCACTTCGCCTTGTGTGCGCAAATACTGAGGTTGGCGTTGTAGCCGCATCAATGTTTGGCAAGGCAAAAACAGTTGTTCAGGACGTTACAGTTGTAATTGTAATTATTGAGTATATGCTTATTGAGGGCAGAATTTTAAATACCCTTTGGATAGCATCCTATATATTCTTGTTTGCCACAATTATAACAACAATTTTCTCAGGACTTGACTACTTGAAAACCTATTCAAAGTATATCGACCCTAACGAATAATAGCGTGATGTCCTTAGCGGACAGTCACGCAGCGAGAAAAATTCCTTGCGGTTTTTTTGTGTGGAACTGACGCAAACGAGGAATTTATCTCATATCGAATTGGTGGGAAGCATCAATATATCCGGCTTTTGCGTAGCGAAAGCATATCTAGTCAACGAAGTTGACATATGGACAGAAAAAATAAGAGCAAGAAAAAGGCTTTTTCCTTTTAATCTTGCTCTTTTTTGTTCATATATAAAAAATTGTCAAGCCTTTTTAACACAGGATATGTGGCTATTTTCCTTTTCAAACCAAACGGGTTCGATTTCCGTAAGGCTAAAAAGGGCTGTTATAAATATCATCAGCTTACAGAAAATATTTTACAAAATAAGTATTGACATTTATATTTTTAGTGCTATAATTAATTTAGCAATCTCAAAGCAAGAGTGCTAAAAATAGATAAGTGAGGAAGAAAAAATGGAAAAAAAACAGTTTAAAACCGAAAGCCAAAAGCTACTTGATATGATGATTAACTCCATATATACAAATAAGGAGATTTTTTTAAGAGAAATTATTTCTAACGCAAGCGATGCTATTGACAAGCTTTACTACCGTTCCTTAACCGATGATAGTATTACCTTAAAGAAAAGCGACTATAAAATAGAAATTAAGGTAAATAAGGACAAGGGCGAAATAGTAATTTGTGACAATGGATGCGGTATGACTAAGGATGAGCTTGAAAACAACCTTGGTACTATTGCAAAAAGCGGCTCCTTTGAGTTTAAAAGGGATAATGAGCAAAGTGAGGTTGACGTTATAGGTCAATTCGGCGTTGGCTTTTACTCCTCCTTTATGGTTTGCAAAAGGGTAAGTGTAATCAGCCGTGCCTACGGTAGCGACACAGCTTATAAATGGGAAAGCGAGGGCGTTGACGGTTACACCGTTGAGAAAACGGAAAAGGCTGACTACGGTACAGAAATCACTCTTACCTTAAAGGACGACACAGAGGAAGAAAAGTACAGTGAGTATTTAAGCGAGTATAGGCTCCGCTATTTAGTGAAGAAGTATTCTGACTATATCTCATACCCAATAGTTATGGAAATGCCGAAGGAAAAGCTGAAAGAGGGTACGGAGAACGAATACGAAACAGTTTACGAAAAGGAAACCTTAAACAGCCAAAAGCCCCTTTGGAAAAAGGCGCAGAGTGAGGTTACAGAGGAAGAATACGCAGGCTTTTATAAGGACAAATATTACGATTTTGAGGCTCCCTTAAAGGTAATAAGCCAAAAATCAGAGGGACTTACCTCTTATGAAGCACTTTTGTTTATCCCTGCCCATGCACCGTATGACTACTATACAAAGTCCTATGAAAAGGGCTTGGAGCTTTATTCAAGCGGAGTTATGATAACAGAAAGGTGCAAGGAGCTTGTGCCGGACTATTTTGCATTTGTCCGCGGCGTTGTTGACAGTGCGGATTTGACCCTTAACATTTCAAGAGAAACCTTGCAGCACGACAGACAATTAAAGGTTATTGGCAAGGCTATTGAAAAGAAGATTAAGGGCGAGCTTCTTAAAATGATGGAAAATGACCGTGAGAAATACGAAAAATTCTTTGATGCCTTCGGCGCGCAAATCAAGTACGGTCTTTATGAGGGCTACGGAGCAAATAAGGAAAACCTGAAAGACCTTATTTTGTTCACATCTACATTTGAAAGAAAGCCTGTTTCCTTTAAGGAATATATGGGAAGAATTAAAGATGGACAGGATGCAATTTACTACGCAGCGGGTGAAAGCGTTGACAAGGTTTTAATGCTTCCACAGGTTGAGGTTGCAATGTCCAAGGGCTACGAAATTTTGATTTTGACCGAGGACGTGGATGAATTTGCAGTGAAGATGCTCCACGAATACGAGGGCAAGGAGTTTAAAAACGTGTGCGCCGACAAGCTTGATTTAACAAGCGAGGAGGATAAGGACACAAAGAAGCAGGAAAACGAGAAGAACAAGGAAATGCTTGACCTTATGAAGGAGTCAATCAAGGATGTATATAGCGTAGAATTTACAAACGATTTGGGCACACATCCCGTATCTTTAAGCACGGAGGGAGAACTTTCCGTTGAAATGGAAAGGGTGCTTTCCAAAATGCCCGGGGCTGACAAGTCTATGATGAAGGCGCAAACCGTTCTTCAAATCAATATGAACCACGAAATTGCTTCTAAGTTAAAGCTTATGTTTATCAACGACAAAGAAAAGCTTTCAAAATATGCAAAAATTCTTTACGCACAGGCAAGGCTTATAAACGGTCTTGACATTGATAATCCAAAGGAAATTTGCGACTTTGTTTGTGAATTAATGTAATGAATATAAAGGAATTAGAAAAAGCTCTTGCATCCTACGGAATAGAGGATGCAAGGGCAGAAGCATTTTTAATTATTGAAAGGCTGTTTGGCGTAAGCCGTGGGTCCTTACTTATAAATCAAGATAAGGATTTTAGTTCACGAGAGCTTGATGAGCTGCTTGAAAAAAGAAAAAACCGCATCCCCTTGCAGTATATTTTTGGCGAATGGGAGTTTATGGGCAAGAGGTTTTATGTGTCAAGGGACTGTCTAATTCCACAGCCTGACACGGAAATTCTTGTGGAAAAAGCCCTTGAACTGTTAAAAACAGACGGGGGAGTGTGGGATTTTAGTAATAAAAACGGAAATAAAGGGGAAAATGCACAGGACAACAGCTCCGTTTTAGGAAAGGGAGAGAATGACCGCATAATTAAGGTAGCCGACCTTTGTACAGGCAGCGGTTGTATTGGTTTATCCCTTTTAATGTACGGTCCTTTGCTTGATATGACCCTTATGGACCTTTCACAGCCTGCCCTTGAAATAGCAAAGAAAAACGCCGCCTTACACGGTTTAACGGACAAATGCAGGTTTATCCTCGGGGATATAAGAAAAGATATGCCAAAGGATAGATTTGATTTAATCGTGTCTAATCCACCGTATATACCCACAAGGGATATAGAAAATTTGCCAAGTGAAGTAAAAAAAGAGCCCCTATTGGCTCTTGACGGTGGGGCTGACGGGCTTGACCTAATTCGCTTTTTAATCGGCGACGGACTTTCCTACTTAAAGGAAAACGGTATTATGCTAATTGAATTTGGTTTTGACCAGGGCGATATTATGAACACCCTTTTGCGTGAAAAATGCGACACAGGGTCCATAAAATCTTACGAAATACTTAAAGATTACGGTGGAAACCCACGGGTTGCGGTGATTTACGCATAATTGTACAGCATGCTCCTCGTTTCACATCGTGAAGCATATCGTATCCCGTAAGGGATATATGGTATTTAGCGAAGTGAAATATATCGAGTGCGATAGCACATATGGATAATTTGTAAAACCGTTTAAAGATCCATTTGCTGCGCTCATGATGACAAAACGGCCAAATGTAACACAAAAATAGCAGGATGTAACACGCAATGTTGCACTGTTTGAAATAAGTGTGCTTGAAATTTGTTCTTTTTTGCGATAAAATTAGGTAACAGATTTTAAGGCATAGGGGGTAACTTATATGAGCTTTGGAGAAAATGTTGGTTATTACAGAAAATTACTAAATATAACGCAAGAGGAGTTGGCACAGCAACTTTTCGTTTCGCGCCAAACTGTTTCAAGATGGGAAACGGACTCCACTTTTCCTGATGTGGAAACAATAATAAAGCTGTGTGATATTTTTGGATGTGATATGGATACTCTTGTTCGCAAAAATGCCCAAGAAAATACAACACCCACAGAAAATACGGAGAAGAAAGCGACAGATAGTATTGAAGAAATGAAGGAAGAAATTAAGAGAAAAAGACTTGTTTCTGAAAGGATAATTGGCGCGATTGCGGCGCCTGTTGTTCTTCTTACTACCCTCGCATATCTTCTTTGCGGCTTTTTAGGTAATTTGTGGCACCCTATGTGGTTGCTCTTTGTTTGCGCGGGCTTTGCGATTGGTGTGTCTGCTGTTATTGTTGATGCGGTTCTTGGCATAAGCAGTGACGAGAAGAAATTGAGGCAAGAAAAAAGGAAAATCAAAAAGCAAAATAATCAAGAAAAACAGACACAGGGTCTTTAAAAACTAAAAATGGATACTGCATTGCAGTATCCATTTTGCTTTTAATTGATAAATTGGTTTAGAATTTATGCGTTTTCAGTTTCGCTTGTTTCCTCAAAAGCGATTTCAATTTCAGGCTCTTCTTCCTCATCCTTTTCACCGGGGAGGTTCATATTAACTACGTCAACCGTGGTTGTAACGTCATATTCATCCTCAATATTGTCAGGCATAACCTCAACATTGATTTTTAAATGCTTCTTTGTAATCTTGTAGAAAACTGCGATAATTGCAGCCATAGCGCCAACAACTGCGGCAACTGACATTAAAAATTTAGATAAACCCTTCATAATTCTGCGCTCCTTTTCACTTTATGATTATCTCTGTATTAATAATATACCACAATTAAAATGAAAATGCAATTACAAATTAAAAAAATTTACAATTTTTCGTGTGATATTCGTTGAAATATATTATATAATATGTTACAATGTGTAGGTAAAAATACCATTCCCTTTGGAAGCAGGAGATATAAATGTTACAAAAAAGGATACTTGGGGTTGATTTTGGCGATGCAAGGACAGGGGTTGCCGTGTCCGACATTAGCGGCTTTTTGGCAAGCGGGGCAGGTACTATAAAATCTACCGGCTTTATGAAAACTGCCGAGGAGGTTATTAAAATAGCCAAGGAAAAGGACGTTGGTCTTATCGTGCTTGGCCACCCTATCAATATGAATGGCACTCTTGGACCAAGGAGTGAAAAGGCGCAGGCATTTGCCAAGGTTTTACAGGAGCAAAGCGGAATTGAGGTTGTTCTTTTTGATGAAAGGCTTTCCACCGCAAACGCCCACACTATGTTAAATATTACGAATACCAGGGGACAAAAGCGTAAGAGCATAATTGACGAAATGTCCGCCTGCTTAATATTACAAAGCTACTTAGACAGTAAGAAATAAAAACGAAATGGAGGAAAAAATGGACAAAAAGCAAGATTTATGCTGCCGCAAGAACCGTGTTGGCGGTCAAGCGGTTATTGAAGGCGTAATGATGAAAAAAGGCGAAGAGGTTGCTTTGGCTGTCCGTAAGGATGACGGAACTATTGAAATAGAGAAAAGCAAGTTTATAGCCCTTAAAACAAATCATAAATGGTTAAATATTCCTATTATCCGCGGTGTGGTTGGCTTTTTTGAGTCAATGGTTTTATCCTTTAAAACTCTTGGCAAGGCAACTGATATGCTTGGCATTGAAGAGGAAGAAGAAAGATTGAAGGCTGAAAAAAAGGCTAAAAAGGAAGCCAAGAAAAAAGCAAAGGCGCAAAACGGTGAGCCGGCAGAAAATGACACGGATAAAGAAATAGCGGAAGAAAAGGCAGAAGGAAAAGCAGAAAAAAAGGACACAGAAAAGGAAGAAAAGAAAACCAGCGGCGCAACCACTGTGTTTATAATGGCAATTTCTTTGATTTTAGGTCTTGCCCTTGCACTTTTCCTGTTCAGCTATTTGCCTACGCAGGTAACAAGGTGGATGATTGGCTGGTTTGATATCGACCCAACAGGCGGCTGGCACTATGCATTGGCTGCTATTGAGGGTGGAATAAAAGTACTTATCTTTATTGCTTACCTTGTGCTTGTGTCCCTTATGAAAGATATTAGGCGCACCTTCCAATACCATGGTGCTGAACACAAGTCAATTGCTTGCTTTAAGTCAGGCATGGACTTAACTCCCGAAAATGCAAAAAAATGCACACGCTATCACCCAAGATGCGGCACAAGTTTTATGTTCGTTATGATTTTGCTTGGCGTTATAATCGGTATGTTTATACCAAATTGGGGCTGGGTGAGAGTAGTTATTAAAATTGCTATTTTGCCACTTATTATGGGTCTTGGCTACGAGTTTATTATGCTTGCGGGAAAGCATGAAAATTGGCTTACCAAGGCGCTCTCCGCACCGGGACTTTGGATGCAGAGAATAACCACGAGGGAGCCTGATGAATATCAGCTTGCCATAGCAATCTGCGCAATCAAGGCAACAATGCCTGAGGAATTCCCCGACTTTGACCCAAGTGAATACTTTATCACAAGAGAGCAAAACAAGGGTCACATTTGCTACGATGCAAAGCTTGTAGAAAAGGAAAAGGCAGAAAAAGAAGAAAAGGCACAGACCGAGCAAGCAGAGGAAGAAAAAGAAGCAGAATAACAAAAGGCGGAATTTGTTTCCGCCTTTTGTTTATTAAATTAAGCACCAAAAAATATGTAAAAAAGGCGGAAATTATTTCCGCCTTTATGTAATCTAAATTAGATATCCATTGAGTTAAGCAATTCTTTAAGATTCTTAATTTCAACTTCTGTCAAAGTGATGCCTTTGCCAAGCTTTTCGTGGTTTTCCTGCCATACGCGAATATCATAAACAGGCTCACGGTCGTTCCAGCTTACAAGGTTAACTTCCTTAACCCAACCGTTGTTGCTTTCAGAAACTGTGCCGAAATTCTTAACAATTTCAAAATTAAACTCTGCCATCGAAATACCCCTCCTGTTAGAAATTACCGAGAAAACCTCGTCTTTGAACATATTTTAACATATATATTATAAAATTTCAATATTATATATAAAAAAATATTATAGTTTTGTAAATTTTTTTAGAAATATTTGCTATTTTATCTGTGATAAAATTGGAAAAACGGTGTTTTGTATTGAATATAAGCTTAATATGTGTTAAAATTACAGTAAAGAAATTAAAAAAGGGGGAGAGGACAATGAGGCCGTTTACAAAATTTTTGCGTTCGCAAATTAGCTTTTTTAAGGGCTTTATTGCAAACTGCTCCCTTGAAACAGTAAGACGGCACCAGGACAGGCTTGGTAAATTTATGGCTTCCTTCCATAAAAGTGAGGTTAATTACGAGGACATTTTAATTGGGGATATGGAAGCGTGTATGATAAGCCCGAGGGATGAGCTTTCAAGGGGAATAATTTTATATTTGCACGGCGGCGGCTATACCTGCGGTGACCTTGATTATGCAAAGGGCTTTGCCACAATGCTTTGCGCAAAGTGCGGTATTAAGGTTTTGTGCGTGGCATACAGGCTTGCGCCCGAGCATGTTTTCCCTGCTGCTATTGACGACAGTATGGAGGCGTACGGATATCTTTTATCCCATGGCTATGCCCCCGAAAGCATTATTTTATGCGGTGAGAGTGCCGGGGGTGGACTTTGCTACTCCCTTTGCTTAAAGCTGAGAGAAAAGGGCCGTGTTATGCCTGCGGGCATTATTGCAATTTCACCTTGGACGGATATGACAGCTTCAAGCAAGTCCTATGAGGAAAACCGCAAGGCTGACCCGACTATGACAATCGCAAGGCTAAAATATTACTCTGATTTTTACCTTTACGGCTTAGACGAAAAGGGGAAAAAGAAGGCGCGTCCTTTAACAAACCCCGACCCTGTGGATGATTTTGAGAAAAAATCTAACCCCCTTGTATCCCCTGCTCTCGGTGAGCTTGATAAATTACCCCCCTGCCTTGTCTTTGTGGGTGGAGATGAAATTATGCTTGGCGATGCACAAAGGGTTCATGAGGGTGTTATAAATAGCGGCGGCAGGAGTGAGCTTATAGTAACACCTAAAATGTGGCACGGCTATTTACTTTACGGGCTTAAAGAAAATGAGGGTGACTTTGGTAAAATAAGGCGTTTCATTAAAGAAATCGTTCCCTTGCAGAAAAAGCTTAAATGGATGAGCCTTGATAATGCGGCAAAAATATACCCCGCCGCACGCAGGCGAGATTGGAGTAACGTTTTCCGCATTTCCGCAACTCTTTCAGAAAAAATAGATAAGGAGACTATGCAGGTGGCACTTGACGTAACTGTGCGTAGGTTCCCTTCAATTGCGGTTAGATTAAAGCGCGGCTTTTTCTGGTATTATCTTGAAGAAATACCGAAAGCCCCCGAGATTATGGATGAAAAGCCCTACCCCTTGGCGCGTATGATTTTTGACGATATCAGAAAATGCGCCTTTCGTGTTATAGTTTACGAAAACAGGGTAGCCTTGGAGTTTTTCCATGCTGTAACAGACGGTAACGGCGGTCTTATATTCCTAAAATCCCTAATTGCAGAGTATCTTTACCAAAAATACGGTATTAAGGTACCAAACACGCACGGTGTTTATGACAGGCTTGAAGAACCCAATGAAAGCGAGTGGGAGGACAGCTTCCATAAGCACGCAGGAAGCGTAAAGCATTCAAGGTGGGAAAAAACCGCCTTCAAAATTGTTGGCAAGGCAGAGCCTGACGGCTTCCGCACAAACACCACCTTTATAATGGATGCTGACCAAATAAAAAACGAGGCAAAAAGGTACGGTGTGTCGGTTACTGCCTTCTTTGTATCAATTTTGATTTGTACTAATCTAAGAATACAGGAAAGTCTTGTTCATTACCCGAGTTTAAGAAAGCCTGTTAAAATTCTTGTCCCTGTAAATTTGAGAAATCTTTATCCCTCCAACACCCTTAGGAATTTCGTTTTATATACGACTCCCGGTGTTGACCCACGGTACGGTGAATATACCTTTGAGGAAATTTGCAAAATCGTGTATCATCAAATGAGCTTGGAGGTTACGCCAAAGCAAATGAGCGCGCGAATTGCAACAAACGTGGGCAATGAAAATACTTTGATTTTAAAATTAGCGCCACTGTTCCTTAAAAATATGATTATGAAGCTTGCGTTTAAAGCAGTGGGAGAGAAAAAGTCAACCTTCTCATTTTCCAATATGGGCGTTGTAACAATGCCGCAGGAAATGGCAGAGTTCGTTACCAGGGTGGACGTTTTGCTTGGCGTTCAATCAACCGCACCGTATAACAGCGCAATGGTTACCTACGGTGGAAAAACTTACCTGAATATAATCAGAAACATTAAGGACAGTATCTTGGAAAGAGAGCTTTATAATACCTTTAAGGAGCTTGGCTTAAAGGTGGTTGCCGAAAGCAATTCCCGCCCCAACAGAAAAAAGAAAAATTAATGATAAATTGACTTTTGTGTGCGGCACGCCTGCGTGACGGAGGGAGATTTTTTGAAAAACTTACTTTACAATAATAGATCCCTCGACTATGCTTGTCAAAGGCAAGCTCCATATATCTTGTTACACAAAATTCCATATGTTGTGATTTGGCACAACTCGATATGCTTCGCTATGCGAAACGAAAAAAGGAGAAAAGATGTATTGCATAAAATGTGGTATTGAATTGAGTGACGGACAGACTATATGTCCAATATGTCAGACAAGGGTTTACCACCCCGATTTTAAAAAGTCTGATGCGTTGCCCACATATCCTAAAAAAGCGTTTAAGAGTGAAGAAATTAACATAAGAGGGCTTTTGTTTATTCTTACTCTTTTGCACTTAATACCTATCGTTTTTGCCCTTATACTTGACTTGAATTTGAATGGCAGAATAGATTGGATGGGATATGTTGTCGGTACTGTGGTGCTGCTTTATGTGTGCGCGGTTTTGCCGCTTTGGTTCAAAAAGCCTAACCCTGTGGTTTTTATTCCCTGTGATTTTTTAACCTTGGCAGTGTTTTTGTGGAATATAAATTTAAAGCTTCACGGGGAGTGGTTTTGGACACTTGCCTTGCCAATTACCGCAGGCGTTTGCTTAATTACCACAGCTATGATTGTGCTGTTAAGATATTTGCGCCACGGAAGGCTGTTCGTTTTTGGCGGCGGCTTTATTTTAAGCGGCGCACTGGTCCTTCTTATAGAGCAGCTGATGCACATTACCTTTGATATAAAGCATACAGGCTTTGCCTGGTCACTTTATCCAATGGTATTTTTAGCCATTATAGGCTGCGGTCTTATTGTAATTGAAATTGTAAAACCGTTTAAGGAGTCCCTTAAAAAGATATTTTTCTTGTAAAACAACAATAGAAAAGGCAGAGGAAAAAATCCTCTGCCTCTTGTCATTTTGTTATGTAGTTATCATTTTAAACCACTATTGTTTCGTTTGGCTTTATATCGTAAAGCTTTCCGTCAATTTCCACGGTCAAGGGGTAATTATAAATTTCTTTGTCAAGAGGGCAAACAAGTGTAACCTCTGTACCCTTTTCTCCGTCTTTTATGGTAAGAGAGGAGCTTTCTGCCTCTTGGAGATATAGCACTGCCTCATTCATTGAGCAAACCCAAACATCCTTTGACACCGCTTTTTCTGCCAAGTAGTCGCATTCTTTTACAAAGGTGTCATAGGATTGAGAGTGGAATTTGTCCTCTTCCTTTTTGGTTATCCAGTGGTTAACTTGGACACTCCACCCGCCTTTTTCAATTATTTCGTCAATATTGGCGGTATATTCCTCGGTTGTTCTTTTCAGCATAGCGGTAAATGTGCCGATATTAAACCAATCAATTTCCCCGGGGATATTTATTTTGTCATTACCGTTTCTGTTGGCTATATAGTAATTTTTCAGTATGCTCCAACCAAATTCGTCACTGCCGCCACCGGGAGTTGCGTATGTAAGCGGCTTTGATCCGTACATTTGTGCTAACTTGATTTGCGTTTCCCTTGCATCCTTGTGCATTTCCTCAACGGGTGTGTTCTTGCAATAGCAGATGCAGTGGGTTATAGAGTGGGCGCAATAGTCATAATAGCCTTCGTCAAAAAGCTTATCCCATATTTTTTTCATATTAGGGCTGATAAAGCTTACGGTTTGGGCGCTTGTGGCTTTGAATTTTATGCCTGTTTTTTCAAAAATTCCTTTGAAAATTTCGTAGGTCCATTCCGTGCTTTCCCCATAACAGCCATCGTCAAAAACGAAGGAAAAGGCACTTTTTGCATTGTTTTTATATTTACATATTTTGGTGTTCATATTTTTTACCTCTTAATATTTTTTATTATTTTATCACTTTTGTACCAATAATACAAGATAATTAATGCATTTTTATATATTTGTCACAATTTTGTCACTTTTATTACACCTGTATGCTTTACAATTAAGGTGACAAAATAAAGGGAGGACTATTATGAGAAAATTTTTAACCTTGACTCTTTTGGTGTTAACTCTTTTATTCGCAGCTTGCTTATGCGCTTGCACAAGGACACAGCCCACCCCCCAGCCCGTACAGGGTGAAAAGGGAGAAAAAGGGGAAAGTGGCGTTGGCATACAAAATGTAGAGGCGGTAAACGGTGAGCTTATCGTAACCTACACAGACGGAAGAAGGCAGAGCCTTGGCTATCTTGCCGACTTGGTAGAGGGTGAGGACTTAGGCTTTTATCCTTTAAGTGACGGTACTTACGCTGTTGACCAAGGGGACTCCATTTATCTTGAAAAAATCGTAATACCCGAAACATACAAGGGTCGTGCTGTTACAAAAATTGTCAATAACGCCTTTACAGGGTGCAAGAGCTTAAAGGAAATTTATATTCCCAACGGAGTTACCTCAATTGGCAAAAATGCCTTTAACGGCTGCGGTAGCCTTAAAAAAATAAGTATTCCCAACAGCGTGGTTAATATTGGAGAGGGAGCCTTTAACGGTTGCCCACTTGAATATAACGAGTTTGAAAACGGACAGTATTTAGGCAGTGAGGAAAACCCATACCACACCTTTGTAAGAGCTGATTTGTTTTCAAGTGGCAAGGTGGAATTAAGCAAGGATACTAAAGTTTTATGCGAATCTGCATTTTGGAATCACACGGAAATTACGGAGATTGTAATACCCAATACAGTTTCATTTTCGGGATATTCTGTGTTTAAGGGGTGCGATAATCTTCAAAGCTTGACTATCCCATTCGTGGGTGACGGCTTGGAAAATACCCATCTTGGTTATATGTTTGGCGCGCAGGACCATTCCAAAAACAGCCAATGCGTGCCCCTTTCTCTGACGAGCGTTACAGTAACAGGGGATAAGGAAATAGGGGAATGTGCCTTTTACTATTGCAGAAACATTGAGAAAATAGTTTTACCACAGGGGCTTGAAAAAATAGGCGCACGAGCATTTTATAACTGCACAGGGTTAGAGGAAATAAATTTGCCAAACAGTATTTGTGAAATAGGCGAAAGCGGCTTTTATAACTGCGTTAGCTTAAAGGAGGTTATAATACCCGAGGGCGTAAGGGTTATTTCCCCATCCGCCTTCCGTGCTTGCACATCGCTTACAAGAGTGACGCTACACGGGAAAATAACCAATATAGAGGGCTGCGCATTTATGGGCTGTACCACCCTTAAACGGATTTATATCCCCGCAAGCGTTGAAAGGATAGAAAACGAGGCATTTAAAAGCTGTGCAATGCTATCAATCTTTTGCGAAGCACCAAAGCGGCCAAGCGGCTGGAATCTTGATTGGAACATTACTAACTGCCCTGTAATTTGGAACAGTTAAAAAATGCCTTCCCACCGTGGAAGGTATTTTTTGTAACGGAAAAGCAAAAATTAAATCCAACTGCCGTGGGAGGGTGACAACCGTAGGGCTTGACGGAGGGAGAGATTAAAAAAATTCTTAATATACCATAAACGGTTACTGTTTGTGTTTGTATTCTCTCCCTCAGTCAGCATAGCTGACAGCTCCCTCGTCAGAGGGAGCCTAAGCACTGTCATTCTGAGGCTTTGCCGAGGAATCCGCTTTGGTATAAGCCAAATTAGTTTGGTGAACACTGCTTAGCCTTACGGGAATCGAACCCGTTTGGTTTGAAATGGAAAATAGCTTGCCTTACTGTGTTAAAAAAGCTTGACAATTCTTTAATTGCCTACACTTTTTTGCCTTGTAATCCAACCTATTTTCTCATTTGAAACTGCTTGCATCTTAGAGCGAATAAATTCGTAGAGAATTTTTTCGAGCTTTGATGCAGACAGTTAAAAAACTTTCAAGTCAAAGGTCGGACAAAGGCTCACGAATTTATCGTTCTAAGA
>JAGANX010000054.1 GCA_017623975.1 Clostridia bacterium
GTCAGCGTTAGTTTAATTGATTCATTATACACAACATCATATACATATCCTATTACACCACCCGTATAGTCGTTGCCTGTTATGTCTCCTGTGTTTAAAAGATTTGTAAATGTAGCATTTCCGGTAGCATCGCTTCTGCCTGCTATTCCTCCAACATATTTATCTGCTGTAATTTTAGCATTATTCACACAATCGGTTATCGCACCAAGGGTATATCCGCTAACTCCGCCAACATAAAGACACTCGGGAGCATAAATATATCCGCTTACGAATACATTTGAAATTGTCTTTGTGTTATATCCACATGCGATAGAGATATAGTTATATACCCCATCCTCAACAGTAACACAAGCGTTTTCTACAACAAAGCTTTTTACAGTTCCTGACACATTTCCAAAAAGTCCTATGTATGATTCCTGCTTTGAAATTTTTAAATTGGAAATCGTCAGTCCCTTACCGTTAAATGTTCCGTTAAAAGGATAATTATTTGTTCCTATGGGTATCCATTCACAAGATGCCAAATCAATGTGATTTCCAAGTGAAACGGTTTTTCCAGAAAAACTTGTACCATTATTTACAAGATATGCAAGTCCGGCAAGCTGTTCTCTATTAACAATCACATATTCGTCTTCCTCTGAATTATACCAAGATGTATCAACTGCAATTTCTCCAAAAGGTTCTTCCATACCGCAGAAAACACAGTTCTTATCAGCAAAGTGATGACCTGAACTTGGCACATAGTTATTAATGTACGAAAAGCCACAGTTAACACACTCATATGTGGTATATCCTTTATCAACACAGGTAGGAGCAGTTTTCACACTTTCATAACTGTGTTCACAAGCGGCTTCTTCTACCTCAATACCAATTTCTGTTCCGTCTGTAAGCGTAATTATTACATGACCCTTATAGTTTATCTCAATGGATTCGATACCTACCGCCTCTGCCTTTACCTCTGTATCGTTTGTTCCTATCCACCAGTTCCCGTTTTCTCCAACATAAGGTGTATATCCGCTGTCGCCTTTGTCGCCTTTGTCGCCTTTATCTCCTTTATCACCTTTTGCGCCAACCAACGACTTTATCCATTCGTCTTCCGTGCCCTTATATCCATTATTAACCGCAACTTCATATGCACTCTTTCCGTTTGCTCCTGTTGCTCCGGTTTTACCAGTATCTCCCTTTGCTCCTACCAATGTAGATAACCATTCCTGCAATGTTCCGCGATATCCATTGTCAACAGCAAGTTCATACGCACTCTTTCCATTCGCTCCTGTTGCGCCAACATCTCCCTTTGCTCCGATTCCTCCTACAAGAGATGCCAGCCACTCAATTTCCGTACCCTTATATCCGTTACCAACGGCAAGCTCATACGCACTCTTTCCATTTTCTCCGGTTGCACCAGTGTCACCCTTTTCTCCCTTTGCTCCGGTTTCTCCTACAAGAGATGTCAGCCATTGCGCAAGGGTTCCTTCAAATCCGTTATCAATAGCTATTTCGTATGCACTCTTTCCATTCGCTCCTGTTGCGCCAACATCTCCCTTTGCTCCGGTTTCTCCTACAAGAGATGCCAGCCACTCAATTTCCGTACCCTTATATCCGTTATCAACGGCAAGCTCATATGCACTCTTTCCGGTTGCGCCAACGCTTCCCGTTGCTCCGGTTTCACCTACAAGAGATGCTAACCATTCAATTTCCGTGCCTTTGTACCCGTTTTCAACGGCAAGCACATAAGCACTTTTTCCGTCAGCTCCCGTATCTCCCTTTTCTCCTTGGTTGCCTTGTACACCTTGACCCCCCTGCAAAGAAGCGAGCCATTCTTGTTCTGTACCGTTGAACCCGTTCTTTTTTGCCAATTCGTACGCGCTTTCACCCTTTTTCTCTCCGCATGAAGCCAATGAACAAATCAACAAGATCGTTACAATTAAAAGCATTATAAATTTCGACATATATCTATCCATTTTTCACACTCCTAAAATTTTATTTTCACAGAAATTATAACACATTTGTGTTCAATTGTCAACATATGTATTCATGATTGCCGATTTATTTATGTACAATAAATAAAAAAAGGACTTTATTTTATGTTAGATTCCATAATCGTTGGACGAGTTATACAAAATTTACGAGAACAAAAAAGACTCTCACAAGAAGTGGTTAGTGGATTCGCTGACATAGGCAGAACACATTTAAGTGCTATCGAAAGAGGGGCACGAAAACCAACCCTTGAAACTTTTTTTCGAATAGCTGACGCATTGAGTATTAAGCCTAGCGATCTTATGAAAAAAATTGAAGACGAAATTGATAAAGCTTGCAATAAATGAATTTTATTGTATTGTTTAATAAGCGATAAAGCTTTATTTTATCTTGTACTGTTTTTGCTAGAAAAATCAACCGTTTAACGCCTTTTACAAAGCTTTAAACGGTTGATTTTGTTTTATATTTGCTTTTACTGTGTTACCTGTGGGTACTTGTATGAGAACAAGTAGTTACCTGTTGTGAGCTTGCCGAAGATATATTTATTTGAGGCGCTTTCGTTCATTATGAGGATTTTGCCGTCAAGATATACTAATTCCTCAGCCATTGGCGGAGCTACTATTGTACCAACCAAGGTTTGTGAGTCGATTACATAAAGGGGAATATCGTAAACGCCTATCATTTCACCTGAACGGTTTTGATAGCTGCCGCCAATTACCTTTTCCATACTGTGTACATAAATGTTTGACGGAGAAAGACCGTAGGATGTGGAAAGGACAAGATTACCCTCATCCGTTACGCAAATGCCCTGCACCTTATCAGGCAATGAATATATTGCGCTTGGTGTGGTGGATAGATAGTAATTTGTAGCCTTGTTCGTTTGGAGAAGGTCAAAGGACAGCATAATTGCATTATTGTTATCTCTGCCCTCAATATTTATTTTATGCTTTTCAGGGTCCTTATATTTGCCGCCGTCATGGAAGGAGCCTGCAAAAAGCTGACCGTCATAAATGAAGCAAAAGGCGGGGTCAAGACTGTATTTACTTGTATCAATAGTACCAAGCTTAGGCGTTGTCTTTACCTCTCCGCTTAAAATTTCATCATAGGAGAAAACATCTATACCGCTTGCGCCTGTTATATAAATATAGTCACCGTAATATGCAATTCCCCCCGTATGGCCTGTGTATTTGTTGCCAATACCGTCTAAAAGCTCAACGTAATAATGGTGATCTCCATCCTTATCAATTACATAAACACGGGATGCGCCGCTTGTCATATAGCCGCACATCAAAAACACCTTTTCCTCCTCTACATAGTCAAAGCCCTGTGGCACAAAGCCGTCCATTAAGCCGGGAATATAAAACTCCTTTTCCGCTTTACTGTAAAAATCACCGTACTTTATACCGTCAACAGCTTTAAAGGTCAACACCGCTATCATAGCAAGCAAAAGAATTGCACCAAGGGTGCATGATGTTATAAGAATAATCTTCTTTTTCATAATAACTCCTGTAAATGTTTTTTCCTCCTGTACATTTTACCACAAAACTTCTCTTTTGTAAATAATTTTTTTAATAGCTGCGGTATTGACAAAATTATTTGTTAATAGTATAATTAATTTATAATACTTCAAGGAAGGAGAAAATTATGAAAAAGTTTTTCGGCGAATTTAAGAAGTTTATAACTCGCGGTAACGTTATCGATCTTGCTGTCGGCGTTATTATAGGCGGTGCTTTCACAGCTATCGTAAACGGACTTAGCAACTTCGTGCTTAAACCACTTATCAACTATGTTATTTGCTTAATGATGGGCGGCAAGGGCTTTGAGGATGCAGTTACAATGCTTAAAACTGCTTGGGCAGTTGACGATGCGGGCAACTACATCCAAGACGTAAACGGCGACTATGTTGTTGACCTTGCTAACTCAATTTACATTGACTGGGGCTCACTTATCACCGCAATTATCAACTTCTTCTTAACAGCTCTCGTTCTCTTCTTGATAATCAGAATTATTAACAGACTCAAAGAAGAAAACGCGGACGTTCTTACAAAAGAAGATAAGGCTGAACTCAAAAAGCGCGGCATTAAGAGATCTAACAAGGAAGCAGTTCAAGCTTATATTGCTGAAAAGGTTGAGGCTAAGGAAAAGGCTGAGGCTGAGGCTGCTGAGGCTGCAAGACTTGAAAGACTTGCTAACCCAACAACTGAGGACCTTTTGAAGGAAATCTTGGCTGAGCTTAAAGCAAAGCAAAACTAAAAAAATTGCTATCACGAATTTTCGTGATAGCATTTTTTTATTCTTTTGGGATAAGCGCCTCGTTTTGAGAGCAATCGTAGCCCTTTAATTTTTCAATTGCTTCAAGAGGAATTTCGTATCTTAGGCTTTCATAAAGCTTTAATTTCTCCTATTTTCAAAGCATTTGCCAAATGCGGGCTTGCACCGTATTTGGCAAATTATTTACGCTACGTCAATGTGGTTGATAACAACGGTATCACGGATTTTCTTAACGTCGGAATTAAGAAGCACACGCTTTTCCATAAGCGCCCTTGCCACCTTTTCAAGGTATTCCATATTGGCGGCGATTATTTGCTTTGCCTTGAATAGATATTCCTCTGCTCTTGCGGCGGTTACTGTTTCTCTTTGGAAGGAGGACTCAGGGCTTTCACGGTAAGTAGAGGTGTCTGCAAAGGCAAAGCCGCCTGTTGCACTGTCACAATATCCGTCACCTATCATATGAACCGCCTTGTGAATGTCGCTTTGCGCGCCGCTTGCAACCCAGCCGAATTTCAGCTCCGCTGCCGCCTTGCCCGCCAAGGCAACCAGCACCTCGTGAGGCCTTCTTTTAAGCCTTTCGCATCTCTTTACAAAGCCACCGTCATGACAGCTTATAGATGCAAGACCAACAGCACCCTCCTTAATGATGTCAAGCATTATTAGGTGTCCCGCCTCGTGGTAGGCAACCGTTTCAAGCTCCTCGGGGTCTGTTTCATCCTCGTCAAAGGCATCAAAGTCAAAGCGCTGGCGCAGGTATGCCTTTACAAGATGTTCAAGCTCTATTTTTTCTTTCCTTTCGTAGCCTGCGTAAATAGCTGCCTCATTTATTACTGTTTCAAGCTCCGCACAGGTGTTACCTTCAAGCATCTTGGCTACATCGTCACGGTTGGTCTCAGGCAAGAAGCCCTTTTTATCCATATAGTAGCTTATAATGTTGTAGGAGTCCTTTCCTCTTGGGGTTTGCATTTTAATATGTCTGTCAAATCTGCCTGCACGAAGTAAAGAATCGGGAATTTCCTTCTTTTCATTTATAGTAGCGATAACAAACACACCTTGACCCTTAACTCCGTCAATACAGGTTTGAACTGCCACATATTCCTCTCTGCTCTTTTCGCTTGTTGTAAACTTATCCATATCGTCAAGGAGAACTATGCTTGGTTGATTTTTCTTTGCTTCCTCAAAAATCCTTTCAAGGCTTTCAGTAAAATCACCGTCCTTACGAGTTCTTCTGACAATGTAGCTTTTGAGTCCGCTTTCCTTCAAAAAAGCTGTTGCCAAAAGAGTTTTACCAACGCCCGGCTCGCCCTCAATCAAAACGCCACGGGGCAAGGTTGCGCCCAATTTTTCGTAATACTCTCTGTTTTTGAGCATATCGCATATTTGCATAAGCTCCGCCTTTTCCTTTTGGTAACCGATTACTGCGTCAAATTCTCTCATACCTTTTCTCCTTTTCATTTTAACATATTTTGTATTTTTCACTACATTTTTAACTATTTAATAGGCTTTCCATTAATCTCTTTGCTTTATATGTATCCTTTTCCACAAAAAACGCCTGTCTTGCAACTCCCCTTGTTCTCCTTAGCAAAAATCTTGTGTTTGACGGTTCTTTATCAAGACCTGAAATTAAGCCATCTACAATAACAGGTGTCCTTGTAATTACCCTACCCTTACAGCCGTACTGCTGGTGATAGTCCATCATTTGCGAAATCAAAACAAAGGTTGTATATTCCGCACTGATTTTGTCACATTCACTCAGGTCCTTTACCAGTCCTATTTTTCTTCCGCTTATTGACTTCCATACGGTTGGTTTTCCGTCACCCATTGTAATGCTGTAATTTTTTGATGCGTTACAAACGAATAAGCTGTTGCCTATTACCGTGTTAAAGCTGCTTGAATACCCTGTCAGCCTGCCAAAATAGGCCGGCAAAAATTTTTCATAGTCCAAAAATTCATTTTTGCTTCTTGCGGAAAAGACACAGGTGTTATCTTCACGGTATGGGCGGGATAAAATTTGGTTGTTATCAACCTCATCATCTGTCATTACCATCCCGTCTTTTGTAAAGATTGGGGGATTTTGACCGTTGATTTCAGTTGTATATACTATCTTGCGTCCCTTCTCATAATGATGAATTATTCCAAAAAGATAGGTGTTTTCTCTTAGTGCAATCTTGTTGTAGTGCCTTATGGCAAATTGGTTGTTCAATACATAAGAAATTGCATTTGCAACCGTTTCATCAACACAGTTCATTATGTCGTCTGGAACATAACATAACTCCTTGATATCACCGAAATTTTTAATAAGTAGTCTTTTTAATTCCATATTTACCCCCCTTGCCCCTTGATTATAACATGACGGCACGTGTATATCAACTACACTCTGTACTGAGTTTAGGACACATTGTTGTACTGTAAAATAATCTTGGAATCCAATACGCCCGTTATCAACTCTGCATATAAAACTGTATTATATCGCCGGACTACAGTTTTCTCTTTCCCTCCCTATAAAAATTATACAGTTTATAACAGTGCAAAAAAAGGACTGTTTTTTTCCGTTTTTGTTGAAATCATATATGGGCTACTTCCTACAATAACATGATACCATTTTCCTTGTCCAAAAATTTACTAAAGCATACTGCGCTTGTTGACACCGCCACGCTCTTGTGGTATAATTTAATTACCAAATAAAAAAGGAGACATTCTTATGAAAAAACTATTATCTGTTTTAACTCTGGTTGCAATGCTTTTTGCCCTTTGTATTCCTTTCACCTCTTGCGGTAAAGGCGGTACCGACCTTTCTTTTGGTGAAAAGTATGTTTATGAATACGGCAAAAGAAAAGAAACATTAGTGTTTGAAAAAGACGGCACAGGAACTCACACATTGTATGTTGAACATAGCAGATCGATTTTAGATGCCACCATTACATTCAAATGGTCGATTTCCAATGACGGCAGTATGTACCTATTTACAGATAAAGTTACTTTGGGTAATAAATCTGTTGACCCAAATAACATTTGGTCACTTTTTGCCACAACAAACCATCCTTGCTCGTTCTCTGCTGATGTCATCGGTTACATAGATTTAACGGGAACCACATTAAGGTTTATCCGTGAAGGCTCTGACATCGCTCCTCTCGGCTCAAATAACAGAGAAAAATGATCAACAAAAAACGGACTTGAAAA
>JAGANX010000055.1 GCA_017623975.1 Clostridia bacterium
AGACAGAGCTACAACTCTGTATTTTTTGCGTACAACAAAATAGTTAAATTTGCCATTTGATAAAGGGCTTTCTGCACTCCTTTTATCAAGTAGCTTTTTTAAATACAAAAATAACTTATGAAAGGAAAAATTATGAAAAAGAAACTTTTACTCATTTCTTGTATGGTTGCTTTGCTCGTGTGCTTGTTTGCAATAACGATAAGTGCGGCAAACGAGGTAACCGTAATTACCGAGGACGGTACAAAAACGGTTGATTTTGAAGACGTTTTTAATCTTAAAGATGGCCACGTTGCTGGATTTAAGGATAGCACGGTTTACGGAAAGGATAATATTCAAGACATCATATTTCCTGAAACAGTGGTCGGATTTAATAGTAGCTCAAAGAGCTTGTTCAAGGAATCAACTGTTATAAAATCTATTACCTTTAAGGGCACGTCGGTGGATATGAACAACTCTGAGAGTATGTTCCAAAGCTCGTCAATCGAAAGCGTTATATTCGAACAAGGGCATAATTGTACGCTTAATGTACGCAACTACACAAAATCGGTTTTTGCAGACTGTAAAAGCTTAACCACGATAAAGTTTCCAACATTTACAAAGGTTAATTCAGACGGAACATCACATACCGGAGACTCTTTGGGTAGTATGTTCAGAGATTGCACAAATATGGTAGCTCAAAACGATATAGTGTTTGCAGAGGGAGTGGTTTCTCTTGGCGGACAGCAAATTTTTGAAAATTGCTCATCACTTAGCAATAACACAAAGGGAAAATGTGATGTATATTTCCCATCTACAATACAAACTATAAATCACAGGTCATTTAGAAATACGGGAATTACAGCGATACATTTCAACAATAGCTCAGCTCTTACAACTATAGGCAGTTCTGGCAGTGAAGGAACGTTTAGCGGTTGCATAAACCTTACAAGCGTTGATTTTTCAAGCTGCACAAATCTTGTAAGCCTTTGCACAAGCATTTTTAGTGGCTGCACGCAACTTACAACCGTTACAGGTCTTGAAAAGACGAGCGTTACAGCCATTCCAAACTCTGCATTCTATAAATGCACTGCGCTTACGGGAACATACAATTTTTCGAAAATCACATCGGTTGGAACAAATGCATTTAGATACGCCGCTACTGCTGATAACAGCTATTTAGCATTGGACTTTCCGGCTATCGTTACTCTTGGTGGAACCTCGGGTGATACTCACGTGTTTTCCGACTCGGGCGTAAGAGAGCTTTATTTCGGTAACACTATAAAGAATATGAGCTTTAACACCTTTACAAATGCGAGCAAGCTTTGGAGAGTGGAGTTCCAAAACGGCGTCAGCGAATTTAGCTTCAAGAGTTATACTTTTGATAATTGCACGGCACTTAAAGCGTTCAGCATTCCCGATGGAATTACAGAGCTTCCAAGCCGTATGTTTAGGAAATGCACAAGCTTAACGGCAGTATATTTGCCAGAGGCCTTAACAGCCATTAATTCAGGCGATAATGATGGCTCGACGTTTAAAGAGTGCGCAAGTCTTTACTTTGTAAGTGAACCTTTTACCTACAAAACGGTAGAAGAAATCCCGTCGGAGCCAAGCGTTTATTATTTCCCATCGGGGCTTATCACAATGAGTGGTGAAACCTTTGACGGTGCAAGATTAAACGACGTTGTTGTTTTCCCATCGGGACTTACAAGCTTAACACAGGGCTATACATTTGAAGGCAGTAAAAGTGCAAGTGGTAAGCCAACTGTTGTGTTTATGGGCGATATGCAAACCGTAACCGTGAAAGACTGGGCGGTTAATGCAATTTATTTCTGCAATAAAAACGATACAGACGCATCAAGTGCAGGTTATAGCGGTTCTGTGACTGTACATTTCTGTAACGCGGTGGAAAACACAACTCACTTGTGCGAAAAAACCGTATCAACGGAAGCAACATGTGACAAAAACAAGGCAACAACCTCATATTGCTTCTGCGGTAATGTGATTGAGACAAAAGAGGTAGAGGGCACAATGCTCGGTCATAGCCACACAATATTTATCGACTTGGTTTACGCTGATTTTTCAAAGGCAGGCTATTATAGCTATGAATGTGAAATCTGTGGCGATGTAAGCAACGAAACAACTGCTAGTGCTTTATTCATCTGCCTCGGCTATTCAGCTCCCGAAAATGGCACAGGCGGAATTGCGATAGGCTTTACTGTGAATAATAAAGCTATTACAGAGTACAAGGAAGTAACGGGCAAATCCTTAAAATACGGTGTATTCGCAGTATTAAAGGACAGACTTGGCAATAATGACATATTTGGCAAGGACGGCAAAGCAGCAGAGGGTGTTATCAGCGCAGCAATGACAAATTTTGAATTCGCTGCATTTGAGATTAAGATAGTTGGATTTACAGACGAATACAAGGACACAAAGCTTGCAATGGGTACATATGTGTCTGTAACAGACGGTGAGGCAACAGAGTATTCATATTTGCAAGAGGGCGAACCTAATGAAAACGAAAAATATTGCTTTG
>JAGANX010000056.1 GCA_017623975.1 Clostridia bacterium
CTCTTCTATGGTAAAATGTTTGTAGTTCATACGATTCTCCTTGTGTACTTTTTTGTGTGTGGTTACCTTAATTGTACCATAGTTTCGTATGAACTTCCATTTTTTATTACTGTTGCACTTGATAGTATAATTCACCAATATAAAAAACAAAAGGGCATAACGCCCTTTTGATGATTATATTATTTCAATTTTGCCTCGCACTGCCCCTCGTAGCCCCACAAAAAGTCCTCGGCGGTTTTGGTGAAAAGCACGGTTGCGCGGTCCTCGTTAAAGGCGAAGGAAAGAGAGGCGTTGCCAAAATACTCGTCAATTATTTGCACGAATACTAAAAGCTTATTGTTTTCCCAAGTGGCAGAAACGGCGGAATTATATTTATGTCCGTCAGTTGTCCTCACTCTGCCTTTGTCCCTTGCATAGCCAAGCTCAGGGAAGGGACCGAAGCGGTTTTCGTTAATGTAAAAGGGCAATTCCATTTTATTTCCGTCTTTTGTATAGGTAAGAGTGCCTGACCTTTGATTTTCAAAACTAATGGTGAAGTCGCTTAAATTCATTTCATTTTCAGGGCAGACATAAGTCTTACCATTTATTTTTTCACGCCAAGGAGAGTCGGTGCTTCCTTGTATTGCGAAAAGCTTTAAGGAGCTTGTAAGGGTAGAGAGTTTTTCCTTTTCCTCACTGTTTTCCGATAGTGGAATGGGGCTTAAATTATCTATAATTGTGTCCCACAGCTGATATGCAATATAGTCCCTTGCGCTTTCATTCCCTTGATTGTCCGCAGTGCAGCAGAAGATGAGGTCGTATTTGGGGATGCAAACTGCAAGCTGGTCCCCCATACCCACAAAGGCAAAGGAGTTTTCCTCACCTATCCAAATTTGGTAGCCGTAGCCGTGGTGGAAGGCACTCATGTGGAAGCCCCAACGGTTGTCAACCTGCTTTTTGGTTGCCTCTTTTAAATATGATTCGTTCATTAATCTTTTACCGTCACAAACACCCAAGTCCATAACAAAACGGGCAAAGGAGTAAAGGTCACGGGTGGTGCATATCATCGCAGAGTCACCCCAAGAGTCCCCATTAGGAGTTTTTAATATTTTTGCATTTTTAAAGGTGCCTAAGTGGGTGAAAATTCTTTCGTTCAAATAGTCAAAGAGTGTTTTGCCCGTTAGCCTTTCCACAAGGGAGGAAAGCACCTGTGACCCTGCACTGTCATATTCCCAAATAGTTCCGCTTGGCCGCCTGTATCCTTCTTTGTTAAAATATAGGTGGGTTCTGTCAGGGTCTGTTTCTTCAAACCAACCGCAAGGACAGCAGGTGGTTGTCATAGTAAGCATTTCTCTAATCGTTTGGCGGTACAAATGCTCGTTTACATTTCCGTCAAGCTTGTCGGGAAAGTAATCAACTATTTTGTCATCCAAGCTAAGCAAGCCATCCTCCTCGCAAAGACCGATGGCAACGGATACAAAGCTCTTGGTAACGGAGTACATTCTGTGTGGCAGGTCCTTATTAAAGGGTGCCCAGTAGCCCTCGTGCACAATCGTGTCTCCACGGGCAATTAAAAGGGAATGCATATGCATTTCTCTTTGGTTTAGCTTGTTTATAAATTTAGTAATGTGGGCAGATGAAATGCCAACGCTTTCCGGGGATGCAAATTTCATTTCTTTTTCCTTCTGTAAATTAGTCGTTAGGTACTAAAATTTTGTCCATTTTCTCAATACGAATTTGGGCAAATTCAAGAATTTGGTCAATGTTGTTGGTGCTTTGGCTTGGCACACTCCATTTTGATTTTTCAGCCGCGCGCACAACAGGGTTGATTTGGTTTTCAAAGTCCTCAAACCTTTTGGTAATATGCTCCATTGTGTAAACGGACTCTCTTAGCTCCCAATACCTTTCCACGATTTCGTCATAGAAATTAAGGTAAAGCTTTTGCCACATAAGATTGTACCTAAACCATGTGGTGTCTTCAAGAATATTTATTAAGTGGGTGTTACCGTCTTTGAAGGTTAAGTTACCGTTCCATTCAAGACCCCAAGTACCGTCCATATCGTACATGCTTGAAAACCAATGCACGCCGTCATAGGTAGCCCACAAAATATTTTTACTAATGTTATCGTCAGCGCAAATGAAGAAGGTAAACAGCATTGAGTCAATGCACTTGTCAACATCCGCATAGTTATGGATACCGTTTCGGAAAGCCTCACCGTCGTTATTTATAACAAAATCTGTAAGAGCTGCTAAGCTTTCCGCTACCCAGGTGGTATTGTTGTCAATAAGGCTGTCCTCGTTAGAGGCAAATTCAAGCTCCCAGCCTGATGTACCTGTCCAGTTCATATTGGGATAATACACAAGTGGGCTACGCATAGCAACCTCGTTATTCCACGTAACAGCCATAACTATTGCTTGATTTTTCTCGTCACTGTCGTCCATATCAAACATCCACTTGTCCTTTGGAATGTTTAAGGTGTAAAGCCCTAAGAATTTTCCGTTAGAGAAAATAACGACAGGGAAACCGTCAATAGCTCCGCCACTTGGCAAGTCAGTCAGTTCATCAACAACATCACGGGAGGCAATAACGTCACCGTAAAGCTGACCTGACACAACGTTCCTTGCCTGTGAATAGTCAACCCAGTTAGCCTTTAAGCAATATTTAAATTGCTTGCCCCAGCCGTCTTTTAGCTTAACCTTGTTCTTGTTACCGTTTTCGTCATACAGCTTAATGGAGTAGTTTTTCTTGGCGTAGCCTGCGCTTGACGCACCCTGTATTCTCAAATCGGCATTGGCTGAGAAGCTTAGCTCTCCGTCAGAATAAGTGAACGGTACGCTAATGTAGGAGCTGCCGCTTGCCCGAGATAAATCACCGTTTAATTCAACAATGGGCATATCAAGGTCATAAGGGGTTATAGTCTTATAAATCTTGGTGGAGGTTTCAGAGCTTAGGAAAATGCCTTGGTTCAAAACCTCATTATTTGAAAGGGTAATTGAGGAAATGTTCATCTTCTCAGGGTCGTATCTCCTGTTACACATAGAGCAAAGACCCTTTTCGTCACAAAGGTGGTGGTCACGGATAGGGAAGATTATTTCGGTTTTTTCTTCATAGCACTCGGTACATTTATAAATGTTTGCACCCTCGTTACAAAGGGGCTCGATTTTTTCGTAAAACTCCCAGCTGTGTTCAAGCCTTTCGCCCACGGTTTGCTTACAGCGTGTACAGTTTTTTGGCTCCTTGCAGCTTGCCTCAACCCAAGCGTGACCTAAGGATGTGCCAACCGTATAAAAGCATTCGGTACAGGTGGAGGGCTTTTCACATGTTGCATCTACCATATTGTGACCGGGAGGAGTTTCTCCCTTTATTGAGCAGAAAGCACAGTAGCTCGGGGTTAAGCAGCCTGTAAATATCCACTTGTGGGGTATAGGCTCATCTGACACCTTTTTACAAACGGAGCATATTTTTTGGTCAAGACAGGTTTCGCCCGTCCAAGAGTGACCTAAGGCTTCCCCTTGGGTTTGCCCACAGCTTTTGCAGGTGACGGGACTTTCACAGCTTGCGCCCTGCCATTGGTGTGTTAAATATTCACCTATAAAGCCACAGTCGGTGCATTTTTGGTATTCCTCGCAGTTAGTTGAAAATGCGTGACCCCTTGGCTCACCCTCTGCGTAAAAGCAAACGGAGCAGTATGCAGGGGCTTTACAGGTGGCGCTAACCATTTGGTGTCCTCCTGTGCCCTCGACAACTATTTTACATACAGAACAGTAGGAGGGTGCAGTACAGGTAGGTGTGGTAAACTTATGCTCACCGTATTCGCCCACACTTTGGTTGCAAACAGTACAAACTCCTAATTTGTTACAGGTAGCCGCAGTTGGAGTATGCCCGAGAGGGTTACCCTGTGTTAGACCACAGGTAACACATTTTTCTCCCTCTGTACAGGTGGCAGGGGCGAACTGATGGGCTAAAACAGTACCTTCCTGTAAATTACAGGAGGTACAGGTTTTCGGTGCTTGGCAGCTTGCCTCCTTCCATGTGTGCTTGCATTCTCCGCAAGCGCAAAGAATAAGGGAAGTAAAAACTATTACACAAATTAAAAGTAATATCCTTTTCATATCCTTCTCCGTAAAAAACTACATTATATATTTATTATAGCACACTGCACATCTCATTTCAATACGAAAGAAAAATAAAAGATGCCCTATGCGTGATACTCTTAACGGAGTACCACGCATAACTCTATTCGCCTGCGGCGAGTTCTATTGCTACGCAGTTATATTCGGCTTACGCCGAGTGGTATTGCGGCTTTGACGCCTATTTGCGTTCAAAGCCGAGTTTTTTACGCGAATAGAATATCACTGCGAGGCGAAGCCTTGCAATATCACTTCCCGTCAGGGAAATATCACTCTTCGCGTCAGCGAAGAATATCACTTTTAGTACCAACAGAAAAAAGAGATAACATTTCGGCGAATAACCGATTTGTTATCTCTTTCTGTCGTTATAAGAACCTGCTGTGCAGAACCTTGTTATTTGCTTCGCTCATAATAAGAGCCTGCTACGCAGAACCTTGTTATTTGCTTGTTTGCTCATCAAATGAGGTTGTAGGAACCATGTCATAAGCAACCAACTCAATTTCACCGTTTGCGTTTTCAATAACGTATTGCTTGCCCATGCCTAAGTCAACGTAGAATGCCATAGCGAGGATAGCACTTGTGTGTGCAGTGTTTTCAGGGTCGAAGCCGACAATCATAGCATCGTAATTGCTGTACTTGTTGTACTTTGCAAAGGATGTAGCCGTGCTTTCAATAATAGTACCGATACCGAAGGCAACGCCGAAGTCGTTAAGGGTAACACCATTTTGCTCACAGTAAAGAGCAATAATTTCGTGGTCAACAATATAGCCGGCAGTAATTGCAGAGCCCTCTGCGTTTATAGAATAACCAAGGAATGTAAAGGCATCCTCAATTGCAACCGAGACTGTGTAAGAGCCATCCTCGTTTTTAATAAGTGGCTCAGCAAAAAGTGCAGAGCCCTCACCCATAGAGGCAATAGCTTTTTCAGAGAATGTACCGCCTGTAATAGCACCTGCCAAGGCGTTAATATCGTTTGCACCAATCTTTGTAGCAAATGTACCGCCTGTTACAGCCAATTCGGAAACATAACCGGAGTTGTTAACGAATACGGAAGAACCGTCAAAGCCATTAGGACTGAATTCACCGCCGTTGATAGTCATATTTGAGGTGTTATTTACACAGTGTATCCAAACCTGACCGTCAAATGTACCGCCGTTGATTGTCATATCACCTGACCAAAGGCGAACAGAACGGTAGTAAGGAGTAGAGATTATACCACTGTTAATAGTTGTAGAGCCGCTGTATTGGAATATAGCCAAGGAAGTGTGCTTGAAGGAAGCTTGATCCTTATTTTGCTCACTTAAATTTTCAATAGTTACATTTTCAACAGTAAGATTGCCGGAGGTAGTGATTGTATAAGAGCCCCAGCTGGCAGTATCATCGCCCACGCCTGTGTCGGTAAAGCTGATTTTACCACCGCCAACACTGTCGGTAATGGTAAGAGTACCGTTGTTAGAAATCATGCTGTATGATTGGGTACATTCTACAACTTGGCTGATTGTGTAGCCTGCCAAGTCAAGAACAACGCAAGAGGTCTTTGGAACAACTAAGTCCTGTGTAAGTGTAATGTCTGAAAGAAGAGTAACTGTTTCACCGTTTTTGCAGGAGTTAAGAGCGCCCTGCAAGGAGGTGTAATATGTATCTGTACCGTTTGAAACGCTTACAACACTGTCGGAAAGAGCAGGAGCAACTGTAAACTTACCGCCGTTGATTGTGAAATCACTTGCAGTGCCTTTGAGATTACCGTCAATCACAGCATCACCTGAAACAACAACGTCAAGGTTGTTGTTTACGGTAGTTGCCATATTGATTGCGTTTTTACCACCGCTTACAGTACCACCTGTAACTTCAAGGTTACCCATTTTTTTCTCGCCTGAATAGGAGCTTGCGTTTTGACCCCAAATACCTGCGTTACCGCCGCTTATTGTACCGCCTGTTACGGACATATAAACAACGCCGCAAGCACTGTTATCAACGTTTTCCATACGCATACGTACACCGATGTAAGAGCTTTGGATGCTTCCACCCTTTACGGTAGCATAAGCATCACCGTACCAGTTACCGCTGATATCAAGAGCGAACGCCATTGATGTGCCGCCCAAGTGGTTGTATGAACCGCTTTCAACTGTTAAATAACCGCCACGGCTCAAAACTATTGCAGACTCTGCATTCCAGCTGCGGTCAACGGTAGCGGTCAAGTTAACGGTACCGTTTTTAATAGTCAAGTCGCCGTAGTTGTAGAAGATGATGAAGTTACCGGTTGAATTATCGGTTACGTTAATTGTCTTGCCGTTTAAGTCGATTGTGATTTTGTCATCCTTACTAATGTTGAAAACACCATTTCCTGCATTTGCCAAGGTACTTTCAAATGTGAGGTCTTTGAGTAGAGTAACAGTGTCGCCGTTACCTGCTGCATCAATAGCCTCCTGTAAGGTTGCGTATTCTGTGTCGCCAACCCTTGCCTCATTATCACCGTCTGCTGCAAAGACAGAAACAGAGCAAAGAATTATTGTAAGAACCAATACGCCAAAAAAGTTAATAGCTTTTTCATAAGGTCATTCCTTTCGATTGTTAAAATTATACACATCCATTATATACTAAATAACTGTAAATTGCAATAGTTTTGCAGAAAAAAGTAAAAAAATGATGTACCTATTAATAAGAAAATCATAATTGACTTGATTTTAAATCAAGTATGTGGTACAATATTCTTTAAATGGGGGGGTGGATATATGAGTAAAAAAGCGCAGATAATTACACACGGTTCTTTGCAATTAGTTTTGCTTTTGTTAGCGGTGCTGATTTCGGGGGAAACTATTCCTTTCCCTGCTCGTGGCGTTACCGGTGATACATTCTTTCTTGGAATGTCGGTCTTGATTGGTAATACTCTTTTGTATGTGTCTTACAACCTTTTGGAGATGGAGGACTTTGGCGCTTTGGGCCTTTTGAAAAAAGCGTGTACTGTTATTGGCTATGTTCTCACCATTGGTGGCGGGGCGCTTACATCTTTCATTTTCGCAATGGATACGCTAAAAATGGATATGGGGAAAGTTGCCGGTTGCCCTTGGGCATACGCCTTTGGCGGTATTTATTTGATAGCGGCAGTAATTTCCTCTGTTTTATATGCATTTGTCGACCCTGACTCAACCGTTTACCCCTTTGCAACGGTAATTTCACTTGGTATTTCCTATTTGATTTCACTTGGTTTTGTATTTTTTGGGATAAATGTCGCAAGGTTCTTTATGGCAATGTGTCCTTTTATTTTAGTTGTTGTCGTTGCAGGCGTAGCGATTTTTGCAATTGCACACGGCGGCGGGGAAATTAAAATTTTGACACCCGGCGCAAGACCGCCGGCACAGCCAACTGGTAATGGTCCTAAACCGACAAATAAGCCTATTGATATTAGGAAAGATGACCAATTTGAAAAGGCGCTAAAAATTGCTGTTGGGGCAGCAGTAGCCGGTACGCAAATTAAAATGTCCAGTACATGTATTGCTAATTCCGGAAGGATTAATATTAGCGTGGACCATAATATTTCCGGCAAGACAGTTTATATGCATGGTCATATTGAATATAAATTATTTTCGCATGAAGATGTTCATTCTACATCATTTAATATGGATGTGAATTGCTGTTTGCTAGAAAATGCAATGAGTGAAGAAGCAAAAGATGCCATGGATTGTTTGGTGAAAAATTACAAGAATTATGATGATTGGTCATTTTCTGTCAGCGTTGATGGTCGGTACATACAGGAATGACACATTATGAACGGTATGAGAGATATGTGGAGAATGTTATTATGATTACAGTAAACAATTTAACCTTTAATTTTGGCGGGCAGGTGCTTTTTAAGGATGTAAATTTAAAGTTTACTCCCGGCAACTGCTATGGCGTTATCGGTGCTAACGGTGCAGGTAAAAGTACTTTTTTAAGGATACTTTGTAAGGAGTTAGAGCCAACTAAGGGTGATGTTTCCATTCCCGAAAACATTAGAATGTCCGTTTTAAAGCAGAACCACTTTGCTTACGATGAATATACGGTGCTTGACACCATTATTATGGGTAATGAACGCCTTTATTCCGTTATGAAGGAAAAGGACGCCATATATATGAAGGACGACTTTACTGATGAGGACGGTATCCGCGCATCCGAGCTTGAAGGGGAATTTGCGGAGATGAACGGCTGGGAGGCGGAAAGTGATGCATCCAAGCTTATCCAAGGCTTAGGTCTTAGTGAGGACTTGCTTTATTCCCAAATGTCCGACCTTTTGGAAAGCGAAAAGGTTAAGGTGCTTTTAGCACAAGCCCTTTTTGGTAACCCGGATATAATTTTACTTGACGAGCCTACAAACGGTCTTGATATTGACGCTATTACTTGGCTTGAAGACTTTTTAAGTGACTATTTTGGCACAGTCCTTGTTGTATCTCACGACCGTCACTTTTTAAACGACGTTTGCACTAACATTGTGGATATTGACTACGCAGGCATTAAAATGTACGTTGGCAACTACGAGTTTTGGTATGAATCAAGCCAGCTTATCCAGCGTATGATAAAGCAGCAGAATAAGAGAAACGAGGAAAAGATAAAGGAGCTTCAAAGCTTTATTGCCCGTTTCTCAGCAAATAAATCTAAGTCCCGTCAAGCGA
The DNA here is from genome assembly GCA_017623975.1 of Clostridia bacterium. GTDB lineage: Bacteria > Bacillota > Clostridia > Oscillospirales > CAG-272 > RGIG2000. Next base: position 8,757 of record JAGANX010000056.1, read on the forward strand.
CTTCAAGGAGAAAATTACTTGACAAGCTTTCCGTTGAGGAGCTTCCTGCATCAAGCAGAAGGTACCCCTTTATCGGCTTTGATATGGAGAGGGAAGCAGGCAAGGATATTTTAACGGTTAAGGACCTTTCCAAGACACAGGATGGGGCGTTTTTGTTCAAGGATATCTCATTTATGGTGGGCAAGGGCGAAAAAATCGCCTTAATCGGTAACGAGCTTGCGGTAACCTCCTTCTTTAAAATTTTAATGGAGGAGGATAATGATTTTGGCGGCTCCTTCAAATGGGGCGTTAGTATTTCAAAATCATATTTCCCAAAAGACAATATTGAATACTTTGAGGGCTGTCATGACTCTATCCTTGATTGGATGAGAAGGTATTCAAAGGACCAAACGGAAACCTATTTGCGTGGCTTCCTTGGCAGAATGCTTTTCTCGGGAGACAGCATTTTTAAAGAGGTAAGCGTTCTTTCGGGTGGCGAAAAGGCAAGATGTATGTTCTCCCGTATGATGCTTTTCGGCTCTAACTTTTTGCTTCTTGACCAACCTACAAACCACCTTGACCTTGAATCTATCACCGCGGTTAATAACGGTCTTAGCGATTTTAAGGGTAATATTATTTTCTACTCCCACGACTATGAAACGGTAAATACGGTTGCCAACCGTATAATTGAACTTCTGCCAAACGGCGGCATGCTTGATTTCAGCGGCACCTATGAGGAATTTATTGCATACAAGAAGGAAAAGGGCTTGTTATAAACACATCTTGCAAAGCTGATGTGTTCACTCTTGCCAAAGGCAAGAATATCGTTGGCGTTAGCCAATATCGTTGGAGTTAGCCTATATCGTTGGGCTTGCCCAATATCGTTTTTAACCATATATTTCACCCTGTGAAATGAGAAAAGGAAAGATATGTACGAACAAAGGAAAATTGCAGTAATAGGCGCAGGCGCTGCCGGGATGATGGCTGCTATATATGCTGCCCAAAACGGTGCTGACGTTACGGTGTTTGAAAAAACTGACCGTGTGGGCAAAAAGCTTGCTATTACAGGCAAGGGCAGATGTAACGTAACAAACGACTGCGACACACAGGAGCTTTTGAAAAACATAATTTCAAATCCCAAATTTCTATATGCCGCCCTTAACAATTTTGACACAGGGGACACCAAAGCGTTTTTTGAAAATCTTGGCGTGCCCTTGAAAACGGAAAGAGGCAGGCGCGTTTTCCCCGTATCTGACAAGGCTATGGATATTGTCCTTGCCTTAAAGAGCTGTATGCTAAGCTACGGCGTTAAGCTAAAATTTGAATGTGTAACTGAGCTTTTAAGCGAAAATGGGAGAATACGTGCGGTTAAAACCCATAAGGGCAAATATGAGTTTGACAGTGTCATAGTTGCCACAGGGGGCATTTCCTATCCTACAACAGGGTCGGACGGTGACGGCTATCGCTTTGCTAAGGCTCAAAATCATACGGTAACTCCCTTAGTCCCTTCCTTAGTTCCCCTTGAAACGGTGGAGGACGTGTCTATAATTATGGGGGTTTCTCTAAAAAATGTAACCTTGAAAATCAGAAATAACCAAACGGGCAAGATAGTTTTTGAGGAAATGGGGGAAATGCTTTTTACCCACTACGGTTTAAGCGGACCCTTGGTGCTTTCCGCCTCTTGCCATATGGCAAAAATGGAAAGGGGCAAGTATTCCGCCCTTGTGGATTTTAAGCCTGCCCTTGACGAAAAAACTCTTGATAATAGAATTCTTTCCGACTTTTCAAAGCAGCTAAACCGTGATTTTGCAAATGCCCTCGGAGGGCTGCTTCCTTCAAAAATCATTCCGTTTATTATTAAGAAAAGCGGTATTGACCCGCAAACAAAGGTGAATGCTATAACCAAGGAGCAAAGACAAGGCTTGCTTTCAGTCTTAAAGGGTCTTACCTTGGAAATTGAGGGCTTCCGTCCTATAAGAGAGGCTATAATCACCCAAGGCGGTGTCAGCACAAAGGAAATAAACCCATCTACTATGGAGTCCAAGCTTGTAAAGGGGCTATACTTTGCAGGCGAGGTTATTGATGTTGATGCATACACAGGCGGCTACAATTTGCAAATTGCATTTTCCACAGGCGCATTAGCAGGTCAGCACGCCGCATGGCAAGATTAAATTCAAATAAAGCTTGAAAATAATTTTTAGGAGACAAATATATGAAAATTGCACTTGACGGACCAAGCGGAGCAGGAAAAAGCACAGTTGCTAAGGCGCTTGCTAAGGAGCTTGGAATAATTTACGTTGACACGGGGGCGCTTTACCGCACTATCGGTCTTTATGTAAAGAGAAAGGGCTTAGATAAAAGCGATACAGAGGGTGTTATTTCATCCCTTCCCGAAATTAGCTTAAATATGGAGTTTAAGGACGGTGAGCAGGTTATCACCTTGAATGGAGAAAGGGTTGGTGACAATATTCGCACAGGGGAAATTGCTATGTACGCTTCTGCCGTTTCCGCAATTCCCCAGGTAAGAGCTTTCCTTTTGAATACACAAAGGGATATTGCCGCAAAAAACAGCGTTGTTATGGACGGACGTGACATTGGCACCGTTATTTTGCCTGATGCTGAGGTTAAGGTATTTATGGTGGCATCTCCCGAGGCGCGTGCAAGACGCCGTTTTCTTGAACTTAGCGCAAAGGGTGAAAATTGTACATTTGAATCCGTGCTTGCTGACATAATCGAAAGAGATAAAAACGATTCCACAAGAAAAACCGCACCCTGTGTGCCTGCTTCCGATGCTGTTATCTTTGATAATTCCGATTATGATGTTGAAGGCAGTGTGAAAAAGGTTATTGAAATCATAAAGAGTAAGGTGAGCATATGAATAAATTTTACAGGGTAATGAAGGGAATGTTTGGCTGGCTGTACAGACGCTTATGGCGTGTTAAGGTCATCAACCGTGAAAAGGAGCCGCTTGATAAGCCCTTTATCGTTTGTGCCAATCACACATCAATGATGGACGGTCCTATGGTGCTTGTTTCCTTGAAAAGTCAAATGCGCTGTATGACAAAAAAGGAGGTCTTTAAAATTCCTCTTGTGGGCTGGTTCGTTAAGGCTATGGGCGGCTTCCCAATTGACAGAAAAAAAGGAGATATAGCCGCTATGCGCTTGACCCTTGATATACTAAAAGGCGGGGAGAGTATCGCTATTTTCCCACAGGGAACACGTTGCCCTTATGTTCACCCAAGGGACACGGAGCTTAAAAGCGGCATAGGTATGTTTGCTGAAAGGTCCGGCGTTGGCATTTTGCCCGTTTGCATAAAAAACAAAAAGGGCAGGGTTAGGTTTTTTAGCAGAAACAAGTTTATATTAGGTGACTATATTCCACCCGAGGACTTAAAATTTGAGGGCTCCTCCCGTGAAAGATACGAAAAAATAACGGAATTTGCATTTTCCAAGGTTATAGAGCTTTATGACCTTGAAGAAGTGAAGGAGCAAGCAAAAAAGCAAGCAAAAAAGGATAAAAAGAAAAAGAAGAAATGATAAAGGTAGCAAAGAACGCAGGCTTTTGCTTTGGAGTAAGACGTGCCACCGATACAATAGAGGAGCTTATTAAAAATAAGACACAGGGTGACGTTATTTGTACTCTTGGCAAGCTGATACATAACGACCAGTACAATGATTTTTTGAAGGAAAATGGTGTTTCTGTAATGGATGTTGACGGTGCCGTAGCCTTGCTTGAAAAGGCATTGGAGGGCACACGAATAACCATCGTTACAAGGGCACACGGAATTGAAGATGACATACAAAAGAAGCTTACGGAGTGTGCGGAAAAGAGCGAAAATTTTCGCCTCATTGACTGTACTTGCCCGTATGTTAAGAAAATACATAAAATTGCGCAGGAAAACTCGGGCAAGGAGGAAATCTTCTTCCTAATGGGTCAGGCAGAGCATCCTGAGGTTAAGTCCATTATGAGCTATGTGAAAAATCAAGGACGCGTTTTTCTGTCAGCAGACGAGCTTGAAAGCTATTTAAATACTCACGATTTGTCAAATTTTTGCGTAAATATAGCTTCCCAAACCACACAAAAATTGTCAGAGTGGGAAAAAAGTGAAAAAATTATCAAAAAACACTGTACAAATGCGAAAATATTTGATACAATATGTAGTGTGACTGAAAAAAGACAGACAGAAGCCATGGAGCTTTCACGCAGGTGTGACCTTATGGTTGTCATTGGCGGGCGGGACAGCTCTAACACATCCAAGCTGGTTCAGGTTTGCAAAAATCATTGCCCCGACACCTTTTGGATAGAAACGTTTGAGGATGTTCTTGCAGAAGAAAACAAGGTGCTGTTTGACAAAATAAGGCACGCAAATTATATTGGTATAACTGCGGGTGCTTCCACTCCCGACAGTATAATACAGGAGGTAAAAGAAAACATGGAAAATTTAAACGAAAACTTTGCACAGCTCCTCGAAGAGGAGTATGCTAAGAAAGCGAAAATATATGTAGGAGCAACAGTTACCGGTACAGTTATGGCTATTTCCGAAAATGAAATCAGCCTCGACCTTGGCGATAAGCTTACAGGTGTAATCACAAGAGACCAAATTACAGACTCCAACGATGTTAAGCTTTCTGAAATCTTCAAAATCGGTGATGCTGTTGAGGCATCCGTTATCAGCAAGAGTGATGTTGACGGTATCGCTATCCTTTCAAAGAAAAAGGTTGACGTTGTTAAGAACTGGCAAAAGATTGTTGACTATGCACAAAGCCAAGAAATCGTTAATGCAAAAATCACAAAATCTACAAAGGGCGGCGTAATCGCTTCTATTGAAGGTGTTGATGTATTCGTTCCTGCTTCTATGACAGGTATTGCCAAGGACGGTGATATGTCCGCTTTGGTTGGCACAACACAAGAGGTTAAGGTTGTTGAAATTAAAGAGGACAGACGCCGTGCAATCGCTTCTATCAAGGCAGTTCTCAGCGAAAAGAAGAAGCAAGCTAAGGAAGCATTCTGGGCTAACCTTTCTGAGGGTGCTGAATTTGAGGGTCCTGTTAAGAGCCTTACATCCTACGGCGCATTTGTTGACCTTGGCGGCGTTGACGGCCTTGTACATATTACAGAGCTTTCTTGGAAGAGACTTAAACATCCAAACGAGGTTGTTAAGGTTGGCGATGTAATTAAGGTATTTGTTAAGTCCTTTGACAAGGAGGCTAACAGAATTTCCTTGGGTCACAAAACAGATGACCAAAATCCTTGGACAATCTTTAAGAACCAATACAGCGAAGGCTCTGTTGCATCCGTTAAGATTGTTGGCGTAACAACATTCGGTGCATTTGCAGAAATCGTTCCCGGTGTTGACGGTCTTATCCACATCAGCCAAATCGCTGACAGAAAGATTGATTCAGTTGCAAACGTGCTCAAGGTTGGCGATATTGTTGATGCACAAATCACAGGCATTGATGACGAAAAGCAAAAGGTTTCTCTCTCTATCCGCGCTCTCCTTTCCGAAGGCGAGGAAGTAGAAGAAGCAGCTGAGGAAGCTACCGAAGAAGCTGTTGAAGAAGCTGTTGAAGAAGCAACTGAGGAAGCTGCTGAATAATTATTTAAATCTAATGTGTAAAAAGGGCGAACTTTTAAAGTTTGCCTTTTTTTATTCATAAATTGTGTATATACACTTGTAAAAGTGAGTTGAATATGGTAAAATGAAGGTAACTTATTTTGAAGGAGAGAAAACTATGAAAAAAATAGCAACACTTTTATTAGTAGCAATGCTTTTTGTTATGGTGCTTTCCATAGCGTCCTGCGGTTGTAGTGCAACAAGGTACACAATAACCGAAAAGGAATGGAAAACGATTGAAAGTAAAATAGAAAATTGCACGGTTAAATCAGAAACATATTATGGTGATGAGGTTCAAAGACTGGTAATTAAGCAGGCAGACGGTATGGTGTGCTATTGCGAGAGTGAGCCGAATGACAAGGATAGTAATGCTGATACAAGCTCACAAGGTCAAGCTATAACAGGCTCAAACAGCACAATAGACACGCCAACATCAAGCACCATAGGCAGCTCAAAGGCGCGCACTGTTGAAAGCTCTGTTAATAGCTTTGATAACGAGTATGTTGACAGCACTGTTGCCGGCTCTTTCATAGGTCCCGCTGATATGCCACCCGATTATACACCACCGAGCAACTTATTTTCAGGGGAAGTGAGTTTTTCTCACACGATTGGAAGCTTAATTACAATATTTACAAACAGTATAAATTCGAGTGTTGATTTAAAGCCTTTTGACCCTTATGTAAATCTTGACATGTTTGCGGACTATACTTATGTGGGTACATATTTTGATGAAGCCGGTAATAAGTATGTGAATATAGATATGTTTAGCTTTATATCTTCTCAAAGATGCTATGTGGAATATGAAGGTGAAAGCTATGTTGAGATACAGGTTTTAGATGATGACGGTAAGACAGTAACCAAGTGGACAGAAAACAGGATGCCTCCTCCTGAAAATATCAAAATGTCTGATTTTGTGAAATATGAGGACTTAGTGTATGATGAAAAGGAAAAGGCTTATTCATGTGAATATGAAACAGCAGGTATTAAAAGAAAAGACATTATGTATTTTGAAAACGGAATGCCTAAAAAAATAATTTCCTTTTTGGAGAATTATACGGATGAAAGCAAAAGCGGATTCGATTTGTCAGATTTAACACCAAGTGATGTAAAAGCCAGCGAGGATTATATTAGCTGTGTAGTAACCTATTCTAATTACGGTACAACAAAGGTTGACCATAAATTCGTAGCCAAGGACGTAATTAAGAGAGAAGAAAAATAATAAAAATGAGCCACTTTGAAGGTGGCTCATTTTTTAGGTATTAGTTAGTGACAGCAGCAGGTGAGAAGTATAACAGCCAAGATAATGAGCCAAATACATTCGTTGTCGAAAAGACCGCATAAACAGTTATTCATAGTATTACCAATTTCCATTTTGGAAAAGTTCCTTTACAAGAATTGAGAAAGCACTTGCGCCTCTCTGTTATAATACTATGTCGAAAATTGTAATATGTTACTTAATTTTGTCAAGACAAAATTTCTATCGCTTTGTCTATATGCCGTTTTTCCAAGCCCCTGCCGATTAAAAAATCTGTTTTCACAAGGTAAGGCTCCAATTCCGCCCAACCGCCAAACTCATTGTCAATAATAACAAAACGGTCAAATTCACCGCTGTGGTTTTTTAGCCATAACCGTATTTCATTTGCTCTGTCGTACTTTTCAAGAAATGGCGTTTTATCGCTGATTTCTAAGCCGTATTTACCAAAAACACGATTTAACTCCCTGCCCTTTTCATCAAGGGCATCACAGTCCTTTTCCCAATGACTTCTCCAAGTGGAGCTTAAAACAATGCGTGCATTTGTTTTTTCTACAAGGTTCTTTAAAAGTGGCATCCTGCTCTCATCAATATTTCCGTCATTTTGTCCCCTGATTTTATCGTATCTTGACGAGTTAAGAACTCCGTCAATATCTAAAAATATAATCTTTTTCATACCATTCCTAAATACTTTTTATAATTCCTCGGTACAGTGCCACAAGACCTGTGCTAAGTAGAGCACCGCCAATAATATCACTAATCCAATGCACACCTGAAATTAGCCTGCCAATTACCATAAAAACGGTAAATGTTATAACTAAAAAATCAAGGCACAGCTTAATAGATGTGCTTTTAATGCGCCTGTTTATTTGCATAACGAGTGTAATCATTACGCACATTACAAGCATAGTTGTTGAGGATGGATAAGACTTTTCCAAATAGCCGTTTATCAATACGGGGCGAAAGTTTATTGTGGTAAATTCAAAAAGAATATACACGCAAATAACGATTATGTAAAAGCCCCCAAGTGCTAAAATGTCAAAATCTACCTTTAAAAGGGATTTTCTCTTAATCCATTGCACGAGCCCAAAAATTCCAAAGCAAAATGCAACAAAAATAGGCACAAGCCCAAGCCAATCCGTTATTTCATAAAGAACCATGCTACATCCTGTAAGGCTATGGAAAAATCCGTTAAGGGTGGAAAGCCCCACCTGTGATTTATTTGGTCCAATATCCTTTACATCAACACAGGTAACAAGCACCGTCCAAGCAATAAAGGATAATAAAAAATAAATTGAAGCAAGTAAGCTTGTATTTACCGTCCTTTGTTTTTTTCTTAATTCGTTTTTTGTTTCTTCTTTCATCTTTAAAACCGCCCTTTGCTTTTTTGTACAGTTTAGCAAAGAGGGAGAAAATATACAAGAAACGAGGCGTCACATGGGCGATACTTTTCGTGTCACCTGCGCTTTATAAGGGTTAATGCCTTAATTGTGAGCAGTACAAATATGAATACAGAGGCATAGGGCTGCAAGCTGATAACAAAGAGCAAAAGTGAAAAAATACTAAAAGATAAGGAAAGCTTATTTTTGCATTTTTCCCACACTCCCCCCGCTAAATTTTGAAAAGCGAGGGATAAAATGCCCCAAATAGTCAGGGCGGACACACTAATAAAAAATAGAATTTTTAAGTATAGCTGTACACTGTCAAGCCCGAAAAGAGTAGATGGCTGTACGGTGTCACCGCTTAACCTGCTTGCAAAAAGCGGTAAAAAGAAAAGCAAGGCAGCACAAGTATCCAAAAGACCGAATATTAAGCCTTGAAGCCTTTTTTCCTTTTCCCGTCCGTCATTTTGTGCTAAATTTAAAATCTCCTTTGATGAAAGTAAATCATCAACGCTTACAGAAAAGAAGGTAGCAATCGCTTTTAGTGATTCAATGCTTGGATACCCCCTGCCGCTTTCCCACTTGGAAATAGCTGTGCGTGACACAAAAAGGCTTTTAGCAAGCTCATTTTGTGATATTCCTCTTTGCTTTCTTAATTCTTGCAGTTTTTCATTGAATTCCATATTAAACACCAAGCTTCATTTTATGTTAAATTCATTATAACATAATGTCTATTGCGTGTCAACTTAGTAAAGAGGAATAAGGATTCTACCTATTTAAAAGATAAATTGAAAGGTTTAAATATCCTGCAAAGGTCACCCACAAAAGATAGGGGATTTGAAGATAAGCGGCGGTCTTGTTAATTGGCTTATACTCAACTATGGTTTTGATTATTAAAGCCCACAAAAGAACCAACCAAATAAACGCAAGCAGGTATGAGCGCATGTTGAAAAAAATAATGCTCCAAAAGAAATTTACAACAAGGCTAACTCCGTAGGTGAAAAGGGCTTTTGTCCGCATTTCGGGGCTTGATGCATCGGAGTTATAAATAATAGCGGCGCTAATGCCCATAAGCACGTAAAGTATAGTCCACACAATCGGGAATAATATGGCTGGCGGTGCTATGGCTGGGGTGGCTATTTCTTCATAAAGATTCATGTTCCCTCTTGTTAAAAGGGCGGACAAAATTCCTGTACCCAAGGAAATTACAATTGAGATTATGTAGGGCCTAAATTTGTTCATAAAATCACCTCTTTGGTAAATTTTATGTTGAAAATCTAAAAAATATGTGGCAAATAATAAGGATATATAGTATAATAGAATAACACTGATTATGTAATGGAGGTGACGGAATGAAATACTATGTTGTGGCGGATGTACACGGATATTATACACCAATGAAAAAAGCGTTAAAGGACGCAGGATTTTTTGAAGAAAAGGAGCCATGTAAGCTAATAGTGTGCGGGGACTTGCTTGACAGAGGGAAAGAGGCAAACCAAACGGTTGACTTTATGATGCAGCTATTAAAGGAGGGCAAGCTAATATACATTCGGGGAAATCACGAGGATTTGTTTGTCCGTTGCCTGCAAGAAATAGCAAGCGGAGGAGTGCACGAGATTGCAAGCGGTATGTCGGTCCATCACCAAAACGGTACTTGGGACAGCCTTTTGCAAATCAGCAGTATGGGTGAGCTTGAAGCGTACAATAATGCAAGCGAGCTTGTAAGACGAGTTAGAAATTCACAGTTTTATAAAAAGCTCCTGTCTGAGTGCGTTGACTATTTTGAAACGCAAAATTACATATTTACTCACGGTTGGATTCCGTGCAAAACATACGGCTTTTATCCACGCTTAGAATATAAATATAATGAAAATTGGCGAAATGCCAATGTAATAGAGTGGGGCAAGGCACGGTGGTATAACGGTATGGATATAGCTTGCAGGTTCCATGCAATTGTTCCAAACAAAACAACCGTTTGCGGTCACTGGCATGCTTCCTACGGTCACTCAAAATTCGAGAAAAAGGGTGATGAAGTAGGCAAAAATGCAGATTACACACCATTTTATGGCAAAGGGATTATTGCTATTGATGCCTGCACTGCAAGAAGCGGTATTGTCAACTGCGTAGTAATAGAGGACTAAATAAATTCTTGACATAAAATTAAAAATGTGGTAGAATAAATAAAAAGGGGTAAAAATTTATGCCTATAAATCACGAAATAAAAGTATTGACTAAAAAACAGAATTTAAGGCTAAGGGTTTTAAAGGGTCACTTTGCCACAAGCCATAGCCATATTAATTATTACATTGATGTGACAATGCAAAAGTCAAGATTGTCGGAGGCGAAGGCTGTTGCCCACGAGCTTACAGGATACTACAATGCAAGCACAATTATAGATACAATCTTGTGCCTTGACGGTATGGAGGTTGTTGGCACCTGCTTGGCTGATGAGCTTACTAAAAGCGGCTTTGTCAGCATTAATGCTCACCAAACAATTTATGTTGTAACTCCTGAGCATACAACAGGCAGCCAGCTTATTTTCCGTGACAATACAGCACCTATGATTAAGGGCAAGAACGTCCTTGTTTTAGCAGCGTCTGTTACCACGGGCTATACTGCTAACGCAGCGGTTGAGGCAATTAAATATTACGGCGGCAATGTGGTCGGCATTTCTTCTATTTTCGCAACGGTTGATGAATGTGCAGGCTACACTGTAAGGTCTGTGTTTAACCCTAATGACTTAGGCGATTATGCTTCACATCCTGCCCACCAGTGTCCACAGTGCGCTGAGGGTGAAAAGATAGATGCGCTTGTAAACAGCTACGGCTTTTCTAAAATATAACCTTAAAGGCGGAAAAACTCCGCCTTTATTTATGTATAATATATTATTATATGCAAATGTGTGCAAAAGATAAAATGTTAAAATCTTGACATTTTGGCATCAAAATGGTACAATATGTCATATATGCCACAGTAGGCTGGAATCAATAAGGTTTTAGACGGTAAATATCCCGCCTATCTTTCAGAAACTCACTTGGCAATATGTGCCGTAAGGCATAAAGATTTGGAGTGTGTATGGATAGAATTGAGATAGAAGCTCTTGTAGCCTCTCAAAAAGAATATTTTAATAGCGGTGCAACTCTTGATATAAAATTCAGGATAGAATGCTTGAAAAAATTAAGGAAAGCGATTAAAGGATACGAAAAGGAAATTGCACAAGCGCTATATATGGACTTAGGTAAAAGCAGTTATGAAAGCTATATGTGCGAAATTGGTATGGCTCTTTCGGAAATAAGCTACCTTATTAAAAACACGAAAAAGCTGTCAAGGGAAAAAAGGGTAAAAACCCCCTTGGCACAGTTTTCCTCACGGAGCTATAAAAAGCCTTGCCCTTACGGTAATACGCTTATAATGAGCCCGTGGAACTACCCCTTCCTATTAACAATTGACCCTATGGCAACCGCTATTGCCACAGGTAACACAGCGGTAGTAAAGCCAAGTGCATATTCCCCCAACACAACCAAAATTTTGGAAAAAATAGTGGGTGAGTGCTTTGCAAAAGAATATGTGGCGGTGGTAACAGGGGGGCAGAGAGGAAAATGGCTGTCTTTTGGAGCAGAAATTTGATTTTGTCTTTTTCACAGGTAGCACAGCAGTTGGCACAGAGGTGCTGCGCCGCGCAGCAGAGCATTTGACCCCTGCGGTGCTTGAACTTGGTGGAAAAAGCCCTTGCATTATTGACAAAAGCGCTAATATAAAATTAAGTGCAAAAAGGGTAGTCTTTGGGAAATACTTAAACTGCGGTCAAACCTGCGTAGCTCCTTACTATATCCTTTGTCACGAGGCGGTAAAGGATGATTTTATAAGGGCGGTTAAGGAAGAAATTGTTAGCCAATTTGGAAAAAGTCCTCTTGAAAATAAGGACTACGGAAAAATAATAAACCAAAAGCATTTTGACCGTATCCTTGGCTTGATTGATGAAAGCAAGGTGGTATTTGGCTTTGAGTATGACAGGGAAAAACTAAAAATTTCCCCAACTGTAATGGACGGTGTTACATGGGATGACAAGGTGATGGGGGAAGAAATTTTCGGTCCCGTTTTGCCAATATTGACCTATGAGAAAATTGAGGAAATTGTAGCACTTTTGTCAGACAAGCCTAAGCCCTTGGCACTTTATCTGTTTACAAGCGACAAGGCAGCGGTTAAAGAAATAACAGCCCGTGTCCAATTTGGCGGCGGCTGTATAAATGACACTATTATACATTTAGCTACAAGCAATATGGGCTTTGGCGGAGTTGGTGAAAGCGGTATGGGCTCATATCACGGGCGTGAGGGCTTTTTGGCATTTTCACACACAAAAAGCATAGTAAATAAGAAAAATTGGATTGATTTGCCAATGCGCTATCAGCCCTATAAGCGTGGCTTTTTTGAAAAGCTTCTCCGTTTTTTCTTAAAATAAGTTTTCTCACAATAAAAAAGGAAAGATTAAAATGAGTATAAAAGCAGTTTTGTTTGATTTGGACGGCACGCTTTTGCCCCTTGACCAAGATTTGTTTATTAAATTGTATTTTAAAGAAATTACAGAATATCTTGTGAAAAACGGCGGATATGACCCTGAGGCGTTTATGAAAGCAATGTGGCAGGGCATTGGCGCTATGATAAATAATGACGGTAGTCAAACAAACGAAGAAGCCTTTTGGGCGGTATTCTCAAAGTTGTTTGGTGAAGAAAGGGTGAAAAAGGACTATCCTGTTTTTGAAAGGTTTTATATTGAACGGTTTTCTAATACCAAGACAGCGTCAAAAAATACAGTATGGTCAAAAAGGATAGTTGACTTTTTAAAGAAACGGGAAAAAGCGGTTGTGCTGGCAACTAACCCGGTTTTTCCATCAATAGCTACTAATAACCGTATGGGCTGGGTTGGACTTGCGCCAAATGATTTTGATCTTGTGACCACCTATGAAAACATTGGATATTGTAAGCCAAACCCACACTATTACACGGAAATTGCAAAAAGAATAGGTGTTTTGCCAAGCGAGTGTCTAATGGTTGGCAACGATGTTTCCGATGATATGATAGCAGCCACTGTGGGCATGGACGTGTTTTTGCTTACCGACTGCCTAATAAATTCTAAAAACGAGGACATATCAAAATATCCAAACGGTGATTTTGAGCAGCTTTTCCAATACATAAAAGCGAAAATATAAGAATAAACCTTCTGCATAAATCTTGTGCAGAAGGCTTTTAATATATAGAAAAATTAGGGCTATGTCCGAAAAAGCACCGGCATTGTGCGTCACAGGATATTTTCTTTAATTGCTTCGGTGTTGTCTTGGGAGTATTCAAGCTCTTCGGAAATAATGCGGGCTATATGCTCTGTGTTATTTTCATTTGAAAGGCAACGCAAAAGAGTCACGCAGAAAAGGGAAAAGCCAAGAAAAGCGCGAAAATCGTCTTCGTCATATGCTTGCGTGCAGTGGCGATAAACAAAGTATGCCAGTGCTCGTTCAAGTGCTTTTTCGTTATATACTGCTTCTTTACTAAAATCACAGCTTAAAAATAGCTCCTTGTGCTGTGGGTCAAGATATTCAAGATAAGAGAGAACATTTTTCCAATTTTCATCCGAAAAGCGTTGAGGGTCAAGGCTAAATTCGCGGCATATTAAATTAAATCTTGTCATAAAAGGTACGTTTTGTCTAAGAATTTCAAAAATTTTGTCGCGTAAGGAAAGAAGGTCAAAATCAAGTTGTAAAGGCTCGCCGTCTAAGCTTTCTAAGACAAAAAAACTGTCATAGCTATCAGAGCTTAAAATAATTCGGCATGCTTCTTCACAAGCCATGCCAAGCCCTACCTCCTTGCCTCGCGGTGTATCGTTATAAAATCTTGGATGCTCGCGACAGATTTCGCATAAGTAGTCCTCACCCAAATTGGTGATTATCTTGCATAATCCATGCATATCCAAATGTGGACATCTATCGTTTTCGCACAGCTTAAAGTGCGGAACACCCTCTGTATCAATACTGCTTAAAATATCCAAGCTCTCTTTCTTGTATTTTTCATACGTATCAGCATCAATATCAATCTCCCATCCAATACAGCAGGAGTGGGAGCATTTGTCGGCTATGCATTTGAAATTTTTGTAATAAGACGGAGCAAATAAATTCATAGAAAAGCCCTTCTGCTTTTGATAAATTGTTTATGTAACTTGTCGTATCTCATAATATCACCTCTTTTAGTAAAAGTATATCATAATTACATTTGCTTGTCAATGAAGCATTATCTTTGACACTATGAAGCGGCAATAGCAACGAGCTGCCATTACCGTGAAGCGGTTTGCAAGCGGAATATAAAGCGAAGCGTGTCTGCACATCCTTCATGTGCCGCAGGCAAACATCATTCAAAAAACGCACCTTTGTCACAAGACAAAAGTGCGTTTTTTGTTGTATAAAGACTACGAAAAAGATATTTTTTGCGTTTTGCAATAAGGATTCGAACCCGAGTAAAATTAATGATTAAAAATGATCATTCGCTATACAATTCAAATCCATCAAGAAAACGATCTTTTTTTCTAAAAACTCTCAAGATGTAGTTGAAATATTTTTCACTAATCTTGTATGTGTGCGGGAGTGGC
>JAGANX010000057.1 GCA_017623975.1 Clostridia bacterium
AGATTATCACAGAAGAAACAAAGAAGGCTATGAAGCAGGTGCTTAAAGACATTCAAGACGGTACATTTGCAAAGGACTTCTTGCTTGATATGTCTGATGCAGGCTCACAGGTTCACTTCAATGCTATGAGAAAAATTGCTGCTGAGCATCCATCCGAGGTAGTTGGTAAGGATATTAGAAAGCTTTACAGCTGGGCTGACGAAGAAAAGTTTATCAACAACTAATATAAATATAATTTCATTGTAGGGGCGAGCATTGGCTCGTCCACTACATTTTGAAAAGGGTAAAGAAAATGATTAAAGATAAAATAGTAAATGGTTCACATAACGCCCCACACCGTTCTCTTTATAAGGCGCTTGGCTTAACAAGAGAAGAGCTTGACAGACCCTTAATCGGTATTGTAAGCTCTTATAACGAGATTGTACCGGGACATATGAACCTTGACAAAATAACAGAAGCAGTTAAGCTTGGCGTTGCAATGGCGGGCGGAACACCGATTATGTTCCCTGCAATTGCCGTTTGTGACGGTATTGCAATGGGTCACGTGGGTATGAAATATTCTCTTGTAACAAGAGATTTGATTGCGGACTCAACCGAGGCTATGGTAATGGCGCACGGCTTTGACGGTCTTGTTATGATTCCAAACTGCGACAAGAATGTGCCGGGTCTTTTGATGGCTGCTGCAAGACTAAATATTCCTACCGTATTTGTAAGCGGCGGACCAATGCTTGCAGGTAGAGTTGACGGACACAAAACAAGTCTTTCAAGTATGTTTGAGGCAGTTGGCTCCTACAAAGCAGGTACACTTGATGAGTGCGGACTTTGTGAATTTGAAAACAAGGCTTGCCCAACGTGTGGCTCTTGCTCCGGTATGTACACTGCAAACTCAATGAACTGCTTAACAGAGGTTCTTGGTATGGGTCTTTGCGGCAATGGCACTATCCCTGCTGTTTATTCTGCAAGAATTGAGCTTGCAAAGCACGCGGGTATGCAGGTTATGGAACTTATTCGCAAAAACATAAGACCAAGGGATATTATGACAGCCTCTGCTATTAAAAATGCTGTAACTGCTGATATGGCACTTGGTTGCTCTACAAACAGTATGCTGCACTTACCTGCAATCGCAAATGAGTGCGGAGTAGAATTTAACCTTGACGATGTCAACGTAATCAGCGAAAAAACACCTAACCTTTGTCATCTTGCTCCTGCCGGTCCCACATATATGGAGGATCTTTATCAAGCAGGCGGTGTTTATGCTGTGCTTAAAGAAATTGATAAGCTTGGTTTGCTTGATACAAGCGTTATGACCGTTACAGGCAAAACACTTGGAGAAAATATAGCAAGCGCGGTTAACCGTGACCCTGAGACAATTAGACCTGTTGAAAATCCATTTACAAAAACAGGTGGAATTGCAGTGCTTAAAGGTAACTTGGCACCGGACGGATGCGTTGTTAAGAGAAGCGCAGTAGCTAAGGAAATGCTTGTTCACGAAGGACCTGCAAAGGTTTACGAAAGTGAAGAGGAGGCAATTGCCGCAATCTACGCAGGCAAAATTGTAAAGGGTGACGTTGTCGTTATCCGTTATGAGGGTCCAAGCGGTGGTCCGGGTATGAGAGAAATGCTTTCTCCAACATCTGCAATTGCAGGTATGGGACTTGACAAGGATGTTGCTCTTATAACAGACGGTCGTTTCTCAGGTGCTACAAGAGGTGCTTCAATAGGACACGTTTCACCGGAGGCGGTAAGCGGCGGTACAATTGCCTACGTTAAAGACGGTGATATCATTTCAATCAATATTCCGGAATATAAGATTGAATTAAAGGTATCTGATGAGGAGCTTGCAAAGAGAAGGGCTGAGATGCCAATTAAGAGAAAGGAAAACATTACAGGCTATCTTAAAAGATATGCTCAAATGGTTTCCAGTGCCGATAAGGGTGCCATTATTAATAAATAATTAGCAAGAGTATTATGTAATGTAGCGTATAACCCACCACTTTTTGTGGTGGGCATACCAAAAAGCATTAATTTTTGGTGCTTTTTGGTATGCAAAAAACTATTGAAAGGAAATAGATATTATGTCAATGACAATGACACAAAAAATCTTAGCGGCTCATGCAGGGCTTGATAAGGTAGAGGCAGGACAGTTAATTCTCGTTAACCTTGACAGAGTTTTAGGTAACGATATTACATCTCCTGTTGCAATTAAGGAATTTAACAAAATTGGTGTTGAGGGCGTTTACGACAAGGAAAAGGTAACCATGGTAATGGACCACTTTGCACCAAACAAGGACATTAAAGCAGCGGTACAGTGCAAAATGTGTCGTGATTTCTGTAACGATAAGGATATTACACACTTTTACGATGTTGGCAGAATGGGTATTGAGCATGCTCTCCTTCCTGAAAAGGGCTTGGTAGTAAGCGGTGATGTTGTTATAGGCGCCGACTCTCATACTTGTACCTACGGTGCTTTGGGTGCTTTCTCCACAGGCGTAGGCTCAACAGATATGGCTTGCGGTATGGCAACAGGCAAGGCTTGGTTTAAGGTACCCTCTGCTATTAAATTTGTTTTAAAGGGAAAGCTTAATAAATACGTATCAGGTAAGGACGTAATTTTACATATTATCGGTAAAATCGGTGTTGACGGTGCGCTTTACAGGTCAATGGAGTTCTGCGGTGAGGGCGTTTCTGCCTTAACAATTTATGACCGCTTGACTATTTGCAACATGGCAATTGAAGCAGGCGCAAAGAACGGTATTTTCCCTGTTGATGAACAAACGATCGCTTACATCAAAGAAAGAAGCGACAGAGAAATCGTTGCTTATGAAGCGGATGAAGATGCAGTATATGATGAGGTTTATGAAATAGACCTTTCACAAATCAAATCAACAGTTGCATTCCCACACTTGCCTGAAAACACAAAGACCTTTGATGAAATCGGTGATGTTGTAATTGATCAGGTAGTTATCGGTTCCTGTACAAACGGTCAGTATAAGGATATTGAAGAAGCAGCTATGATTTTGAAGGGCAAAAAGGTTGCAAAGAATGTACGTGCAATTATTATCCCTGCTACACAGGATATTTATTTGAAGGCGATTGAAAACGGTCTTGTTAAAATCTTTATCGAGGCAGGCTGCGTTGTTTCAACACCAACCTGCGGCCCTTGTCTTGGCGGTTATATGGGTATTTTGGCAGCAGGCGAACGAGCAGTTGCCACAACAAACCGTAACTTCGTTGGTAGAATGGGTGATGTAACATCAGAGGTTTACTTGGCTTCCCCTGCGGTTGCGGCAGCAAGTGCTATTGCAGGTAAAATTGCAGACCCAAATAAAATATAAGAAAGGGAGAATTAACGGAAATGGTATATACAGGTAAAGTAATTAAATACGGTGATAATGTAGATACAGACGTAATTATCCCGGCAAGATATTTGAATACAAGTGACCATGCTGAGCTTGCATCTCACTGCATGGAAGACTTGGATAAGGATTTCACGAAGAAAGTAAATAAGGGCGACATTATGGTGGCAGGGGACAACTTCGGTTGCGGCTCGTCAAGAGAGCATGCGCCGATTGCCATTAAAGCAAGCGGTATTTCCTTGGTAATTGCGAACACCTTTGCAAGGATTTTCTACCGCAACTCTATAAATATCGGTCTTGCAATTCTTGAATGTCCCGAGGCGGTTGCCAATATTAGTGACGGAGATAAGGTAGAGGCTGACCTTGACAACGGTATTATTTATAACCGTACAACAGGAAAAGAGTTTAAAACTCAACCATTCCCAGAGTTTATCCAAAAGATAATTGAAAACGGCGGTCTTATTGAAACAATTAAAAAAGGCGAATTGAATTAAGAGGTTAATTATGAATTACAATATAGCATTGTTAAAGGGTGACGGAATCGGTCCTGAAATTGTTGATAGCGCAGTCAAAGTATTAGAGCAAATCGGCAAAAAGTACGGACACGTGTTTAATTTTACACCATATTTGATAGGCGGATGCGCTATTGATGCGTGTGGTGAGCCACTTCCAAAGGAAACAGTTGACGGTTGCTTATCATCAGACAGCGTTTTACTTGGTGCTGTTGGAGGACCCAAATGGGATACCTTACCCGGTAATATGCGTCCTGAAAAGGCGCTCCTTGGCATCCGTGCAGCAATGGAGCTTTTCACAAATCTTCGTCCTGCAAAGCTTTATCCTGCATTGAAGGGAGATTGCCCACTTCGTGAGGACATCGTTGCAAACGGCTTTGATATAATGATTGTGCGCGAGCTTACAGGCGGTATATATTTTGGTGAGCGCGGTATGAGAGAAGGCAAGTACGGTGAAGAAGCATACGATACAGAATGCTACTCCCGTATGGAAATTGAAAGAATCTGCAAGGTTGCCTATGAAACCGCAATGAAGAGAAACAAGAAGCTTATCAGCATAGATAAAGCAAATGTTCTTGATTCCTCCCGCTTGTGGAGAAAAATTGTGCATGAAATGGAAAAGGACTACCCTGAGGTAGAGTGTGCTGATATGCTTGTTGATAATGCGGCTATGCAGCTTGTTCGTAACCCTGCACAATTCGATGTTATAGTTACAACTAATATGTTTGGTGATATTCTCTCTGATGAGGCATCACAAATTACAGGCTCAATAGGTATGCTCCCATCAGCATCCCTTGGCTATTCAACAAGAGGACTTTATGAGCCAATTCACGGCTCAGCTCCTGACATAGCAGGTAAGAATATTGCAAATCCAATTGCTACTATTTTGTCAGCCGCTATGATGCTTTTATATTCATTCAACTTGAAAAAAGAGAGTGAAGCAATTGTCAACGCAGTTGATAAGGTGCTTGAAGCAGGGTACAGAACAGCAGATCTTGCTCACGGCGCACCATCACGTTCTACAACGGAAATTACAGATAAAATAATAGAAAATCTTTAATAGCTATGTCGAAAATCAAGGAATTATACACACGCCTTGCCACTTTTTCAGTATTTAACGGTATTTTTATGAAAACCATATTCAAAAAATTCCGTGAATATGTTAAAGAAAATAAGGGTGACGAAAAAATAAAAAAATACGGTGAATTTGTAAATAACCTATACACACACGGTGCAGACTTGACCGCCTATATAAGAAGAATAGCCTTTGAAGATGCAAATGTATATGTAAAGGCAGTCAGTGCAAAAAAGATGATTAATGATAACATAAAGGTGTCAGTAAAGTATGAGCTTGACACTTTAAGTGAATTTGCAAGCCTTACAAAAGAGGATTTTGCTCTTGATATGGAATACGGTGAGTATTTGCCATCCTTTGATAGTCATAAGGTTGACCTTTACAGCGAGTATCAAACAAGGCTTGAAAGTATTGAAAAATACGGTTATGGCATCTTTACCGCCAACTGTATGTTCTCGGTTACAGACACAGGGTCCGTTGTTCCTGTGGCAACTGCTGATGAAACATCTGTTGATGACTTTATTGGCTACAAAGAGGAAAGACAGCGAGTTATTGACAACACACTTTCATTTATCGAAGGCAGAAGTGCTTCTAATATCCTACTTTACGGTGATGCGGGTACAGGTAAGTCTTCAACTGTTAAGGCAGTTGCAAACCACTTCTTTGATGAGGGACTTCGCTTGGTTGAGATAAGAAAAAATCAACTTTTACTTTTGCCAAAGGTAATGGCAGAGATAAGCAAAAATCCACTTAAATTCATCATTTTTATTGATGATTTGTCATTTAACCAAAACGATGATAATTTTAGTATGCTCAAAGCAACTCTCGAAGGGTCTGCCAGTGCAAAGGCTAAAAATGCTGTAATATATGCAACAAGCAACAGAAGACACATAGTTAAGGAAAGCTTCGGTGAGCGTGAGGGTGGAGATATTCACCGTAATGACACAGTGCAGGAGACTCTTTCACTGTCGGAACGCTTCGGCTTGACAATCCGTTTTGCAAAGCCTGACAAAAAGCTTTATCTTGAAATCGTTCACGAGCTTGCAGCCCGTCACGGTGTAACGATGGAGCAGAGTGAGCTTGATATTAAAGCGGAAGCCTTTGCTTTGAATAGAGGTTACCGTTCAGCTCGTTGCGCTGAGCAATTTATAAATACCTTATTGTAATTTTGGAGAAATTTATGTTAACACTTGATAATGTATATCGTGCAAGCTACGCTTTAAAGGGTGTAATTCGCAAGACTGATATAATTCGTGCGCCAAAGCTTAATAAAGACGCAGATATTTATTTGAAAACTGAGAACCTGCAAATTACAGGCTCGTTTAAAATTCGTGGCTCGTATTATAAAATGACAACCCTGTCACAGGAGGAAAAGGCAAAGGGAGTTATCGCTTGCTCTGCCGGTAACCACGCACAGGGCGTCGCTTTGGCGGCGCAGAAAAACGGAATTAAAGCCGTTATTTGCTTGCCTGACGGTGCTCCTATTTCTAAAATTGAAGCGACTAAAAGCTACGGTGCAGAGGTTTGCTTGGTAGAAGGCATTTACGATGATGCCTACAAAAAAGCACTTCAACTTCGTGACGAGTGCGGATATTCATTCATTCATCCATTTGATGATGAGGATGTTATAGCGGGTCAAGGAACGATAGCTCTTGAATTAATGGAGCAAATAAGCGATATGGATGCGGTTATCGTGCCTGTTGGCGGCGGCGGACTTATTTCCGGTGTTGCTTATACAATTAAAATGCTTAATCCAAATGTTAAGGTGTATGGCGTACAGGCAAGCGGCGCACCATCTATGGTTAAATCCATTGAGGACGGACAAATCGAGGAGCTTTCAAGCGTTTCCACTATTGCGGACGGTATTGCAGTTAAAAAGCCCGGAAGTGTTACATATGAGCTGTGCAGTAAATATGTTGACAAAATTGTAACGGTAACTGATGATGAAATTTCCGCTGCTATTTTAGCGCTTATGGAACAGCAAAAGCTTGTTACAGAGGGCGCAGGTGCAATTTCTGTTGCCGCCGCTATGTTCAATAAGGTGGACATTAAGGGCAAAAAGGTTGTTTGCTTGCTTTCAGGAGGTAATATTGACGTTACAATCCTATCAAGAGTAATCAAGCGCGGTCTTTTGATGTCGGGCAGAACTTGTCAATTGACAGTTGAGCTTGCAGATAAACCCGGTCAGCTTAAAAACGTTTCGCGAATTATTGCCGACCTTGGCGGTAATGTAACATCCGTTCACCACGAAAGAGCAAATGAAGGCTCTGATGTTACAGGCTGTTATCTAAGAATTGTTATGGAAACAAGAAACTACGAGCATATAGAACAAATAAAGAAAGGCTTGACCGATTTTGGCTTCAAGTTGGTATAAAATTATGTTAAAGAAAATAGCAACAGATAAAGCACCAAGCGCAATAGGACCTTATTCACAGGCTATTGTATTTGGTAATATGCTTTTCACATCAGGACAAATTCCAATCAATCCCCAAACAGGAAGCATTGAAGCGACAACAATAGCAGAACAAACGGAGCAGGTTATGAAAAACTTGGGGGCAGTTCTTAAAGAGGCTGGAACGTGCTTTGAAAAAGCAATTAAAACAACTTGCTTTCTTGCAAACATTGGTGATTTTGCTACATTTAACGAAGTGTATGCGAAATACTTTACCGAAAAGCCGGCAAGAAGCTGTGTGGCAGTAAAGGATTTACCAAAGGGCGCGCTTGTTGAGGTTGAGGTTATAGCAGAAATATAAAAATAGGCTGATGCAAGCGCATCAGCCATTTTTATGCAAACTATAAATTATTGGTACAATTGGTCCACTTGGTGAGCTTCAAGCTCAGAGGAATTTCCCTTCCAGTCAAGAGCCCCGCCACTTATCCAGCCTAAAACTCCGCCGAGTGAGGAGGAAGCATCAAATTCACCGTAATAATCGTAGGACAAAGCGCCTGTACTTTTGCAAGAGGTGTATGTATTGGGGTTTTTCGAAAATGACTCGCCAACTATACCTCCCGAGTAAGCTGCACCGCCGAATGAGGTGCAATAGGTTGAAACAGAGCCGGTATTTTTACAAGAGATGAAAGTTGAATTGGAAGCGTAACCGCAAATACCGCCGCCAATGCCTGCGTACCTTCCGCTGACTATTGCTGCATTATTTGAGCAGTTCTCAACGGTTGCGCCGACAGTAAGACCGAAAAGCCCGCCTGTGAACGCACATCCGTTCGTGCAAACACTGTATGACACGGTTCCTGTTTTAACACAAACATTTTCTGCCGTGCCGTAAAATGATCCCGCTAATGCACCGCAAAATACCTTTGTGGATTCATTATTTACGTTAGGACCTGTCATAGAAATGTTAACGTTTTCAAATGTTAAATCAACAATTTTTCCCGTTCCGCCAACATGACCGAACAAGCCAAAATAAATTCTGCTGTTTTTTTCTGAAAATGATGCGGTTCTTCTTAGCCCGGTTATTGAATATCCGTCACCGTCAAGGGTGCCTGTGAAAATGCTTTCACCATATGCACCGCCAATTGGCTCCCAGTTTGGATAGGACGACAGATCAATATTATTGACAAGAACATAATTCCCATCCATTTTTTCCGAGATTTTAATTAGGTCCTCGGCAGTTGCAATCTTGATTGCTCCGTCAGCTCCTTCTTCTCCGCAAGAGCAAAGCAGAAAGCATCCCAAAAGAACAAGAAGCATCACAGTAAAAATGCCCTTAAATGTTTTTCTTTTCATAAGCCCTCCAAATTAAATAAAAAATCTTTACTGAATTTAATTATATACTAACTATCAGCAAAAGTCAATTAACATTACCGATAAACCTATTATTTAGTCTGCTATCTTTATACAAGTCTTACAGGCGGTAAATTTCCGTGAACGAAGAAAATCAACATCCCTTGTTTCAAAACGGTTTTCTTCCTTTATCCTCTTTGCAATATAGCAGGACGGCAAATGGTAGGTTTTTGAGCTTGTATTTGCTATGTATAGAATTTTACCCTCGTTATGTGAATAAGGTGCCTTTGTGCTTTCGCCTGTCACAGTGTTTGTATGAGGTGTGCGGCAAGATGTTAATATAAACAGTAAAACAAATAAAATGGGTAATAGCTTTTTCAAAAAATCACTCCTTTCCATAATTTTACAATAAAACCAAAGAAAAATCAACTATAATATAATAATATTAACTTATTTTACTATTTTACTTGACTAAAATGCAAATTTAGTATAAAATACTATTGACAAAAATTAAGATGTGTTGTATAATTTAGCATATTAACACTTTACTACACTAAAACGAGGTAAAAGGATGAACAAGTTACATACAAAAGAAGTTGATACTTTATTCGAGGCAATTCTTTCCTTAAACACTATCGAGGAGTGCTATAAGTTTTTTGAAGATGCTTGCACTATTAAAGAGGTTTTGGAAATTGCACAAAGATTAAAAGCTGCTAAAATGCTTACAGACGGAGTTAACTATGCCGTAATCAGCAAGGAAACAGGAATGAGCACAGCTACTATCAGCCGTGTTAATAGGTGCCTTGAATATGGCGGCGGCGGTTACGCAATGATACTTGAAAGATTGGCAAAGAAAGAGCAATAAGAGGGATTTTAAGTGATAAACGAAAGATATTTAAAGAACGAAGAAAGGGTTATATACACTCTTCGTTCTCTTTATGATAGCTACGGTTACTTGCCTTTTACAATGAGCAAGTTTGAGGAATATGAGCTATATGTAAAGAATAAGGATTTTTTGGTTAGCGACGGTGTAATTACCTTCACTGACACAAACGGTAAGCTTTTGGCATTAAAGCCGGACGTAACGCTGTCTATTATAAAGAACGGACAGGACGAAAAGGGCGTTAAGCAAAAGGTCTATTACAGTGAAAATGTGTATAGGATTTCCGGCAGCACAAGACAGTTTAAGGAAATTATGCAAACGGGACTTGAATGTATCGGCGACATTGATTTGTACGATGTTTTCGAGGTTGTGACCCTTGCATGCGCCAGCCTTGAAGCGATTTCAGAGAATTACGTAGTAGAAATTTCTCACCTTGGTGTTTTAAGTTCCTTGCTTGATTGTGCTTCTTCAAATGATGAATTTAAAAATGCTGTTATGGAGTGCATTAAGCAAAAGAATGCCCACGAAATCAAAAAGCTATGTAAGGAGTATGGTATAAAAGAGGATAAAGCCAATCTTCTTTGCAGCTTTGTTGGAATTTACGGTAAGGCAGACAGCGTTCTTAAAAAGCTTGACGAGCTAAATGTAAGTGATGATTTTGCTTCTTCTGTAAACGAGCTTAAAGCTATCGTTGCGTTGCTCGACAGCACAAAATATAAGGATAAAATACAGCTTGATTTTTCAATTGTAAATGACATGAACTATTATAACGGTATCGTGTTTAACGGCTTTATAGAGGGCGTTTGTGAAACTGTTCTTTTTGGTGGAAAATACGATGGCTTGCTTGATAAGTTGGGCAGACAATCAAAGGGCATTGGCTTTGCTATATATATTGACCTGCTTGAAGAAATGGGCGGGCAATCACGTTCTTACGATGTTGATGTACTTGTGCTTTACGATAAAACGGATGCAAAAACTTTAAGCGAGGTAGTAGCATCCTATATTTCCAAGGGTCAAAGCGTGACAACACAAAAGGAAATACCCGAAAGAATTAGATATAAAGAGCTTGTTGATTTAAGAGGAGGGAAGATAAATGATTAATGTAGCCCTTCCAAAAGGACGCCTCGGTGAAAAGGTTTATCAAATGTTTGCAAAGGCAGGCTTTGAGTGTCCGTCTATTCTTGAAAATAACAGAAAATTGATATTTGAAAACAAAGAAAAGAATGTAAGATATTTTTGGGTTAAACCGTCAGACGTTTCGATTTATGTTGAACGTGGTGCTGCGGACATAGGTGTTTGCGGCAAGGATATTTTGTTGGAATACGAGCCTGATATATACGAAATTCTTGATCTTAATATGGGTAAGTGCCGTATGGCAGTTGCTGCAAAAAAAGACTTTTATGATGATACAAACAAGACATTGAAGGTTGCAACTAAATTTGCAAATATTGCAAAAAAATATTATGCATCTAAATGCAGAAATATTGATATTATCAAATTGAACGGCTCAATAGAGTTAGCACCGATTTTGGAGCTTTCCGATGTTATTGTTGACATAGTTGAAACAGGTACAACATTAAGGGAGAATAACTTAGAGGTTTTTGAAGAAATCGTGCCAATTTCAGCTCGCTTGATAGTTAATAAATCAAGCTTTAAATTCAAAACAGCGGAAATTGAAAAAATTGCAAGCAGTTTAAAAGAACAGGTAGAAGCAAATGATTAAAATTTATAAGTACGGTGAAGTGCCAAATAGCGAGATTTTCGCCCGTGACAATATTGATAGCGGTGTTGAAGGCATAGTTGCCGATATAATTGAAAATGTAAAAGCAAATGGGGACAAGGCTCTTTTTGAATACTGTGAAAGATTTGACAAGGTTTCCCTTTCCACATTAGAGGTTAGCCAAGGTGAGATTGAGGAGGCTTTTGAAATAGCCGACCCTGAGTTTGTAAAGATAGTGGAGGAAGCGGCAGAAAACATTCGTGCCTTTCACGAAAAGCAGGTAAGAAACAGTTTTATAATAAGTGAAAAGGATGGGGTTATTACAGGACAAAAGGTAACACCGATTGAAAAGGTTGGTCTTTATGTTCCCGGTGGTACAGCAGCATATCCTTCAACGGTGCTTATGGATAGTATTCCGGCAAAAATTGCAGGATGTCAAGAAATTGTTATGGTTACGCCCCCGTCAAAGGACGGCAAGGTAAATCCAAATATTTTGGCAGCAGCTAAAATAGCGGGTGTTACACGCATATTTAAGGTAGGCGGAGCACAAGCGATAGCGGCACTTGCATACGGTACGGAAAGTGTGCCTTGCGTTGACAAAATTGTAGGTCCCGGCAACGCTTTTGTAGCAGAAGCAAAAAAACAGGTGTTTGGCAAGGTTTCCATTGATATGATAGCGGGACCAAGTGAAATACTTGTTGTTGCAGACTCTACTTGCAACCCTGTTTACGTTGCTGCGGATTTGCTTTCACAGGCTGAGCACGATAAAATGGCATCAGCGGTTTTGGTAACAGATACTACTGAGTTTGCAAAGGCAGTAAGCGATGAGCTTGAAAGACAAATCCCTATGCTTCCAAGGGCTGAAATTGCGAGATATTCTATTGATAACAACGGAAAAATTATAGTTGCGGAAAACAATTTGATGCTTGCAATTGATATAGCAAATGAGATAGCACCTGAACATTTGGAAATTTGCGTTGATAATCCGTTTGATTACCTTGACAAAATTAAACATGCCGGCTCGATATTTATGGGCAAATACTGTCCTGAGGCTTTGGGTGACTATTTTGCCGGTCCTAACCACACGCTACCTACAAGCGGCAGTGCAAGGTTTTCATCCCCGTTGTCTGTTGATGATTTTGTAAAGAAGTCACAGTTCACATACTTTACCAAGGATGCACTTTCCAAGGTTTATGATAAAGTGGCAATTTTTGCAGAAAAGGAGGGCTTGCACGCCCACGCAAAAAGTGCAACAATTCGTTTCGAGGAATAAGTAAAATGAGTAGATTTTTCAGCAATAAATATAGCACCCTTGTGCCATACACACCGGGGGAGCAGCCAAAGGATTTGAAGTATATAAAACTGAATACTAACGAGTCACCGTTTCCACCCTCAAAAAAGGTTTTGGATGCGGTTAAATGCGAGGCTGGAAGCCTTCAACTCTACTCCGACCCCGAATGTAGTGCTTTGCACGAGAAAATAGCGGAGCTATGCGGCGTTGCAAAAGGTGAAGTTCTTTCAACAAATGGTAGTGACGAGATTTTGAATTTTGCTTTTATGGCGTTTTGTGACAAGGAAAGACCTATTGTTTTTCCTGATATTACTTATGGATTTTATCCTGTTTTTGCTGAGATAAACGGTATCCCATACGAAAAAATTCCATTGAAGGACGATTTTTCAATAGATGCCAATGACTATATAGGTATTAACAAAAATATTGTTATTGCAAATCCAAATGCACCGACAGGCATGTATATGGGTCTTGACGATATTGAAAGAATTGTCAAGTCTAATCCAAACAATGTTGTTATAATTGATGAAGCATATATTGATTTCGGCGGTGAAAGTGCAATTCCGTTAACGAAAAAGTATGATAACTTAATAGTTACAAGAACATTTTCAAAGTCTTATTCAATGGCAGGCGCACGCCTTGGCTTTGGCGTAGCGAATGAAAGCTTAATTAGGGATATGAACACAATTAAATATTCCACCAATCCATACAACGTAAACCGTATGTCACAAGGGGCAGGTATTGGCGCGATTATTGATAATGTGTATTATATGAACAACTGTGCCACGATTATAAAAAATAGGCAATATACGGTTGATGCACTTACAAGCTTAGGCTTTGAGGTGCTTCCTTCAAAGGCAAACTTTGTGTTTGCAAGGTGCCATAAAATAGGCGGCGAAGAATTGTATCTTGAATTGAAATCAAGGGGTATTCTTGTACGTCATTTTACACAAGAGCGTATTAAGAATTTTAATCGCATTACAATCGGCACTATGGAACAGATGGAAGCCTTGATAAAAGAAATCGAAAATATTTTGGAGGGCAGATAATGAGAGAGGCGAAAATTGTCAGAAAAACAAATGAAACCGACATTGATTTGTATCTTTGCTTAGACGGAACAGGCAAAGGAAATATCGACACGGGATGCGGTTTTTTAAATCATATGCTAACACTCTTTTCAAAGCATGCCCGTTTTGATTTAGATGTAAAATGCGTTGGTGATACGGACGTTGATTATCATCACACCGCAGAGGATATTGCAATATGCTTGGGTAAGGCATTTAGCGTGGCAATAGGTGATAAAAAGGGCATACTAAGATATGCAGATATAATTTTGCCAATGGATGAAGCGCTTATTATGTGTGCCCTTGATATTTCGGGCAGAGGCGGACTGTATTTTGATCTTGATATTCCCGCTTGCAAGGTTGGCGATTTTGACACTGAGCTTTGTGAAGAATTTTTCCGTGCCTTCGTTCGTGAAAGCGGAATAACGCTTCACATAAGACAGCTAAGCGGTTCAAACTCACACCACATTATAGAGGGTACCTTTAAGGCAGTTGCAAGAGTGCTTTCTAAGGGTGGTAGCATTGATGAAAGATTCAAGGATGAAATTCCATCTACCAAAGGGGTAATTTAATGATAGCGATAGTTGACTACGGTGTTGGAAATTTATTTTCCCTAATTTCATCCTTTAAGTACATTGGTGCTGATATAATGGTATCATCAGACCCTGATGAAATTAAAAAATGCGACAAAATTATTTTGCCGGGTGTTGGTGCTTTTGAGGATGCAAGACGTAAATTAAGCGACACTGGGCTTGACAAAATTATAATAGACGAAGCAAAAAAAGGCAAACCGATTATGGGTATATGCCTGGGCATGCAAATGCTTTTTGAGAAAAGCTACGAGTATGGGGAGCATCTCGGATTAGGTCTTTTAAAGGGAAGCATTGTTCCGATGCAAGGCGTTATTCCCAAGGAGCTTAAAATTCCGCACATTGGATATAACCCACTAATCTTCAAAAAGGAGTCTCCACTTTTTAAATACATAAAGAATGGAGATTGCGTTTATTTTGTTCACTCCTACTATGCAGCTGACTGTGATGACAGCGTTATCGCAACCGCTGAGTATGGAAGGGAATTGACTGCCGCTGTTGAATGTGGCAATATTATGGGCTGTCAATTCCACCCTGAAAAAAGCGGTGAGGTTGGACTAAATATATTAAGAGCATTTTGTGAAATGGGGGAAGAAAAATGAAAATATTTCCTGCCATAGACTTATATGATAAGAAAGCAGTTAGGCTTTACAAGGGCGATTATGCTCAAATGACGGTTTATTCCGAAAATCCCATTGATGTAGCCCGTGAGTTTGAGAAAGCGGGGGCGGAATATATTCATATGGTTGATTTGGAGGGGGCTAAAAGCGGCACAACTCCAAACCTTAATATTGTAAAGGATATCGCAAAAAATACAGGTCTTTTCGTCGAAATTGGCGGCGGTATTCGTTCAATGGAAACTGTAAAAAAATATCTTGACAGTGGTGTAGGTAGGGTTATCCTTGGTACAAGTGCAGTAACTGATGAATGTTTTTTAACGGAAGCTGTAAAGACTTACGGTGAGAAAATTGCGGTCGGTGCTGATGTTAAGGATGGCTATATTGCCATTAAAGGTTGGATAGAAAAAAGTGAGTATTCACTGGAAGAATTCCTTTCTAAAATGGAAAGAATAGGCGTAAAGACTGTAATTTGCACAGATATTTCCAAGGACGGCGCTATGAGGGGTACTAACTTGGAGCTTTATAAGAGCTTAAACGAAAAATACTCCCTTGATATAATTGCGTCAGGGGGAGTGTCCAAAATTGACGATATTGTAGCGCTGAAACAGATGGATATGTACGGTGCGATTATTGGCAAGGCTTATTATACAGGTGCTATTGATTTAAAAGAAGCAATCGAGGTGGCAAAATGATAACAAAGCGTATAATTCCGTGCCTTGATGTGCGTAATGGCAGAGTGGTTAAGGGTACGAATTTTGAAGGCGTTAAGGATGTTTCCTGTCCTGTGGAGCTTGCAAAATACTATTCTGCAAACGGTGCAGATGAGCTTGTTTTTTATGATATTACCGCATCCTTTGAGGAAAGGCGATTGTTTACTGAAATTTTAACAAAGGTTGCCGAAAATGTTTTTATTCCCTTAACCGTTGGCGGCGGCATAAACACTGTTGAAGATTTTGACAGAGTTTTAAAGTGCGGTGCAGATAAGGTCAGTGTCAACTCAGGCGCTATAAAAAACCCACTTCTCATTCGTGAGGCAGCTATGAAATATGGCAACCAGTGTGTTGTCATTTCTGCTGACATTAAGCGTGTTGACGGTCAATTTATGGTTTTTGCCAAGGGCGGACGTGAAAACACGGGAATGGAAGCTATTTCTTGGATAAAGAAATGTGTTGAATTAGGTGCTGGTGAGGTTGTTGTAAATTCCATTGATACAGACGGAGTGAAGGGCGGCTTTGACATTGAGCTTTTGCGTCTTGTATGCGAAGCGGTTAACGTGCCCGTAATTGCCTCAGGGGGCGCAGGTAATATGCAGCATTTTGTTGACCTGTTTAATGCAATTCCAAGCATAGATGCAGGGCTTGCTGCATCTATATTCCACTTTGGTGAGGTTAAAATTAAAGATTTAAAGGCAGAGCTTAAAAAGAATAACATAAGGGTTAGGTTATAATTATGATAGACATTGAAAAACTTAAATTTGACGAAAACGGTTTAATACCTGCTGTTGTAGTAGATGCGTACTCTAAAAAGGTTTTGACTGTTGCATATATGAACAGAGAAAGTCTAAAAGTATCTATGGAAAAGGGACTTACCTGTTTTTACAGCCGTTCGAGGAAGGAGCTTTGGTTAAAGGGCGAAACAAGCGGTAACTATCAACACATAGTGTCAATCACAGCGGATTGTGATATGGATGCTTTAACAGTAGTTGTGGAAAAGGACGGACCTGCTTGCCACACAGGAACAGATACTTGCTTCACTAACGAGGTTTATCAAGCGGAGGATAGACACGAGTTTTGCATTGAGGGTCTTTATGACTTGCTTGTTGGCAGAAAAGAGAAAATGCCCGAGGGCTCCTATACTACCTACCTTTTCCAAAAAGGAATTGACAAAATTCTTAAAAAGGTTGGCGAGGAATGTACTGAGGTTATTATCGCAGGCAAAGCAGACGATAAAAAGGAAACAATATACGAAATTGCAGACCTTGCATATCACGTAATGGTTTTGATGGTTGAAATGGGTATTTCTGTTGAGGATATTCAAAAGGAGCTTGCTTCTCGCCACGTTATTGACCATAAGGTGAAACAGGAGAAAATGACAAAATGAGTCTTTCAAGCTATCATACCCACTCAAAGTACAGTGACGGTAAAAATACACTTGAAGAAATGGTGCAGTCAGCCATTGAAAAGGGATGCAAAGAAATAGGCTTTTCCGACCACGCTCCAATGATTTTTGATTGCGGTTGGAGTATGAAGCAGGAACAGGTAGAAAGCTATAAAAAAGAAGTAACCGCATTAAAGGAAAAATACAAGGACAAAATAAAAATCTATCTTGGTATTGAGCAAGACTATTTTTCCACTCCTGCCGAGGGATACGACTATATAATCGGTTCAGTTCACTTCATTTTAAAGGACGGAGAATATCTGCCTAACGATTTGAGCGCCGATGCTATGAAAGAGTTTGTTGATAGGTGCTACGGCGGCGATGTGTACGCATATTGTGAAGATTATTATAAAATGATGGCAGACATTGTTCGCGTTACAAAGTGCCAAATCGTAGGACATTTTGACATTGTTACTAAATTTAATGAAAAAATGCCTATGATTGACATAAATCATCCTCGCTACATAAATGCAATTGATTACGCATTGAAAGAACTTTCAAAAACAAACGCAATATTTGAAGTGAATACAGGCGCTATTTCTCGCGGATATAGGACATCTTCTTATCCTGATAATAAAACCCTTGACAAAATAGCAAAAAGCGGCAAACCTTTCGTTATCACTTCCGATACACACAATGTAGAAACGGTAAACTTCAATTTTGCAGAAGAAAAGGAAAAACTTGACCAAAAAGGTTACAAGTATATAAAATCTCTTGAAGAAATCATATAAAACACAAAAATCCGACCACAGGGTCGGATTTTTGTGTTATTCAATAGAAGCTGCGTCGTAAACAATTGTGTATTCACTTGCATTCCATTGGTCATCCCAATTTGTATTTTCAGTACTTCCTGCATAATAGATAATAGCACCTTTGCACAGCTTCCAAAAAGCACCTTCACCAACGAAAATAAGTTCTTTTGGAAGAAAAACTTTTTGCAAATTTTTGCATTGTGAAAAAGCGTAATCGTCAATATAAGTAACGCTGCTTGGTATAATTAAAGTTTCGATTTGAGTGCAACTATCAAAGGAATGATATCCAATTTTTTTAAGACTATCGGGGAAAGTAAGGCTCTTTAAGCTGGAATTGCTATAAAAAGCGGAATCTTCGATTTCTTCAAGAGAACTTGGAAAATCAATTTCTTCTAATGATGTACTTTTATAAAAAGATTCGTAATTTATTGCTTTGAGAGTATTGGGAAAAACAATTTCTTTTAAGTTTGAGTTTTCGTAAAATGCCTGATTTCCAATAATTTCGATTCCTTCCGGTACTTTAAACACTGTTTCACTTTTTCCGCGGGCATAAAGAATAAAAACAGTTTTGTCTTTGCTTAAAATGTTTCCGTCAAAAGAAACGAATGCTTCGTTATCTATGTCAACTATATATTCTGATATGGAAGAACAACCGATAAAAGCGTAACCTCTAATTTCATTTATATTTTTAGATATATAGAAGGATGTTAGGGAAGAACAATCCCTAAAACTATAATTCGGAATTTTCACAGTAGTGTCCGGTATGGTAACGGAAGTCAAACTTGTACAACGATCAAAAGCACCGAAGGTTAACTCGCCCGTTAGAATAACTTCTGACAGTGACAACGGTATGTAATACTCCATAATATAATTTGCATTAATAAATGGGGAAGGATATGCTTGTTTTACTGAGTACGAGCCATCAAACTCAACTTCGCTGAAAATGTAGCCGAACAACGCTTCTTTATCTTTGGCATCTCTACTTTTGCCAACAAAGGGGATTGTGATTTTTTGCAAATTGCTGCAACCTTTAAATGCCCCTGCTTCAATAGTTAAAATTGAATCAGGTATAATTATTTCTTTAAATGTTCCGTTATTAAAAGCGGTTCCTTCAATTAAAGTAACGGGCAAACCTTTGTATTTGTTTGGAATTATTACTTTATCGTCATCGCAAACACCCAAAGAAACTTTATAAGATGTACTGTCGTTATTTAAAGTAAATGTTAGGCTTTGACTATAATTTTCTATATGGCAAACTTCACAAATGTTATTTGAAAAAATATGCTCGGCTTTCGGAATAATATCCTGTGGCAAAAGAATTTTTCTGCAAATGCCGCAAATAACTCCATTTGTTAAACCTGTTTTTTCGCATGTTGCAGCAGTACCGTTTATGACCGATGGCAAATGCTCTGTAATAGGAATTTCTTCTTGCTCTACTAAAATTTTATCACAAACCGCACATTTAACTCCTTCGGTTAGCCCTGGAACAGAGCAAGAGGGCTCGACTCTTTCAATGGCGATTCTTGTATGATCGGTTTTGTCAATTGAATCGGTTTTGGAAAGGTTGCAGAGTGAACAATAAGTAATTTTTGTGCCTTTATCCACACAGGTAGCCTCTTTCATCGTTTCCCAACTGCCAAACTCGTGTTTACATTCGCCGCAAGAGGACAGCAAGAGTGATAAACAAACAGTAAAAATTGTACATAATAAAAAAGAAATTTTGCGTTTCATTTTCATTAACTCCTTTGCTTATTTATTTAATTATAGTACAAATATTTACTAATGTCAATAGTAAATTTGTTTACTTGATATAATATGATTATAATGAATTGCGTGGAGTTGATTTGCTTTTTGAATTATGTGAAACGAATCAGGGATTTGCGTGAAGATCATGACAAAACCCAACAAGAAATAGCAGACATTTTGGGAACATCTCAAACTATGTATGCTCGCTATGAAAGGGGCGCAAACGAGTTGCCCATACATCATTTGATTAAATTATGTCAGTATTATAATGTCAGTTCTGACTATATTTTGGGAATAGATAAGAAATAACCGTCCATCTGAATGGGCGGTTATTTTTATATTACTTCTTTTCTTCTGTTGTATAGGTTAGAGGCATGCAGTATTCTTTTTCGTAAATCTTTTTCCAAACCTTAAAGTTTTCCTTTGCCATATGCTCTATGTTTTCTCTTGTGCTTCTGTTAGCATCAGGATAAATAGGCTTACCTATGTGAATTGTGTATTCCTGAACGAAATATCCGTTTGGCAAGAAGTTTTCGTCAATGTCAAAATCTTTAATTTCACGGCGTAAATCTTCACCAAGAATGTCGGAATCCTTCATAGTGATAAAGCAGGGGAGAACAGGTACGTTGTTCTTCACAGCAAATTTATAAGCACCGGGCTTTACAGGGCGAGGCTTGCGGTAGTTCCACCACATTGCTTGTTCAGGATAAAACAGAACAAAGTTACCTTTTTGTAAAAGAGTGTTAGTTGCTTCTGTAAATTTAACCATTGTTTTCATATTTGAGGACAATGGCAAGGTGTAAAAGTGGCGCATAAGCTCACCAAAGAAGCCTGGGAAGGAAGTGTAATTACCTTCGCGGATAACACGGTAGAATTTTCCCTTAGGCCATTTTTTAGATGCATGGTATGCCTCTTGAATAGCAAAGCTGTCAAAGGCGTTAAAGTGGTTGCAGGTAACAATTGCACCGCTGTTCAAGTTTTGCCAGTTTTCAATCCCCTTGATATCCTTGATAATCATAATCTTTTTATCAAGAATAGTTTTCAAAAATACCTTTGCCTTTTCGTGGGCAATTTTTGTTTTAAGCTTTGCAATAGGGCTTCTTCTTAAATAGTCAATTTCGTCAGGCATAATCATACGGGATGGCGGGTCCTTTTCCACATCCTCGTCAAATCTACCCTCACGCTCATATTTTTCGATTTTTTTGTTTAAATCTACTCTATACTTTGAGCGTCGTGTTTCGTTTAATTGATTTTGATAGTTGTCTTTTTTATTAGTTTCGTCAATAGCCATTTGGTAAAGGTTATCCCCGGACAAACGGTCTCTTTCTCTTTGCTCATCAGTGTAAGCATTAAGCTCATCCTGCAAAATGCTATAAACAGAGGTTTCACTTGCGTATTTCCAGAATATATCTGCACAGCGGCAATTGTGATAGTGCCAAGGCTTATTTACCATAATATAGTGCAAAATATTCGCTTTTGTAACATCGTAGTTGTATTCCAAGCCGTCTGTTAATTCGGTGTTCCATTTTTGGTCAAGCCAAAATACCTGGTCCTTGCAAATTAAGTTAAGATAATCCTCATCCTGTGTAACAACAAAGGTGTATTCCCAAAGATACTTTAAGAATTTCTTTAAAACCTTTTTGTCGCGGAACTGCTGACAGTTAATCAGCATCATACCTGCGTTGAAGAAATTGTGGCGGGAAACACCAACAACCTTTTCGCAGTAAGTACCGTAAACATCTACCTGCACCATTGCCTGCTCGTGACAAGCACCCACATAGCAATCCCCAATATCGGTGCTATAAAGCTTTGAAATATCACCCAAAACAATAGTATCGCTGTCAATGTAAATTGCTTTGTCATATTGTGGGAACATTTCAGCAATAAAGAACCTGTAATAGGTTGTTTTGGAGTAGTAGTGGCGGATAGGTAAGTCTTTTGTGATGCTGTTCAAATAATCGCTAACATCTACAAAGTTAACCTCAAAATTTTCGTTTGCCAAATCGGAAAGCTTATTTCTCATATCCTTTCCAATATTGGTGTTGAGTACATAAATCTTGTATTGATAATCCTTTGATGCGTTTTTGATAATTGAGTGCAAAGAAACAATGGTGTATTTTACAAAAGCATCATCACACGCATAGAAAATAGGAATTATTTTATCGTTCATTTGGCAAAACCTCTTTTTCAAATTTGTTTTTTAAGTAAATATATTCAAATAAAATGTCATCAAATTGATAATATTTGAAAACCTTATGCACACGGCTAACGTGCCATTGCTTAATGTTATCAATATGAGGAAACGGTAACCAAAACATTCTTTTAGAAAAATGTCTGACAACTGTTGACTTGTGTAAAAATTTTTGGTCATTAAACTTTTGCGGAAGCATTTTTTTCTTGGTGGTTGAACGTATAATTGCGCTTTGGTCGGCAAAGGTTAATTTTTTTACCTTTAAAATCTCTCGTGCTTTTTTCAAAAACCCTGTTTCCTTCATCCGTTTAAGATTGAAAAGAAGAACACCGGCATTAATATAATTCGGGTTAATTAAGTATTTGCCATAGTGGTCACGTGCAGCCGCATATTCATAATTCTCTACGTCAATGTCATAAAGCAAGTGAATATCACGGTTGAACATAACATCAATATCTAAATACAAAAGCTTGTCAGGTAAGACGGCTACCCGGTCAGCTAAAAGACGAATTAATGTATATGGAGAGCAGTAGGCGCTTTCGTTGGGCAACTATCAAATTCTTCCATATATAAGCTCGTCACGTCAATCTTAATAGCTCTGTTTTCAGGATTGTATTCTTTAATTATTTTATCAAAAAAAGCTACCTGAGTGTCGCTAACCGGCAAATATGTATCCTTAATGTGAGAAACATCCATTGTAAAGATATAAAACGTAAACGGCTCAGACAAGCTGCTTCTTTTAAGTATGGAAAGAGAGCAGGTTAGTATCCCGTCAAAGACCTTGTCGTTTCCACAATATAATATGTTAATCATTCTCTTCTTCCTTTTTAATATATTGTATCCATTGGACATTTGAATTTTCAGCCCTTTTGCACATGCAATTATATACTTGATTTCTCAAATCCGCACGCTGCTCCTTAAAAGATAATTCTTTGTTTGGGAAAAAAGGACCGTCAACGTAGGTAACAATTCTCGGTTTTTTTGAAAAACGCCTTTTTTGGTAAGTGTTAGTGAAGCAAAATGTAGGTACATCCAGCTTTATCGGGTATTGAAAGGATGTGTCAGCAAAAGGGCGAATTCCTGTGTAGAAGGGCCAAATATGAGCCTCAGGGTAGATAATGACGCACTTTTTTTGATTAATTCGTTTCTCAATAACCTTAATAAAGTTTTTATAAGCGACCATATCGTCGGGCAAGGGGATAGCACCGAGAGAAGGTGTTAACTTGCCAAGCACGGGCATTGAGACATTGTTGGGATGTACAATAATGTATTTGCTTTTACCCTTATTAATTCTCTGGGGTAAAAATGCATCTCCTATGTCCTGTGTATGATTTCCGTACATGAAGTACCCGTTTTTTTTGTAAGGCTTGATTACCTTTTGATTTATAATCTTGTGGTGAAACTTGATTTTTGAATGGAGAATTGCAATTGGGAAAAATACAATTCTGTACCAAAAGAATCTTGTAAACCGCTTGAAAAGGGATTTATGGTCGTAAACGTAATTTTTATCTATGACTCTTGGCGTAATCTGCGCCAAGGAAAATTCATCATTTAATTCATCATTGTAATATATTACTTTTCTCTTGTCCAAGCCTTAACCTCCTAACAAAAATTCTCTGCGAGTCGCGAATCACAGATCTTACGTAATTATTATAATGATTTTGCAAGCATATGTAAAGTAACAGTTTGGACTTTCACCTCTCAACTTTTTTCTCACAGGGTGAAAAATTGTAGAATTTGCACTCTACAAATTGTAGAATGCTCTGAAACACTTGATTTTTCAAGGAAAATGGTGTATAATGCCTGTGGAACGAAAAATAAAGTGAGAGGAGATGGAGTTGTGAAGGACGTAAAAAGTATAGTCGCCAAGAATTTGACAATGCTACGGAAAAATAAGGGCTTAACACAGGTTGAGCTTGCAGAACAGTTCAATTATTCGGATAAAGCCGTTTCGCGCTGGGAGCATGGTGACACCCTGCCGGACATTAATGTTTTGTGCGAGCTGTGTGAGTTTTATGGAATTACAATGAATGATTTAATTGACGATGAGTGTAAAATTGAGGAGATAGACAAAGCACAAGAAAAGAACATTATGAAATACAGAATTTGGTTAGGCGTACTAACCGCCTCCGTTGTTCTTTTGTTTGCAACGGTTTGGTTTGCTTATTCTCAAATTGCTCACAGTAGTGGCTACTGGTTAGCCTTTGTTTGGGCAATCCCTGTGTCGTGCATCTTCGTTTCGTATATCTGTAAGCGTGTTTTTGGTTGGATACCGAAATTTGTATTTGCTTCTATAATAATTTGGACAACTATCGCCTCAATGTATTTGCATATTCTTGTTAATTCTAATGCGAATTTGTGGATGATTTTCTTAATTGGTGTGCCGCTTGAAGCATTGGCGTTTCTGTGGCAAAAAATGAGAAAATACAAAAAAATTATATAAAATTCGACACCCTGTGTCTGTTTTTTGAGGAGAGTTGAAATATGATTGAAGTTGGAATGAGATATACAGTTAAAACAACAGTGGAAGAAAAGGACACTGCCAAGACAGTTGGCAGCGGTACGTTGGCGGTTTTAGCGACCCCGCGTATGATTGCACTAATGGAGGAAGCAGCATACAAGTGTATTAGTGCTGAGCTGGAAGAAGGTGCTTCAAGTGTTGGTACAAATATGTCTGTCAAGCATTTAAGTGCCACCCCCGTTGATATGGATGTGACCGCTGTTGCAGAAGTAGTCCTTGTTGAAGGCAGAAAAATAGTCTTTAAGGTTGAAGCCTATGACAAGGTCGGCATAATAGGCGAAGGCACGCATGAAAGATTTATAGTAGGTGAAGAAAAGTTTATTTCTAAAACGTACGCAAAACTAAATTAGAGAAAAAACCTAAATCGATTTGCTTCGGTTTAGGTTTTTTGTTGGTTCGGTGTTAAATTCTTGAAAGAAAAAGTACGCTTTGCTTTTGCTATAAAAATAGTGCTATCTTTCAAATGGATTGTTTTTTCGATAAGCACGAGGAGATATTCCCATATATTTTTTAAATTTTTTACTGAAATACAAAGCATCCTCAATACCGCAGAGCTTAGCAATATCATTTACGCTGTAATTAGTGTTTAGCAGCATATTGGAGCTTTTGTCTATTATAAGCTTCGTGTAATATTCCTGCGGTGCAAGACCGGTGTGTTTTTTGAAAAATTTTATGAAGTAAAACTTACTTAAACCGCAAAGGGAAGCAAGCTCCTCATTTGAACGCCGTATGTGACATTCTGATTTCATAATTTCAATGGCAGGCCGTAGCTTGGACAGTTCAGCATTCTTGCTCGTACCTTGATTTACAAATTGAGATATGCGAGCAATAATTGTTATCAGCAGTCCGTCCAAAAGAAGCTCAGCACTTTCTTGTTCGTCTTGAAAGCCACTCCAAAGACTTTTACAAAAATGTTCAAATTCCGGGAATGCTCCTATATGGTATGAACGGTTTTTGAAAAAAGAAAGCATTCTTTCTACTTGGTTGCCTGTGAAAAGAATCCAATAGTGAGTTGTATTCTCGCCATCAATACTGTATATCTGAGGTTCATTTGGTCTAAATAGGCAAACGTCCCCACTTGTCAGCTCGTGTTTTTGGTTTTGCTCATATAAAGTCATAGTTCCGTGTTTAACGTAAATAAGCTGGTAATCTAACCTGCCGTTTTCCCGATATGTGAACATTTTTGAGTAGTCTTGGCAATATCCAAAATCGTTAACAAAGATAAAGCTATCAGTTTCGGTATATTTGCCGCCACTTGATTTACCGGAATAAAAGTACATATTTTCACCTCTCTTTTACAATATTATATCACTAAAAAGCACTTTTGTACATATATTGCCAAAAAAATCCTATTGAACAGTCGTGTATTGGGTGTTATAATTAAAATGGTAAAAAGGTACTTTTGCATTGTGCTAAGCAAAGCCTTATATCAAGAATAAAAGGAGAAAATTATGAAAAAGCGTTTTTTGACTTTAATCACAGCGATAATGTGTATGTTTTTGCTTGCTATTTTTGTAAGTGCGGAAACATATACGGTGTCAAGCGACAGCGAGTATGCGGAAGTGTATGAAAAAGCAGTAAGCGGAGATACGATTATAATTGACTCAAAGCTCACCTGTGACATTTACGCAAATAAGAGTGTAACCTATGTATTAAGGGCAGACTGGGAAAGCTCTAAGCTCGTAATCAACCAATCAAATGTAGAGGTTTCATTTATTGCAGATGGTGGTAACTACAAAATCCTGCCTACAAATTATTCTACAACAGACGGTTGGATGAATATTAGCGATATTTACGAAAAGGTAGTAATCAATTTAGGCGGTATGAACGGTGGAACTGTTACAATTGATGGCTCAAATGCCACACACGATAGAGTTAGCTATGTGCCAGTAATGCCCGAGACAGTTCAGTATGATATATCTGTATTCCCTGATATTTGTTTGAACCTACTAAGCGGCTCTACGATTGCTAATTTTAATACCACAACAAAGGATGATAATGTAAATGCATGCATTCTTTATGCAAAAACCGTCAATATGTATGATGGTGCTCAGATTTATGCAAACAAAGTAATTAGCGCACCGCTTATTAAGTCCTGTTACTTTAATCTTTTTGGCGGTGAGATTTTTGGTAATGTGCTTGAAAGTATTAGAATGGGTGTCACCGGTATGGCGTTTATATACGCGGATAGGCACTTTGTAATGTATGACGGACGAATTTCCGAAAATATTTTCAATGCAAAAAACGGTAAATACCAATTCAATGTAGCGGGCTTTATTTCAACAAACCAATACCACTATGGAAGTAGGGGAGTAGCCGTTTTAGGTGGCGAAGTTGGTGACCGTTATGTATCAGGCACGGGCAATAATGAAATTAGTGCTGTGTTTGGAGTATACGTTAAGGACAACGGACTAACTAACTTTTGCTATAACACAGGAATCGAGGTTGGTGACAGAT
Organism: Clostridia bacterium; assembly: GCA_017623975.1. Taxonomy (GTDB): domain Bacteria; phylum Bacillota; class Clostridia; order Oscillospirales; family CAG-272; genus RGIG2000. The sequence goes on from JAGANX010000057.1 coordinate 26,675, forward strand.
ATACATTTACTGACACTCCGCAGCTAACATTTGACCCGATCTTAGGCAAAACAATATGGAAAGTAAGTAATGTTTCTGCTAACAATGTTAGTGTAAATAACTATGGATTCTGTTGGAACCAAACAAAAAAATCTGGTGATAAGGCGGTTGTATTCCTTGACGCAGAGAAAAAGACTATTGCAGGAAGCAATTTTGATACATATGAAGTAATTAACGCATATATAGATGGTGTTTATGCTCATAGTGGTTCAACAACCATCTCAATTCCAAGTGGTTATAGCCTCTGGTCAACCTCTGGCACAGAGTATTGCCATACAGGAAGGGCATACACTCTTGACGAGGTGAAAGCGGCTAATGCCATTGCATATTATACTGCGTATGAGGCAGAAATAGTAACCAATAATGGAGTAACATCCTGCTCCGGATGCGGAAAGGTTTATTCCTGTAATAACCCTGAGCATGAGCATGAAATTATTTCCTTCAATTATGAAAGCTACGACAAACAGGGTGAAAAGACAGTAAAATGCAAGACTTGTAATGTAGTTAACTCATTTTCAACTCCTGCATTGTTTACCTGCTTAGGTTATTCTGCTCCTGATGATGGCAGTAACGGCATTGCTGTTGGATATGCAGTAAACATTGAGGCAATCGATGCCTATGAAATAGCAACCGACAAAACTATCAATTACGGTGTATTCGTGGTGCTTGCGGATAGATTGGGAGATCAGCCAATATTCACAGAGGATGGAACAGTGGCTGACGGAGTAGTTAGCGAAGATATAACAAGCTATAAATTTACAGCCTTTGACTTGAAGATTGTGGGCTTTGCAAATGAACACAAGGATACAAGGTTTGCAATGGGTACTTATATTGCAACCGTTAGCGGTGATGCAACGGAATATACATATATTCAAGGCGGCACTGTAAATGAAAATGAAAAATATCATTTTGCTTCCTATAATGACGTTATTGATTTAATTCCTGACGAAATTGTAGAATTTGATGACTTTGTAATTAAAGCGGGTGAGGAAATTATCCTTCCATCTACCGTAAAGGTGAACGGAAAAGATAAGGAGATTACATACAGCTTTGAGGGTGAGAGCATTTCTATTGAAAATAACGTTCTCAAAGGACTTGTCAAGGGAAGTGAAACAGTAGTAACCGTAACAGGAGAAAAGATTACAGGAACATTCAAGGTAAAGGTAGAATCAGATAAATATAAGTATGTAGTGGTTATTGGTGTTGACGGTGCAGGCGCATTTTTTAAGAATGCAGAAACACCAAACATTGATGCAATCTTTGCAAATGGAGCAGTAACCTATGATTGCTTAACTGCCGATCCAACTATAAGTGCGCAGTGCTGGGGCTCTCTTATGCACGGTGTAACTCCATCGGTTCACGGACTTACAAATGCTGTCGTAAGCTCAACAGCATTTCCAAGCAACTCAAAATATCCAAGCTTTTTCCGTGTAATAAGGGAAAATGATGAAAATGCGGTTCTTGCTTCCTTCTGTAACTGGAATCCGATTAATGTTGGAATTATTGAAAACGATATTGGCGTTCACAAGGTTGGCGGCATTTCCGATTCAAAGCTAACTGACGAAATACTTGCATACCTTGAAAGCAACAATCCAACAGCATTGTTTGTTCAATTTGACGAGGCTGACGGTGCGGGCCACTCTTATGGCTACGGTACAGAGAACCAGCTTGCAAAAATATCAGAAATTGACGGCTATATCGGACGCATTTATGATACATATGAGCAAAACGGCATACTTGACGAAACACTCTTTATCGTAACCTCTGACCACGGCGGCTCAGGAACAAGCCACGGCGGACTTTCAGATGCAGAAAAGTATGTAATGTTTGCAGCAGCAGGAAAGAATGTTCAAAACGGCACAATAGGTGATATAGAAATTCGTGATACTGCGGCTATCGTTCTTCACGCATTAGGCTACGAAATTCCTGAAACATGGACGGCAAGAGTACCCTCCGGCTTGTTTGAAGGCGTTGTAGCAGGCGAGCGACCCGTTTATGTTGACAAGGAATCAGACCGTTATCACGAAACAGAGCCAACACCGGAGCAGGGAAGCACAGGCTATGTAACTAATTACATTAAAGATCATGAATTGAACACATATTTAACATTTGACGGTGTCATTACAGACAATTGTGGCGGTACAACCACACAAGGCGGCAACCTCTATTTTGTTGAGGATGGATATTTTGGTAAGGGTGTAGCACTTGATGACGGATATGTTTCACTGAATGACTTTAAACCGGGAACTGACAGCTATACCTTTGCATTTTGGATAAATACAAAAGCCATTACCTCTGACCCTTGTATTATTTCAAATAAGAATTGGGATTCGGGATATAATCTTGGCTTTACAATAACTATCAGATCAAGCGGAGTTTCCTTGAATATTGGTAATGGCACTACTCGAAGTGACTGCACGGTGGAACTTCCTACTGATTATACAGAGGGCTGGATGCATGTGCTTGCATTTATTGATAGCACAAACAACAAGATAGGTGTATGTTTAGACTTTGGAACAATCGTAACAGTTGATATACCAACAGCGTTGCAAGGTGTGTCTATGGATACAAATTATGCAACTAACATCGGACAAGATGGAAGAGGCAACTATAATGTATCACTGCCCGCAACAATTGACGAGCTTATGATTTTTGAAGGTGCATTTGACCAATCGGACGTGGATGCTCTGAAAGAGTATTACGGATTGACAAATAATTAGTACGAGGTGATATAATGAAATATGAAACACCAAAATATGAAATAAATGCTGTTGAAACAGAAGACATCTTAATTGCTTCATCCGGCTTTGAAATATCAAGGACGGATACAGGAGAGGGAAAGGTTCAGCTTGATTTTTCATCATTATTTCGCTGATATTTAATACTAAAAGCCGTGTAGATTCTGTCTATACGGCTTTTTGTTCGAAATAAAATTGCACAATTTACCGCACTTGAAATTTATATTACATTATGCTATAATTAATTTGATTAATTAAGAATAGCAATAAGAGAAACAGGAACACGCTTTTATACAATAATTAGAGGTGAATTTTATGAAAAAGAGAATCTATTTGGTGCTTGCAATGATAGCGTTGCTGGCTTGTGCTTTTGCAATAAGTGTAAATGCAACTACTGTTTATGTGGACGAGGACGGTAATCAACTATTTAGCTATGAGGTGGATGATAGCCAAATAATTACCTCCTACACAGGCTATTTTCCGAAAGAAGATTCACAGGGGAATGCTCTTACCTGGTATGTTACCGCTACAAATACGGAGAATGGAAGTACGGTAAAAACAGTTGCTTCTGTTTTAACTCTTGACGAAAATTATGCTACCTTGAATAACGGTACATATAGCTACAAAGCAGGCACGGTAAGCACCAAAACGGTGGTTTCGGTTAATTTCCCAAGTGATATGGGAATAACTACACTCAATCTTAATAATGGTGGTTATAAGAATAATAATGGCTGGGATCCAAGCGGTACAGAAATTTTGTTTGTTTATTTGCCATCAACCTTAACCACTCTTCCGGAAAGAATAATTCAGGGTTCAAAGACACTTGTGTGTGAAATGCCAAGCGAAATGCCTATTAAGGAGATTTCACGTGTTGCTTTTTATGAGGCAAAGTGCCTTCGTGAGATCAACATTCCGTCAAGTGTTACAGTAATCCACGGTACAAGTAAAAATGATGGTGCGGCATTTTACGCATGCGACTCACTTGAAAGAGTAACCTTTGGCGATAATTCTCAGCTTGAAGTCATAGAAAAAATGGCGTTTAATCTGTGCGGCAGCTTGAAGTATGCGAAAATTCCTGACGGGGTAAAAAGGATTGGTGAGCATGCATTTAGCTATACTGATTTAAGGGAAAGTCCCTTCGGTCTCGGATCTCTTTGTGAGGAAATGGGCGGTAGATGCTTTGGTAATATACCAAATCTTGAAAGCTTTATCGTTCCTGCTACTCTTAAAAAGGTACAAATTCTTGGAAGTAATGACTGGGGACCTATTGCCGAAACAAATGTTAAGCTTGTCACCTTTGGTAATTCGGCGCCTATTACTGAGCTTGCACCGTCATTCTTTGGCAGAGCCATAATTGAAAAGATAATTTTGCCCAATGGACCTACAAATATTCCGAATAGATATTTTATCAACGCAACTCTTAAAGATATTTGCTTCTCAGATACTATCGAAACCGCTGATGAGCGTGTGTTCCAGGCTGCATATGTTGAGGTAATTAGGCTTGGAGCTAATTTTAAGCATTTTACCAACACGATCGATGATAATCACAGCTTTACAAACATTGTAAAGGGGCTTAAAGAGATTTATTTGCCTGCGTCCTTTTATGCTGAAAATGTGGATGTGGAATACCATGTTGGCTATGCCTTCACTCTTGACGGAGCCGATACTGTAAACACCAAGTTCTTCTACACAGGCGATGCGGCACAGTTAGCTACTGCTATTGAAAACTTTAAAAATGACACAAAGGCATCAAACACAAACAACTGGAAATTTACAGGTGCAACACAAATTAGCTATATTGATTACATAAGCGATACCGAAAAATATTCAACCGGCAACTACATTATTTACGGCTATAACCCATGTGAAGCCTTTTGTGAGCCCTTCTATACCAACGATATGGATTTCAACACAACCATAGCATATGAAAGCTACTTGGAGTATGGTAAAAAGGCAGTTGTTTGCCCTGTATGCAAGACATTAGGTGACGGCGTAGAGGTAGCCCCACTCTTTACTTGTCTTGGGTATTCAGCTTCCGAAAGCGGCATGTGCGGAATTGTAATAGGCTTTACTCAAAATAACGAAGCTATTCTTGAATACAAAAATGTAATAGGAAAATTCTTTAAATATGGAGCCTTTGCGGCTTCAAGGAATGCACTTGCAGACAAGGATATATTCGGAAAGGATGGAACGGCAGAAAAGGGAGTAATTAATGTTGAATTTACAAATTATAGGTTTGATGCGTTTGAACTTAAAATAGTTGGCTTTACAGATGCACAGAAGGACATTAAATTTGCTATGGGCGCATATGTGGTTGTAACAGACGGTGAAACGGTAGAGTATTCCTATCTTCAATCTGACGAGCCTAACGGAAATGAAAAATACTGCTATGTATCATATAACGATATCGCAGGAAGCTCTTCAAAAGACAAAGCAAGAGCGCAGATAAATGGGTAATATCAAAATGTTAAACTTATAATATAAAATCAGAAGATATTTTGACTGCTCAATCCAATCCTGAAATATCAAAAGCATATAACAGAAATGGTAAAATACAAAACCGTTGCTATTAGCAAAAGTGGCTAATGTTAGCAACGGTTTTGTATTTTTAATATGTGCTGATCTTTTGAAAATCAGTCCTTAGCAAATGGAGAAATCATCGGTTGTGTACTAAAATAATCAGTGCTTCTTTATATAGCGATACTGTATGAGCTGAAACAAATCTTGCTTCCCAAATTATTCGTTGAATAATTGATAATCTAAAAGCTGTATGGAGAAATCCATACAGCTTTTGTTGTACACCTAAAACTACGATATACGGGTGGATATTTATTGCTTAAAAAGTAAACCCACAACACCTTTTGAAAAAAGCATTATGGGTTATAAGTATTTATTTTTCAGTTGGAAAAATTACAGTAAAGGTTGAGCCTAAACCAAACTCACTCTCAATAAAAAGCTCTGCCCCAATAAAAGCACAAATATGCTTGACGATAGCAAGCCCAAGACCTGTTCCGCCGGTACGCTTGGAATGGGACTTATCAACACGATAGAAGCGTTCACATAAACGAGGTAAATGCTCTTTTTCGATGCCGATTCCCGTGTCTTTAACTTGCATAGTTATTCCACAAGCGGTGTTTGAAAATGAAACGGTAATTAAGCCATTATCTTTATTGTATTTTATAGCGTTTGATATAAGATTTTCTATAAGCTCAAATATCATATGCTGTTCAGTGACAAGGCTTGCAGAACCAATAATTTCAGTTGATATTTTTTTCTTTTTAATTTCCTCTGAAAATTCAGTAATAATTTCCTTGACTGTTTCATCAAGAGAAATTAATACAGGTGCATTTTGTGTAGCATCCTTATTTTCTATTTTCGACAACATAAGCATATCGGAAATGAGAGAGCCAAGACGAATACTTTCCTTGTGAATACGTGCTATCTGCTTTTTAGAGCCTTCATCAATACCTTCCTTGTTCATAAGAACCTCGGAAAAGCCCTGCATAACTGTTATTGGTGTTTTAAGCTCGTGAGAAGCATTTGCAAA
>JAGANX010000058.1 GCA_017623975.1 Clostridia bacterium
AGAGCAAATTGAAACAGCTGACATTATGGAACAATCTCCAATCAACGTAGCGTACATTAACAAGCAAATTCCAAAGGTTGATGAAAACGGTAACCCAACAGGTGAGTTTGAAACAGTTCAAGCAACACAGGTAACAGTTGACTTCGGTAGCTTAACACAACAATATTAATAAAAAATAACTGAAAAAATCACAAAAGGAGAAAGCTATGAAAAGGTTTTTAGTTTTAGTGACGGCTGCTGTGCTGTTTGCTTGCTTATTTGCCCTTGGCGTTTTTGCTGACGGTATTGTGGCAAATACTATTACAAGCGAAGCATACGGTACTGTTTATCAGTTGAGTGAAGACCCGGGACTTGACGGAGCGGGTGCGTATGTATCTACTCTTAATACAATTGAGGATCAGGGAAAAGATAATACTTCCTTGTCTATTCTTTTTGATGGTACATATTATTACGTATTCCCAACATCATATTTAGTTGATGAATATTCAACAGGTAAATTGAGCTTTACTCTCAATATGGGAGCCGGCAACAATTTCAGCAAAACACAAAAGGGTATCAACGATGTCTTTGCTGAATGGAATGAGGCAGAAGGCACAGCGCTTCCTACCTTTGAGGTTTTGGGAACTTGGGGTGGCACAAAATTAAACTTCCTTGTTCGTATAGAGCTTACAAGTGACATTTTGTATGTTGACAGGAGCCACTGTCTTCTTAGAGGTAGCGAGCTTGTAGAGGTTAGATTTACAAGCGCATTGAGAACAAACCAAGGCTCAGGCTTTTTAGCGGAAAACCCAAAGCTTACAACTGTTGGTGGTATTGACTATCTTGACGGTACAAATTTAGGCACTAACTTGTTCTATAAGTGTCCTTCACTTGTAAGCGTTGCACTCCCTGCTAACACAACAAAGCTTCCTGCTAATATTTTCAACGAATGTACATCTTTTACAGGTGTTTCCAACTGGGATGATATTAAAGATAATATTAAATCCATTGATATGTATGCATTTAAAAATTGTAAGTCACTTGTAACTATTGAGCTTCCTTCCCAAATAACATATATTTCCGAGGGCTTGGTTGAAGGCTGTGACTTGTTTGTTGGCTTCTCAAACTGGGATGATATAAGAGATAACATAACAGGCTTTGGCGCCTATGCATTTAAAAAATGCCCTTCCTTAAAGGAAATTTCTCTTCCTGTGGGACTTACATCTATTAACAAAGGAATGTTTGACAGCTCCCCATCACTTGCTGCAATTACAAACTGGGACGATGTAAAGGGTACAATTACATCAATAGGCAATAACGCCTTTTATGGTACAGCAATTACAAGCATAGATTTGCCAAACATAACATCTATTGGCTCTTATGCTTTTGGCAGTTGTAAGAAATTGACAACTGTAACAGGTTTTGAAAATTCAAGCCTTACTACATTGCCTGAGGGTGTGTTTGCAGAGTGCGATACATTGACAACTGTAAAATTGCCTACCGGACTTACAGCGATTCCCAAAAAGTTGTTTTTAAAGTGCTACGCATTGGAAAGTATTGGAAACTGGGACGAAATTGCACCTAACCTAACATTTATCGGTGAGGAAGCATTTAACGGTTCATCTAAATTCGGCGGTGCCTTCTCTTTCCCAAATGTAACGGAAATTGTTAAAAATGCATTTAATAACTGTGACGGTATTACAAGCCTTTATGTGCCAAAGGTTGAAGCCATTGGTAATGCGGCATTTGGTTACTGTGACAACCTTGCAACAGTTGATTTTGGAAACGCACCTCTTACAACAATAGGTAATGCGTTTAGAAACTGTACAGTGCTTAACGGTATCGTTCTTCCTGAAACGGTTACCGCTATCGGTCAAGACGGCTTCCACGGCTGTAAAGAGCTTACATATATAAATATTCCACGCGACTGTACAACAATCGGTGCGTATGCATTTAACGGCTGCAGTAAGCTTGCTGTTATAGATATGAGTAAGAGTGAAAAGTTAAAGAGCACAGGACAAAACTCCTTCGGTGGCGTTATTGTAACAGAACTCCACTTCCCACAAGGCTTTGAAACATTTGGCGGTATTTCTTGCGGTACACTTGTTAACTTGACTTTCCCTGATTCTACAACATCCTTGGCTACTATAAAGGCAGGCATTAATGAATTTAGAGTTCCTTTGGGAGTAACTACTTTAAGAGACAAGCAATTTGACTACTGTACAAACTTGCAAACAATTATTATCCACGAGGGTGTTACAGGTCTTTCAACAACAGGTAACACATCATTCTTCCATACAGAACCCGCAAACATCGTTTACACAGGTGATGCTGACGATGAAGTTGTAGCGCAACTTACAACTGTTTTGAAAAAGGCAGAGGTTTCTTATGCTGACAACTGCTTGACATACTTCGGCTCACATGCTTGGAGTGGTAACACAACAATGCAAAAGGTTGACTACTTTAAGGAAATCACCTTTGCTGACACCTGTACAAGAGAGGGCTGCGGCGTTTGTGACGTTGACCCAAGCAAGACAATAGGCGCTATATTTGAGGACTACGGTTACTCTGTAACAGAAAAGCCAATCAACGGTAAGCACTCTATGATTCAGTGCTATAAGCGTAACCAGGAGGCATACGATAAGTATGTTGCTTTAAGAGACAGCTTTGAGTTTGGTGTTGTTGTTTCAATTGTGGCAGACCCATTAAATCCTGAAAACAGCGACTTAGTTGAATCAAAGCAAACATATATAGCAAAGCAAAGCTTTATAGCTCACGACTATTTTGATGTTGGTGTTTCAGGTATTAGCGAAAACCAAACAGGGGTCAGCCTTGTATTCTGCGCTTACGTTATAGATAACGGTGAATACTACTATCTTGACGGCGGCGAAACAGTAAAGACAGCAACCGCAAAGAGCCACGCTGACTTAGCACCGAAGGCTGAATAATTCTCTAACGGTTAAAAGTAATTTTATAAAAAGATAATAATATGAAAGGAAATATAATTATGAGGTACACAGCTCCAAGCTACAAGAAAGAGCAAATTGAAACAGCTGACATTATGGAACAATCTCCAATCAACGTAGCGTACATTAGCAAGCAAATTCAAAAGGTTGATGAAAACGGTAACCCAACAGGTGAGTTTGAAACAGTTCAAGCAACACAGGTAACAGTTGATTTCGGCAGCTTAACACAACAGTATTGATTAAATTGAAAAAGGATGCGATATCGCATCCTTTTTCAATTTATAAGCTTCAAATTAGAAAAAGCGTACTGACGTGGTGTCGGTACGCTTTTTGCTATATTAGCTTTTTGTAGCCTCATCCTCAGGCTTTTGGTGCAAATAGTCATAGTCCAAGTAATTTGCGGGAATTGTAGCCAAGGAGAAGGTGGATTTAACGCTTTCGTTTACCATTAAAGAGTAGGTTGTTGATTTTTCGTATTCTGTGAGCATATTTAACAAGGCGTTACGGGCTGAGCCTGCTATAAAGCTTTGGTCGCCGAAAAAGTCCTTGTTTTCTTCCCTGCGCCAAGCCCCCTCGTCAATAGGTAAGCGCTTTATATACGCGGTTCCGTACTCAAAATAGTCACCCTTTTTAATGGTTTCCGCAGAGTCACCCATGGTTAGTGTTCCCTCGTTTTCAAAGTACCTCTTTGCCTTGATGGAGGAAACGTCACCCTCTTGTGTGAGCATAGCCTGGGAAAGAGTAGTTTGCACCGTCATTTGATACAAATTTGGCTTTATCATATACATTCCGCCCGGGTATGTGTGGTCATCGTTTATAAAGTCACTTTCCCAAATGTCCTCATATGTCACCTTCGACATATCGTCAACATTTAAAAGCGAAGGAAGAAGCTCATATTTGCTTGTGTCCTTTTCCTCGTTTAACAAAAACAAATCAAGCTCTTTTTCCAATTTTAACATAGTTTCTCTGTGCTCGGGGGCAAGGTTAGAAAATGTACCGTCACTGTTTTGCTGATAAAGAGTATTTACAACCAAAACTTGAAAATGGATGTAATTATCTTTGTAAAATCTGTCTTTGTCCGTGTCCGTAATTTTGCTGTAATCATCTCCGTAAAGATGCTCAACAAGGGCGCTTTCCTTGGCTTGCTTTACATATACTGAGTAAAGAGAGTCACGGGAAAAGCCGTACTTCTTTGCAACCTCATTAAAGCCGCTTATAGTACCGTTGCCAAACTCAAATGCAACTGCATTTGTAACGGCGGCTATGCTGTTATAGTCCTCATCCGTCAGCTTTAAGCCGTTTTCGTCAAACAGGGCTTGGGAGTAGAGCAGAGAAAATACGCTTTGCTCAAACTGCTCCCTATACATACTTTCAATGTACTGACCGTAGGTGATAGCACCCTTTTCCTCGCTGATTGGATAGTTAAGATAGGATTCGTCAAGTCCTATGCTTTCAATAATTTGGCGCTTGTAGGAGCACATAAGGTAGGCATACTCCTCACGGCTGATAGAGTACGGACCCAGCTCATAAACGTTCTTTTCCCCACAGGAGGAAAGGACAGGCAAGCACAAAATAACACACAAAATCGCACACAGGGTGCAGAAAAATGTTTTTTTCACTGTAATTCTCCTGAATTTTATTTCTTATATATTGTAGCACACTTGTGTGCTGTTGTCTATACCAATTCCTGAGATTTTTTTGTATAAAAGCTGATAAGCTCTGAAATATACTGTGAATAATCTGTGTCCTTCGGCAGCTTTACGGAAAAATACGGTGTTTTGCCAACGCCGCAAACCTGCACGTGGGCTCTGTCATACTTGGAAACCTCTACAAAAACATTAAGATCAAGATCCTCGGGGTAAAGGCGGAATTCGTCACGAAGCCCGTCAACCCTCTTTATTCTGCCCTTAACCGCCGCTGACTTAATAAGGGCAACGCTAAGCAGAGTGTGAACACATTTTGGAGCTTTACCAAAGCGGTCCTCAATTTCCTTTTCCACATCTTGCTTATCAATTTCATTTTCAATGTGGGCAATTTTTTTGTAAATTTCCATTCGCACGGTAGGGGATTTAATGTATGTGCTTGGAATGTACGCATCCTCCGACACTGTGATTTTTGTTTCAAAGGGTGCTTCTGCTTTCTCTCCCCGTTCTTCAAGCACAGCCTCATTTAAAAGACGAATGTAAAGGTCATAGCCGATAGCGTCTAAGTGCCCGTGCTGCGCAGCGCCCAAAAGGTTGCCTGCTCCCCTTAATTCAAGGTCGCGCATAGCAATTTTGAAGCCTGCTCCAAACTCAGCAAAGTCACGGATTGCGCCAAGCCTTTTTTGTGCAATCTCCGTAATTTGCTTGCCGCGGCGATAGGTGAAAAAGGCGTATGCTCTGCGGTGGCTCCTTCCTACTCTGCCGCGAATTTGGTGAAGCTGAGAAAGCCCCATTTTGTCCGCATTTTCTATAATTAGGGTGTTTGCGTTTGGAATGTCAATTCCCGTTTCGATAATGGTGGTGCTTATTAATATATCAACGTCTCCGTTTACCATAGCCTGCCAAATCAATTCAAGCTGTGTTTTGTCCATTTGACCGTGGGCAACGGCAACGTTAGCCTCGGGGAATTCCTTGGTAAGACGGGATGCCACTCTATAAAGCTCGTCAACATTATTAGTTAAATAAAAGGCTTGACCGCCACGGTGCAGCTCACGCTTAATTGCATCGTTTATAATGTTTTCATCATACTCTAAAACGTAGGATTGTATGCCAACACGCCCGCTTGGGCTTTCGTCAAGCACGGATAGGTCACGGATACCGCCCATTGCCATACTAAGGGTACGGGGGATAGGCGTTGCGGATAGGGTAAGCACGTCAACATCAGGCACAAGGCTTTTAATTTTTTCCTTTTGTGCAACACCAAAGCGTTGCTCCTCGTCAATAATTAATAGTCCTAAGTCCTTAAACTCAACCGTTGAGCCGAGCAGAGTATGGGTGCCGATAATAATATCAACGTCCCCCCGTCTCAGCTTCCTTTTTATAAGGGCTTGCTGGGCTGCGGTTCTGAATCTTGAAAGCATTTCAATATTAACCCCTGTGCCTGCAAAACGGGCAAGGGCAGTTTGGTAGTGCTGCATAGCAAGGATAGTTGTAGGCACTAAAATAGCAACCTGCTTATTGTTTACAACAGCCTTCATAGCGGCGCGGAAGGCAACCTCGGTTTTACCGTAGCCAACGTCCCCGCATAGAACCCTATCCATTGGATAAGGCTTTTCCATATCGCTTTTTATTTCCTCAATAGCTTTTAGCTGGCACTCCGTTTCCTCGTGCTCGAAGGAGGAGGCAAATTCTGCTTCAATTAAATCGTCGGGGAGGAAGGAAAAGCCGTTAATTCTTGTCCGCCTTGCGTAAAGGTTAATAAGCTCCTTTGCCATTTCACGTGCGGCGGTTTTAGCTCTTTGCTTCTTGTTTACCCAGTCAGTGCCTCCCATTTTGGAAAGCTTAACCTCACCGTCACTGCTTTTTGCACCGATATATTTTGAAACCATATCAAGCTGGTCAACGGGCAAGAAAAGCTTGTCGGTGCCGGCGTACTGTATGGCAATGTAGTCCTTTCGCGCGCCCATTATACATAGATTTTCAATACCTAAATATTTTCCCACACCGTAGTTGACATGAACGATGTAGTCACCAACGGTAAGCTCTGCATGGGAAAGAATTTTGTCCCCTGCGTTTTTGGCAAAGGGCTTGTTTTTCAGGCTTTTTTTCTTGTCGCTTACAGAACGGGAGGAAAGCACTACTAAGGCAAACTTGCTCTCGGGCAGCTCGTATCCGTCAGGAAAGCTGTCGCACATAACCCCCACCATACCCTCTTTAAGGCAGGAAAACTCGTCCTTTTGTATGGTAAATGCAGAAATATCCATTTCGTTAAGAGTTTTGACGGAGCTTTTTACCTCTGTTTCCGTTTGGCAAACAAGCACAGTCCTGTATTTGTTGTCAACAAAGTATTTAAGCTCATCAATCACAACTCCTAAGGAATGGTTAGCAAAGGAAATTCCCTTTGAGGCAAAATTGTAAATTCCGCCCTCCTCTGTATAGTGGGACATAATAAACGGGTCGATGTTTATTGTCATTCTTTCCTTTGAAAAACGGTCAATTAGCGACACAGGGGCGGAAAAATCTGCAATATGTGATGGTAAAATACCGCTTTCTATAAGGCTTGTCACTATTTCGTTGTTTCCGCCCTCTGCTTCCCTTGCTCTTTGTCTTACCGAGGAGGTATCACAGAAAATAACAGCGCTTTCTTTATCAAAATAGTTGTAAAGACATTCCTTTTCCTTATATATCAGAGAAATAAAACGGTCGAAGAAGGGGCAATTTGTATTACTTTCCATGGAGCCAAGCTCCTTTTCCAGCTCAGTTTTAGCGCCTTGGTCACTTGCTCCCTTTAAAAGTGTGTTAATTTCCTCTTTGATTTTTTCAACGGTGTCAAGGGTTGGTATTATTTCTCTTGACGGAGTGACGGTAAAGCCGTCTATCCCTTCAATTGTGCGTTGGGTCAGTAAATCAAAGGTTGCCATACGGTCAATTTCGTCACCGAAAAGCTCTATTCTAATTGGTAAATTGTCCGTTTTTGTAATGCCGTTTACCGAATACTCGCACTTGGTCGGGAAAATATCTATGATGTAGCCACGAACAGAATACTGTCCTGCGCCCTCAACCGTTTCACAGGGGGTGTAGCCCATGGAAAAGAGCTTTTCGGAAAAAGCGGAAACGTCCAAGGGAGTGGATGAATTTACAGAAATTGTCTTACTAAGAAGCACGCTTTTCGGCATTGTATATTGCAAAAACGCATCGGGTGTTGCCAAAACCACGTCAAGGGAGTTTAAGGCAAGGCCGCTTAATACCTTTAACCTTTCATGCTCCAATTCGTGGGATGCGGTCATATCGTAAAAATTAAAGTCACGAACAGGGTAAAGCTCACTCTTTAACCCGCATTTTTTGAAAAAGTCGTTTAATTTGTTAGCTTTCCTCTCCTCACCTGTAAGTATTAAAATAGGCTTTTTTGTTTGGCATTTTATATCCTGAATCAGTGAATAGGTTAAGGAATAAAGAGCTCCGTCACTTACACCTTCAATTAGTAGTGGTAAAGGTGTATTTGCATTGCTCAACTCAATAAATCTGCAAAGAAGTTGCCGATATAGTCGTGTATTTCTAATGCCTTGTGTCAGTATGTTTGTGTTCAATTTATTTTCCTCCTTTGCATTTTATGAACCACAATTAGCCACTTTTTTCAAAGTGGCTTATGTTATATTTTGTTGTTATTTGACGGATAAACCGTTAAAATCGCACATTGCTTTTTCAATGTTACCTGTTAGCATTAGCTCTAAAATTGAAGGGATGTATTCAAGCAAAGAGCAAAATGCTTTTTCGCTTTCCTTGGGTATTCTTGCAAGCACCCAATCGGCAATATCGTAATCAGGACTTGGCTTTTGCCCAACGCCTAATTTAATTCTTGGAAACTTGTCTGACCCAAGACATTCAATTATGCTTTTAAGCCCATTGTGTCCGCCTGCGCTACCGCTTTTGCGTATGCGGAGCTTACCGATGTCAAAGGAAGCATCGTCCGAAATTACGATAACATTCTCAGGTGGGATTTTATAAAATACGCACGCCTCTTGTATTGCTGTGCCGGAGGCGTTCATAAAGGTTTGAGGCTTCATTAAAAGGGCGCGCACGCCGCCAAGCTTAATTTCTCCCGTTAATGCCTTAAATCTTAATTTATCGCAGGATATAGTATATTTGCTTAAAAGATAGTCAATAGCGAGAAAGCCCGCATTGTGTCTTGTGTAAATATACTTTTCTCCCGGGTTGCCAAGCCCAACTATTATGTGGGTTATTGGGGTAGTGTCCGCTTTTTTCTCAATTTTTTTGAACAAATCAAATATGCTTGCCATTGTTTTTCCTCTTTGCAGCCCAACCGTTTCTGTTAGTTTGGTACTGCCTTGCAATAGCCAATGCGCCTGTTGGAACGTCATCAGTCACAGTAGAGCCTGCGGCAACGAAGGACATAGCGCCGATTTCAACGGGTAAAACAAGGTTGGAGCTGCAACCGATAACTGCATCGTCACCGATTCTGCACTTGCTTTGCTTCCTGTTTATCTCATAATTGATTGTAATAACTCCGCTGCCAATAGTAACACGGGAGCCAACCTCACTGTCCCAAATATGGCAGTGGGATGCAACGGTGGTGTCGTTTAACAGGGTGGTGTTCACAATTTCACAATAGTTACCTATTTTAACGCCTGAGATAAAGTGGCATCTTTCCTTTAAAACGCAATAGTCCTCAACCGTTACGTTCTTTTCAATATTGCAGTCCTCGATTTTGGATGCGCCTATAACACAGCACTCACCGATTGTGGAGCTTTTAATAACAGCACCGGCGCTGATTTTCGCCCCTCTTGCAATGTGAGATGAGCCGTAAATGTGGCACCCTGTGTTTATTTTTACCCCTTCGTCTATTGTAACGGTGGGGGATATAACGATACTGTCTGTTGCTTCAATGTCAACGCCGAAGCGAATTAAATAGTCAAGGTATTCAAGCCTGTATGCCTCTGCCTTTTGGTGAAAGTCAAGCTTGCTTTTTGGAATAGCTACCTCACTGTCAGCAAAGTCTGCGTGCGGGCACCTTGCACCGCCAATGGTTATTGCGTTGATAAATTCAGTGGGTGTGCCGACAGAGGACTTGGAAATCATTTTACTGATTCCCACAGTCATATAAAGGCTCCTTTGAGAGCCAACGGTGGAGTAGCCCAAATCTGTTTTGGTTATATAGTTGATAGCCCCCTCAACATCCGCATTTTTTGCAAGAAATACGAAGGGAGATGCAAAAATTACAATATCTTCAAGGTCTGCCGTGATTTCACTGATAGTGCCGGGAATGTTGCAGCCTGAGGCACGCACAACCTCATAGTTTAACCCAAGGGCACGCACTGCATTTTCTACCTTCTTAAAGGCGTGCTCATAAATAGGTGCATAGTAAATTTCTGTACTGATTCCACAAGGTAAAAACGCAGGGTTGTCCTGTGGACATAGGGTAACAAACACTTTTCTCATAGTAATCCTCCATTTTGTCAAGAATGTTAACAGAGCATAAATCGTCACTGTACAGTATAACACAATTTTTTCTAACTTGCAATAGACAAGAAAAACATTTTTCCCTTATTAGCGGCTAAAAGTCTATATTGTTAGGTAAAGGCATACATTTGTCAATTCTTTCCCTTGATAAAATAAAAGTAAGAAATTAGTATTTACATTTTGATAATTGTCTGCTATAATATAATAGTATAATTATCTTTATTTAATTATTTGCAAATGTATTGAGGAGGTATCCTTTATGAATAGATCTAATAAATCTCATAGACAAAGGGCGCTTGTTATTTTTGCACCGCTGTGGACTGTGGCGGTTGTGGCTTTAACTGCGTTTCTTGTAAAATATAAACCGGACAAGTATTGGCTTGGCGCAATTCTTGGCGCTATGCTTTATCTTAGCGGCTTTATTTTCGCAATCACCCTTGGGGGCAGCATAGATTCTAAAAGGAATAATAAGAAAAACAAGGGCCCTATGCTAACGGGCGTTATGTATGAAAAAATGAATTCCTTGAATGAGCCGGCCCTGCTTTGTGACAGCAGCTACAAAATTATTTGGGCTAACAGGTTTATACAAAACGCGGTGCAGGGTGGCGTTATCGGCACAAGCGTACATCTTTTATTCGATTATAATATAAAAGACGGGGAGATAGGTAAGCGACCTGTTGACACCGTAGTTCCTTTTAAGGGCAAGGACTATATTGTGGTTGAGGACCCTATCCGTGACGGTGACAAGAGCTATTATTTGTTAACCTTGAGAGATACAACGGAGCTTTTGGCGCTTAAACAAAAAATGAAGGATGAGGAAAAGATAGTTTCCTACATTATAGTTGATAACTTAGAGGACCTTTTACAGTTTGAGCAGGAAAGATACCGTTCAGCCGCAAACAGGGTTGAGGAATATATTCGCGAATGGGCGCAAAGCGTTGGCGGTCTTGTAAAGGAATATGAAAGAGATAAGTATATATTTATTTTCGAGGCTCAGTATCTTGAAAAGTTTTTGGCAGACAAGTTTGATATCCTTGATAAAATTAGGGAAATAAGGGTTGGTAGCGGTAATATACCCGTTACCGTTTCAATCGGTGTTGCAAAGACTATGGGAACAATGGCAGAGCGTGAAAGCGCAGCGCACGTTGCTCTTGATATGGCTTTACAGCGTGGCGGTGACCAGGCGGTTGTTAAGTTTGACGACAGAATAGAGTTCTTTGGCGGCAGAACAAATGCGGTGCAAAGGCGTACTAAGGTGCGTGCCCGCGTTGTTGCAAATGAGCTTGTCAGCTTAATGGCTAAGGCAGGCAACGTAATTATTATGGGTCACAAGTTCCCTGACTACGATGCTTTTGGTGCATCAATCGGTGTTGCAAGGCTTGCTAAGCTTTGCGGTGTTAAATTTAATATCGTAACCAACTTCAAGTCTGTTAATATTAAAAAGTGCATACCCTTCTTTGAAAATGACCCAACCTACAAGGGCGTTTTCGTTGACGGTGCTAAGGGGCTTGACCTTGTGCGCTCCGACACGCTTTTGGTAGTGGTTGACGTAAATAATGATGAAATGTTTGAGTCACAGGATATTGCAAGAAGCGTAAACGATATAGTTATTATCGACCACCACAGGAAAACGGCTGAATTTAAAAAGCAGCCTCTCATTTCCTACATTGAGCCATCGTCTTCAAGTGCTTCCGAGCTTGTGACAGAAATACTTGAACAGGCACTCCCTGTAAGCACACTTCAAACAAATGAGGCAAATATGCTTTATGCAGGTATTGTGCTTGATACAAAGCAGTTTAGTAAGGGCACGGGTACAAAGACATATGCGGCTGCTATGTATTTAAGAGATAATAACGCAACATATGAAAGTGTACAAAGCCTTTTCAAAAAGTCTGTTAAGGACTACAAGCAGGAGGCACAGTTTGGCGGCAAGCTTGAACCGTACAGAAACTGTATGGTTATTGCCTATAACGAGCATGGAACGGATGAAAACAGTGACAGAATTTCCGCATCCCGTGTGGCAGATGAGCTTTTGATGCTTGAAGGCATAGCTGCATCCTTTGCTCTTGTTAAGGTGGGTAACGTGGTTCATATATCCGCCCGTTCCAACGGAACTATTAACGTACAGCTTATTCTTGAAGGCTTGAACGGCGGCGGCAGATTTGATGCGGCAGGCGCACAGGTGAAGGATACTATTTCATCAACGCTTATCAGATTAAAGGCATCAATAGATGCTTATATTAACCCGGACGCGTGAAGTGAATGCAAAACGACCCAACAACCCGTAGGGGCGATTCACAAATCGCCCGTTTGGAATGACAATGAAAAATTGATTTGTGGGAGATACATGCTCTCTATAAAGAAAGGAAAAATATGAAGGTAGTATTATTACAGGACGTAAAGTCCCAGGGAAAAAAGGATCAAATTATTGAGGTTTCCGAGGGATATGCGAGGAACTTTTTGTTCCCCAAGAAGTTAGCTATTGTGGCTGACGCAAAGGCAATTAACGATGTAAAGAGTAAGCAAAGCTCTGAAAAGCACAGAATAGAGGTTGAAAAGGCGAATGCCCGTGAGCTTGCTAAAAGGCTTGGAGAGGCAACTGTTAAAATCGTTGGCACAGCAGGAGCTGACGGTAGATTTTACGGTGCAATCACGGCAAAGGATATTAGCGAATCCTTAAAGAGCCAATTCGATATAGAAATTGATAAGCGCAAGATTGAGCTTGACGGTCAAATTAAGGCATTTGGCACATATAAGGTTGAGGTTAAGCTTTATAGCGGCATCAGCGGAAAATTAAACGTACAGGTAGTGGAGAAATAAGATGGACGGGCTTCAAAAAAGATTGCCTTATTCTATTGACGGTGAGCAAAGCGTTTTAGGCTCTATACTTATAAATCCCGAATGCTTTGAGGACGTTGCCAGAATAGTAAAGGCAGACGATTTTTACCACGAAACCCACAAGCGCATATTTGAGGTTATGCAGGACTTTAATATAGCAAGCAAGCCTCTTGACATTGTTACCTTGGCTAACACCTTGGAGAATGAGGGGGTTTTTGAGGACGAGGCTGCAACCCGTTCCTACATTAAGCTCCTTGTTGATATAGTTCCGGGCAGCGGCTCAAACGCAAAGGACTATGCAAAAATTGTGCATGACAAAAGCGTTTTGAGAAAGCTTATTCAAGCGGCTGAGGAGATAGAGAGTGATGCATACTCCGAGGGTGACGAGGTAGAGAAAATTGTGGACGTGGCTGAGCAACGAATTTTCGATATTGCTCAGAAAAACCAAACAAGAGATTTTATACATGTAAGAGATGCTATTATGCAGACCTACGAAAGGCTTAACCTGCTTCGAGATGCGCCTGAGGATGCCCTTGGTGTTCCCACAGGCTTTGTGGACCTTGACAGGTACGTGGTGGGCTTTGGTAAGGGTGACCTTGTCATTGTGGGCGCGCGACCCGGTGTAGGTAAAACATCCTTTTGTCTTAACTTAGGCGCGAATATTGCCAAGCAGTCTAAAAAAGCGGTTTGCATGTTCTCTCTTGAAATGTCAGCGGAGCAGTTAACCTCCCGTCTTTTAGCGGCTGAGGGTATGGTTGACTCTGTAAGGATGAGGTCGGGTAAGCTTGAAGATGATGATTGGTCTAAACTTGCCAATGCGGCAGCTACCCTTTCCGAAACTGAGATTTATATTGACGATACCACAGGCGTAAACGTAACCGCTATGAAGGGTAAGCTGCGCCGAATTAAGAACTTGGGTCTTGTAATTGTTGACTACCTACAACTTATGGAAACCGAAAAGAAGCGTAAGGACGGCAGCCGTGTAAACGAGGTTGCGGAAATTACAAGAGGCTTAAAAATTATGGGTAAGGAGCTTGGCGTGCCTGTTATCGTTTGCTCACAGCTTTCCCGTGGAACCGATAAAGAAAAGAAGCGCCCTGTTTTGTCGGACCTTCGTGAATCGGGCTCTATTGAGCAGGACGCGGATATGGTGCTTTTCCTATCCCGTGACTACTACGGTGACGACCCCGAAAAGGCTAATTTGGTCGAGGTTATCGTTGCTAAAAACCGTCACGGTGAGATGGGCACGGTTGAGATGAGCTGGCTTGGACGATATACTAAGTTTTCTTGCCTTGAAACTAATTTGCGTGAGGAGTAAGCTATGAACGAAATGGACAGATACTTTGACGATATGCTTGATAGGATATACGATGAGGAAAATAACGACGTTGTTCTTTTGAAAAACGAAAACGGGGAGGATATCGCATTCGAGCAAATTGCACTTGTTCCAAAGCAGGAAAGTGTTTACATAATATTAAAGCCCGTACAGCCAATGGATGGCTTAGGCGAGGACGAGGGGCTTGTATTCCTCGTAAACGAGGGCTTAAAAAGGTTTGAGCTTGTAGTTGACGAGAAAATAATAGACGAGGTATTTACCGTTTACGACCAGCTTGTAGAAGAGGAGGAGTGTTAAAATGGCAGAATATGAAAAATATATTGACAGACTTTTTGATGAAAGCTATACAGAAAACATTTTTATAAAGGATAATGAGGGTAAGGAAATAGAGTTTGAGCAGGTTGCCATAGTTGATTTCCAAGAAAACTATTACGCTGTGCTTGAACCTGTTACCCCGGTTGAGGGCGTAGGCGAGGATGAGGTTATGGTTTTCTTGATTGATGAGGAAAAGGACTGCTTGGTTTACGTTGAGGATGAAAAAATAATTGATGGCGTAAACGAAGAATTTATTGCCATGCTTGAAGAGCTTGACGACGAGGACTAAGGTATGAAAAAAATACTTATTTGGGTAATGCTTGCTTTGTCACTTTGCCTTTTGCTTGTTGGCTGTGACGAGGGAGAGGGCAAAGAAGGAACGAATTCAACCGCTTCTATGCTGCCCGTTGGGTCAAGCGGTGCGCAGGTTGCCCCCGAGGACGTAAGCGGAGCCATAAATGACGCTATGCAAAACGGCGACCTGGACATTGATTTTGAAGAAATTTTCGGCGGAGAGATTGTCTTACCGGATATGGAGCTTTGATAGAAAACAAACAGGAGATCTTATGAAGGGAAAAGCTTTTTTGCCTATAAGTCGGGCGGAGTGTGATGAAAGAGGCTGGGGGCAGGTTGACTTCGTTTATGTAAACGGAGATGCTTACGTTGACCACCCGTCCTTTGGTGCAGCCATCATTACAAGGGTCCTTGAAAACGCAGGGTTTTCCGTTGGCTTTTTAGCCCAGCCCGATTATAAAAGTGCAGAGGATTTTAAGCGCTTTGGCAAGCCCCGTTTGGGCTTTTTGGTAAGCGCAGGCAATATTGACTCAATGGTTGCCCACTATACCGCATCAAAGAAAAGGCGTTCCTATGACTACTATTCACCCGGTGGTAAAATGGGCTTGCGCCCTGACCGTGCGGTTATAGTTTACTGTAACAGGATAAGAGAGGCGTATGGAGATGTGCCTATCATTATAGGCGGAATAGAGGCGTCCTTGCGCAGATTTGCCCATTATGATTATTGGGATAACAAAATAAGACGAAGTGTGCTTGTTGACAGCCGCGCGGATATTTTGACCTACGGTATGGGTGAAAACATAATACTCAAAATCGCAAAGCTGCTTGACCGTGGGGTGCCTGTTAAAAAAATCCGCGGAGAGAGGGGTACCTGCTATCTTTGTAAAAGAGAGGATGAGGTAGCCTTTCCTGTGGCTTGCGAGCTTGACTATAATATAATAAAGGAAAATAAAGAGGAATATGCCCGTGCCTTTGGCGTTCAGTATAAGAATCAGGATGCTATAAACGGGCGCGCAATAGTGGAGTATTACGACAATAAAAAATTGGTGCAAAACCCACCCTCACCTCCGCTTGAAAGAGAGGAGCTTGACAGGGTTTACGACCTTCCGTATATGAGAACGTACCACCCTGTGTACGAAAAAGAGGGTGGAGTGCCTGCAATCAGCGAGGTAAAATTCTCTATAACCCACAACAGAGGTTGCTTTGGCGGATGTAATTTCTGTGCTCTTGCCTTCCACCAGGGACGAAGCGTGCGTTCAAGAAGCATAGAAAGCGTTGTTAAGGAAGCAGAGATTATAGCATCAATGGAGGACTTTAAGGGCTACATACACGATGTGGGCGGTCCTACTGCCAATTTTAGATACCCGGCTTGCAAAAAGCAGTTAAAGGATGGAGTTTGCTCCACAAGGAAATGCTTAGTGCCAAAGCCCTGTCCTAATTTAGAGGTTGACCACAGTGAGTATATCGAGCTTTTAAATAGGGTACAAGGGGTTAAGGGGGTAAAGAAGGTCTTTATCCGTTCAGGTATTCGCTTTGACTATATGATGTACGATAGCTCCGATGCGTTTTTTAGGAAGCTTGTTAAGGAGCACGTAAGCGGGCAGTTAAAGGTTGCCCCCGAGCATTGCTCATCGAATGTGCTTAAATATATGGGTAAGCCGGATGTGTCGGTTTACGACAGGTTTAGAGAAAAGTATTTCAGGCTTTGCCATGAGTGTGGGCTTGAACAGTATTTGGTTCCGTACCTTATGTCCTCCCACCCGGGAAGCGAGATGAAGGATGCGGTGGAGCTTGCTCTGTATTTAAAGAATTTAGGGCTAAATCCCGAGCAGGTGCAGGACTTTTACCCAACACCGGGAACCGCTTCAACGGTTATGTACTATACAGGGATAAATCCCCTTGATATGAAAAGGGTTTACGCACCTGATGATTATAGGGAAAAGCTGATGCAAAGGGCACTTTTACAGTATAAGCGGCCTGAAAACAGGAATCTTGTAAGAGAGGCGCTTGCCTTGGCAAACAGAGAGGATTTAATTGGCTTTTCAGGGGATTGTCTTGTTAAGCCCGACATGCGTGTTGGGTCCGAATACTACAATCAAAGCCTTAAAAGCAATCAAAGGCAAGGGACAAAGCCAAATAGTAAAAAAGCTGCCAAAAATAGCAAAAACGGTGAAAAAAACGGGAAAAACCGTCCGAAAAACGAAAAAGACGGCAGAAAATCACAAGAAAAAAATAATAAAAAAATCGAGAAAAACGGACACAGGGTGGGGAAAAATAGTAAAAAGCCTGTGCAAAAGCGAAAAAAATAGGCATTTGTATAAAAAAAGACTTGACAAATCCCGTGCTTTGTGTGTATAATATTATACGTCTTAAATTCGAGATATAAATCAACTTTCAGATTGCGTATTTTATACGGCTTCCAATTTGAATCAAGGAGGTGCAATTATGTTAAGAACTTACCAACCAAAGAAACGTCAGAGAAAAAAGGAACACGGTTTCAGAAAGAGAATGAGAACTGCTGACGGAAGAAAAGTTTTAAAGAGAAGACGCGCTAAGGGCAGAGCAAGACTTACTTATTAATTAGTCGCAAAATCTTTAATTCGGAGCCACCTATTTTGCGTGTGCTCCGATTTTTCGTTAATCTGCCAAGGGCATAGCCGTGGGGGTGTCCCACTTACTGTTCTTTAAAAGAATATCGTTGGCTTTGTCAATATCGTTTTCCATAATGGAAAAATATCGTTTTAGCGATATACCATGTGGGTCCGATATATCCTGGGGATACGATATACCGAAACGGTACCATATATCTGCTATGCAGATGTGATTAAGAAAAAAGTGAATGAAAAGGTGCAGGGGTTTGCCTGCAAGATTGGGTGAAAGTCCCACAAAAATTTCCAAAAGCAAATTTGAAATGCTGAATTTAAAAGCTAAGTTAAAAAGCTAAATGAAAAAATGGAAATTTAAATGGAAAGGAAGCGGTTATGAAGCATATCGCTATCGGTAAAAATCATTTATACTCGAAGGCTTACGCAAAGGGTCAAAAATTTGTGGGTAAGCACATAATAGTCTATACATTAAAGGACTACTGTGCAAAAAGGCTGCAAAATGCGCATCCGCAAAAGATAATGGTAAACAGAATAGGCTTAACCGTGTCTAAAAAGATTGGGCATGCTGTTATAAGAAGCCGTGTTAAAAGGATTTTGCGTGAGGGGTTAAGACAGGTTGAAAAGTGCTTTGACACACAAAAGGGCTATTTGATAGTGTTAGTTGCCCGACCTTGCTGCGTGGCGGCTAAAAGCACGGATATAGCCAAGGATATTGAAAAAGCATTTAAAATGCTTAATTTACTCAAATTATGAAAACAATACTAATAGTTTTTATAAAGTTTTACAAACGCGCCATATCTCCCTATTTGCCAAAGGCGTGCAGATTTACGCCGACCTGCTCGGAGTACGCTATTGAGGCGATTGGAAGGTTTGGGGCAATAAGAGGGTCGCTTTTAGCTTTTTACAGGATTTTAAGATGTAACCCCTTTTGCCGTGGCGGATATGACCCTGTGCCCGAGAAATTTACTTTTAAAAGGCAAGAGGAAACAACAGAAATAAAAGAGGAGCAAACAGATGTTTGATTGGTTAGCAAGAATATTAGGTTACGTAATGTACGGTTGCTCATGGCTTGTGGGCAATAACTACGTAATAGCCTTGTTATTGTTTGCACTTGCAATGCAAATTTTGCTTTCACCGTTTGGTATAAAGCAACAGAAAAATATGATTAGGCAAGCATATTTAAGGCCAAAGGAAATGGCTATCAGAAAAAAATATGCAGGCAGAAATGACAAAACAACTCTGCAAAAGATGCAAAATGAGATAATGACACTCCAACAGGAGGCGGGATACAGTCCGCTTTCAGGATGCTTGCCAATGCTTTTGCAGCTTATTTTAATTTTCCCGATTTACAACGTTGCCATAAGACCGCTTGAATTTATCGTAGGTATGCCTGCGGCGGTTTGCAACAAGCTTGTTGAGTTTGCAAACAGTATCGGTGCGAATTTCAGCGGCAGCTCTGCACAGGTTCAGCTTGCGGGCTGGCTGCATAACCCGGAAAACGTTGCCAAAATTCCTGCGGATTTGGCAGTTAAGGTTGGAGAAACCGATGTAAACGTATTAAATTCAGTTAATGAGCTTGGCTTTATTCCTGATGTAACATTGTTCGGTCAGGACCTTGGCGTAACACCGTTTGATGCATTCGGTAAGAGCTATTGGTGGCTCATTTTCATTCCTATCTTGAACCTTGCTTTGATGTACGTTTCTCAAATTCTTTCAAAGAAGCTTCAATATCAAAACACCCTTCAAGAGCAGGCAAACGGTCAAATGAACTCTCTCAAAATTATGATGCTTGTAATGCCGCTTATGACAATGTTCATTACCTTCGGCTTTGCAGCAGCAATCGGTATTTACTGGATTTTCAGAACGCTTCTTTCTATGCTTCAACAGTTTATACTTTATAAGGCAATGCCTTATCCTAAGTTTACTGAGGAGGATTACAAGAATGCAGAAAAGGAAATGAAGGGCAAATTTGTATCGAAGGCACCAAAGGACTATGTGCCCGGACAAAGAGAGATTCGTTCACTCCATCATATTGACGATGACGAATAATAAAAAAACAAAATATTATTTATAAAAATAAGGAAAAAACAATGAAAACGGAATTTAGAGTAACCGCTAAAACAGTTAGCGAGGCTTATACAAAGGCTATTGGACTTTATTCCTCTCTTGGTGAAATCTCTTATGAGATTATATCAGAGGGAAAGAAAGGATTTTTAGGAATTTTCGGCAGAGCCGATGCTGTTATTAAGGTAATCGTTGACGATGGCAGAGAGGAGAAAAAGCCTAAAAATCAGACACAGGGTGAGCAAAAAGCACCTGAAAAGCAGAAAAATACACAGAAAAATCAAGCACAAAGCAATCCAAAAAACAATCAACAAAAGCAAAAGCCAATGCAAAGCTCTGCAAAGAACGAACAAAAGGCTGAGCAAAAGAGTGAGCAAAGGGCAGAAGTAAAGGCTGCTCAAAGGACAGAGGTAAAGTCAGAGGCTAAGGCAAACGACAAGGCTGCTGAAAAAGCGTCCTTGAAGGAAGAAAATATCAATGTAACCGTTGAAGAAAAGACCTTGGCTATGAACTTCTTAAAGTCCTTCATCCGTGATATCGGTATGAGCTGTGAGGTTAAGGGTGACTTGACCTTGAATGAAAACGGCTTTGTTTCAAGAGTTATCACAATTGAGGGCGAGGGCGCTGCCAGCTTGATTGGACATAGGGGAGATATGCTTGACGCACTCCAATACCTTGCAAATCTTTGCCTTGCAAGAAAAAGCGAGGGTGAACATAAGGAATATGTAAAGGTTGTTCTCGATATTGAAAATTACAGAGAAAAGAGAGAGCAAACTTTAAGGAACTTAGCAAGAAGAATGGCTGAAAAGGCACTTAAATATCAAAGAAATGTTGTTTTAGAGCCTATGAACCCATATGAAAGAATGATTATTCACTCTGAAATTCAAAGCATTGAGGGAGTTTCCACTCACTCAGTGGGCTATGACGAAAACAGAAAGATTGTTATTACCTGCGAAAATAAGAAAAGACGCACAAATAATAATTAACAAGTAACAATAATTTACAAAACCGCTTTGACAAAGTACTGTCAAGGCGGTTTTTGTTGACGGTGAATTATACTATCAAGTGCAACAGTAATAAAAAATGGAAGTTCATACGAAACTATGGTACAATTAAGGTAACCACACACAAAAAAGTACACAAGGAGAATCGTATGAACTACAAACATTTTACCATAGAAGAGCGCT
>JAGANX010000059.1 GCA_017623975.1 Clostridia bacterium
CATTCGGGAGTTAGATTATGCTGCTGAAAGGATTTTGAAGACCAAAAGCCATACATATCAACCTGATCCTCTTCCCAAATTATAGAATATATACTGGGATTTGTAGGCTCGGCAAATTCAATTTTAAGCTTATATTCGCAAATTTCTCCATTTTTTATTTTGATAAGTTCTTCGTTAGCAATCTT
The DNA here is from genome assembly GCA_017623975.1 of Clostridia bacterium. Lineage (GTDB taxonomy): Bacteria > Bacillota > Clostridia > Oscillospirales > CAG-272 > RGIG2000. The sequence goes on from JAGANX010000059.1 coordinate 186, forward strand.
ATTTTCAGTTTCTATTTTTAAATTTCCTAACATAGCGTAGTTGCTCCCTTTTTACGAAAAATTCTATATCGTAATTATACCATAAATCTGTAAAAAAAGCAACCAAAATATCAATTTTTCAAAAGTCACTTGAATTGCATTAAAATGCTTTATATTAGAAATTTGAACACCACAAAAATCTAAATAGGCATAAGAAAAGCCCAAACCGAACAAGTTCGATTTGGGTTTTTCTTGGCGGAGAATCAGAGATTCGAACTCTGGAACCGTGTTACCGGTTACACGATTTCCAATCGTGCGCCCTCGACCAACTAGGCGAATTCTCCATACTATTAAATTTAAAGGAATCGAGTATGTACGGTTGCACCACTTCCAATCGTGTGCCCTCGCACCTTACGCGAATTCTATACAATATCAACTACGATTTTTCAATCGGTTTTCCAATTGCTCAAATAGTATAACACAATAGTTTTCAAAAATCAAGATGTTTTTTACATTTTTTATTATTTTTATAAAACAAGCAAGCCACCCTTTAAAATGGTGGCTTGTTTGCATTTAATTATACATTATTTTTGAGTATTCCAATAAAGGCGTCTGCGTTTGCGCTTAATAATATAGCAGTACACTCCAAAGGCGATTAGAGCCACTAAAATCACAGCACAGAAAATGTATATTCCGCCGCCGAAGGACTGAGAATCTACCTTTAATTCTTCCCATTTTTGATTTAATGTAGCTCTTGATTCATCCTCTAAATCTCTATATGCATAAGTATTGAACATATCTTCAAGATTATCTTCAAGGACGTCATCATAAATAACGAAGTAATCTCCCTCTTCGTCGATTATCATTTCTCCATTTTCGTCAAGGACGGGAATATAGCAGTCATCTTCGTCAAGCTTAGGCACTTCTTCACCATTTTCATCAAGCTTATACTCTATTTCATACTTACCCATGTTAATTTGGTAGCCCTCATTTTCAATAACTGCTTTATTTGGTGATGCGTAATAAATGTACTCTGCATTAGCAACCGCAGCTTCTTCACTAAGCATAAAGTTAATATACTCGTGGGCAAGGTCAACATTTTCAGCACTTGATGGGATACACATAGCATCTGCAAAAATGTTTGTTACAACCTCACCGTTCTTGCGTGGATAATAGAACCCAAGGTCCTCATTGTTTCCTATCATACATAAGCAGTCGCCTGCGTAGTATGCAGCAAGTGTAGCCTCGCCGCCCTCCATCTTGTTAAAGATTTCGTCCATTACATAGCTTTGTACCAATGGCTTTTGCTCTTTTAGGTATTCCTGAGCTTTTTTCCAATCCTCCTCCGTGGCATTATTTACATCAATGCCAAGAGCATACATAGCTGTTCCAAAAGCGTCACGTGGGTTATTGAATTGCAATATTTGACCCTTGTACTTTTCGTCCCACAAAAGCTCCCAGCCAGCCTCACCTGCTTCTATTTTAGCAAGGTCATCGGGATGAAGCTTTTTACTGTTATAAATTATACCAATAACGCCATATGTGTACATAGCGGTATATTTTTCTTCTCCGTTATCATAGAACGGGTTACGGAATTGCTCCTTAATATTGGCATAATTAGGAATTTTATTTAGGTCGAGCTTTTGAAGCAAATTTTCGCTTTTAAGCCTTTGTATCATATAATCCGATGGGATAATGATATCGTAGCCCGTTGCACCGCTTTTAAGCTTTGCATACAGGTCCTCATTGCTTGCATAGGTTGTATAGTTTACGCTTACATTTACACGCTCGCCTGTTTCTAAGAAATACTTTTCCTCATAATATTCCTCAAAGGCTCGGTTAACGTCTAATGTACCCTCGCCACCGTCAGAAATGTACTCACCCCAGTTATACACATTAAGAGTCAAGGTTTTTGTTCCTGCGGAAACGATAAGAACAATGACTGTAATAATTCCTATAACACCAAATGCAGTACCAACTACTATTTTAGTTATCTTTTTTGCTTTTTTAGACATCTTCTCTCTGCTTTTATCAGAGGTCAAATTTGAAAGCAACAAAAGAACTAAAATTGACACAAAAATAAGTGTTGACAGCGCATACATATCAGGTGTTACGCGCTTTTTAGTCATTGAATAAATTCTTATAGGCAAGGTTTCAAATCCTGAACCTATTGTAAAATAGCTAATAACAAAATCATCAAGAGACAGTGTAAACGCCATAATCAAGCCTGATACAACACCCGGTAAAATAGCAGGAAGCTCAACCTTAAAAAACGATTGTAACGGTGTACAGCCAAGGTCCTGCGCCGCCTCCGGCAAGGACTTGTCCATCTGCTTAAACTTTGGCAAAACGGACAAAATCACATATGGCAAATTAAAGGTAACGTGGGCAATTAAAACCGTACCAAATCCAAGATAAGATTTCGAGCCCAATATTCCGCCTACAAAGACGAATAAAAGCATCATTGAAATACCAACAACAATTTCAGGGTTTATCATTGGTATTTTTGTAACAGACATAATGCTGCTCTTTAAATGCTTGTTACGCATTTTGTGTATTCCGTACGCCGCCATAGTACCGATGACTGTGGCTATTAAAGAAGACAAAATTGCTAACAAGAGTGTGTTTTTAAGTGCATCAAGCGTTGCGGCATCGCTGAAAAGCTCACCATACCACTTGAAAGAAAAGCCTTCAAAATTGCTGGTGCTGTTTGATGAGTTAAACGAAAACAGTATAAGCACCGCAATTGGCATATAAAGGAATATAAAGGCAAGGATAATATAGATGTTGCCGAAAATTGTTCTTTTCTTCATACTACAACACCCCCGTCATCTTCGCCTGCGTACCTATTCATTATAGCCATGCTCACAAGAATAATGAGCATAAGCACGAATGACATAGCGGCACCTAAATTATAGTCGTAAGCGGTTTGGAACTGTCGCTCAATAGTATCACCAATCAAGTCAAAGTTACCGCCGCCAAGCTTTTGGGAAATGTAGAAGGTACTGATAGACGGCACAAATACCATTGTAACGCCTGAAACAATATCCGACATACTGAGTGGGAAAACAACCTTAGTTAAAACACGCAATGGGCTACAACCAAGGTCTGCTGCCGCTTCAAGCAATTTAGGGTCGATTTTACTAATAACCGAGTGAAGCGGAATTATCATATACGGTAAATAATTATATACCATACCGAGTATAACCGCACCCGATGTGTTTATCATATGAAGCGGTGGTATTTCCAAGCCGAAAATACCCATAAGTACAGAATTAATAATACCCGTGTCCTCCAAAAGTGCCATCCAAGAATACGTACGAATCAAGAAATTAAGCCACTGCGGAAGCATAACAAGCATAATTAAAACCTTTTGTGTTTTTGGCTTTGCTTTTGCCATAAAATACGCGATAGGATAAGCAATTATCAAGCATATAACCGTTGCTAAAAACGCAAAGCAAAGGCTACGTAAAAAAACCTCTAAATAGCTTGCTTGAAATATTGCCCCGATATTTGAGAAGGTGAAGCTACCGTTTTTATCCGTGAAGGCGTAATAAACGACAAAAAGTAAGGGGGCAATAATGAATAGCACTGCCCATACAACGTGTGGCGCAGCTGCCGCCCTTTGCATAAAACTCTTTTTTGTCACTTTCTTACTCTTCCTCCTCGCTGATATCAGATAATCTATCAAGCTCATCACTGAAGGATGAGTAGTCACCAAACTGTCCTGAATACTCAGAACGCTTCATAATATGGATAGCATCCGGCTCAATGTAAATACCGATTTTTTGATTAGGCTCAACATAGTCCGTTGATTGTATCATCCATTTAAAGTTATTAATGTTGACAATTATCTCATAATGAACGCCCTTAAAGGTAACGGAGGTAACAACGCCTGTGAGCATACCCTTTTCAGGCGGGACAACATCCACGTCCTCAGGGCGGACAACAACGTCAACACGTTCATTCTTTTCAAAGCCCTTATCAAGACACTCAAAAATATGTCCTGAAAATTTAGCCTTATAGTCATCAAGCATAACACCGTCAATTATGTTACTCTCACCGATAAAGTCAGCTACAAAAGCATTTTCCGGCTCGTTGTAAATATCGGTAGGTGTACCGATTTGCTGTATCTTACCGTCTGCCATGACAACCACAGTGTCTGACATAGAAAGAGCCTCCTCTTGGTCGTGGGTGACGTATATAAATGTAATGCCTGTTTTTCTTTGTATATTTTTAAGCTCGTTCTGCATATCCTTACGAAGCTTTAAGTCAAGCGCACCCAAGGGTTCATCAAGCAAAAGCACCTTCGGCTTATTAATCAAGGCGCGGGCAATAGCCACACGCTGCTGCTGACCGCCCGAAAGCAGGTTAACATCTCTTTTTTCAAAGCCCTTTAAGTTTACCATAGCGAGCATTTCTTCAACTCTGTTATATATTTCTTCTTCCGATATCTTGTTCAATCTAAGAGCAAAAGCAATGTTTTCATAAACATTCAAATGCGGAAACAAAGCATATTTTTGAAATACGGTGTTTACATGGCGCTTGTATGCAGGAATATCGTTAATTTTAACGCCCTCAAATACCACATCTCCTGTATCCGGAGTAACAAAGCCGGCTATTATACGCAAGGTTGTAGTCTTACCGCATCCGCTTGGACCTAAAAGTGTCATAAATTCCTTTTCATGCACGTCAAGGTTGATATGGTCAAGAATAACCTCACCGTCATAGGACTTAGCTACATTCTTTAACTCTATGATCTTTTTTTCGTTCATTTCTCTCCCCGTTCTTTCATAGATTTGATCTAAATCGGCAATGCCCCTTTGCGATTGTCGAATAATGATAAATCAATTGCATTATAGCAGATAATTAGCAGTTCTGCAATAGTTACGGGTAAAAAAATTTTACAATTTTAATTAAAATTCACACGCGCACGCATATTTATACATTTGAAAAGCACAGCTCCACCAAGAGAAAAACAGAAATTACAAAAAGAGACATACTGGCTGATAAAACGATTTGGATATAAACTGCCACAAGCCACATAAGAATTGCACCTATGAAGGAAACAAATTTTGACAGCTTTTCAGCCACTCCCCCCGACAAAAAACATAAAAACACGTTTTTCAGTATCCCGCCGCCGTCTAAAATTGATATAGGATATAGGTTCATAAGTGCAAGAGAAATATTGCATATTTGAAAGAACCTAAAAACATCACCTTGAAGGTGAAAAAGCGATACTATAAGGGCTGATAAAAGATTGAAAATTATTCCGCCTGCCTGCACAAGCATTTCCTGCTTATACGATAAGCCGCTTTTGTCATAGGAAAGGCACAGGCGAAATGCACCGAAACGAATTTTTTTCATCCCTGCCCCTGTGATTTTTGCAAAGAAAATGTGCCCCGCCTCGTGAATTATGTAGCTGAAAATCAGCACAAAGGGGTGAGGGGATGTTCCCAGAGAAAAAAGAGTAAAAACCGATGCAATTACCCCTATTTTTTCACTAATTCTGTTCATTTGTATCAGCCTTTTACAAGGTCGAATTCATTATCGTACATTTTTTGAGAATTTCCCTTTATTTTCGCCCTGTTATTCGACACAAAAATGCATTTTTCCTCTATGATATTTAAAGGGGAATATTGTCGAAAATCGTACACTCCCTCGGACATTTTACATTTTTCTTCATTTTTATTTTCTTCAAGACTGATTTCATTAACCACCGCTTTGATTTCTTCTTGCTCCTGCCAAAACCTTTCAACACCTTCTTCAAATTTTGAATGTACCATAACTATTGAAATTACGGTTAAGGCAAAGAACAGCGTAAGCACCTTAAACACCTCGCAAATATCTTTTTTGTTCATTTTCTCTCCTCTAAATTTTTATTTACATAGGTATTATATTGATTTTTGCTTCTTTGTATGTTAAAATTAAATTAGTAATTTTTGACGAGGTATAAAATGAATACAAAGCCGTTGGCAGAGCTTTTGCGTCCCTCCTCTTTTTCCCAGGTTGCGGGGCAAAGCCACTTAGTTTCCCCGCGCGGAGTTATTACAAGAATGTTGGGCTCGGGCAGAATTTCCAATATGATATTTTTCGGTCCTCCCGGCACAGGAAAGACAACTGTCGCTAACATAATCGCGAAAAACTCCGGTATGGAGCTTTTCCGCCTTAATGCTACAACCGCTTCTTTGTCTGATGTGAAGGAGGTTATTGCAAAGGCTGACTCTGTTTTTTCTACTAAGGGCATTTTGCTCTATCTTGATGAAATTCAATATTTCAACAGAAAACAGCAGCAATCTCTTTTGGAATTTATTGAGGATGGCCGTGTTACTCTAATTGCCTCCACTACGGAAAACCCTTATTTTGCTATATATGATGCGTTAATTTCCCGTTGCTCAGTGTTTGAGTTTAAGCATGTTTCAGCATTGGAAATCGTTCCTGTTTTAAAGCGTGCTTTGGATGCTTTGAATACAGAAACAGGTTTAAATAAAAAAGCAGACGACACTGCTCTTGAATTTTTAGCAGCCTGCTCAGGCGGTGATGTGCGCCACGCATTAACGCTTTTTGACGGTGCCTATTTTGCAAGCGATACTGAAATTACCGAGGATATAGCAAGGGAATTTATTCCATCTGTCAGTGCAGGAATGTTTGACAGGGACAGTGATGTACACCATAATCTTTTGTCAGGCTTGCAAAAATCAATTCGTGGCTCTGACCCGGACGGGGCTGTATTTTACCTTGCGAGGCTTTTAGAGGGTGGAGATATACTTTCCGCTTGCAGAAGGCTGCAAGTTATCGCAAGCGAGGATATCGGTCTTGCTTATCCCCAAGCAGCGCAAATCACATATGCACTTTGCCAAAGCGCCCGTGAGCTGGGCTTACCTGAGGCAAGGATACCTTTGGCAAATTGTGCTATAATGCTGGCAACCGCACCAAAATCAAACTCCGCTTATATGGCAATCGCTAAGGCAAGTGAGGATATTAAAAACGGCAAAGGACAAGAAACTCCCTTGCATTTACAAGCGCCCTTATTCAAGGGCTATAAATACCCCCACGACTATCCTAATTCTTATGTTGACCAGCAGTATTTGCCAAATGACCTAAAAAATGCAAAATACTATGAATACGGAAACAATAAAACAGAACAAGCGGCAAAATCTTATTGGGAGAGCATAAAGGGGAAGAAGGCATAACTTTTTTGTTTTTTCACTCCTTCCGTCACGCAAGCGTGCCACCTCCCTCTCTGATGGAGGCTATGACAAGCGGCAAAATCTTATTGGGAGAGTATAAAAGTAAGAAAGGCATAGCTTTTTGTTTAACAAAATTTTAAAGACGCAGGTAGGAAAGCCTGCGTCTTTTGTTTTATTTTTCTTTGTACTCACTGATTTTTAACGTAACATCGTTTCTCGGCATTATAAATTTGTATTCATATATGCCCTCACTCTCCATATATAGATAATCAAGGACATTAATTTCGCAATCTGCATCCAAATAAAGAAGCACATTTGAATAAAGTGTAACTCTTTCTCCTTCTCGGTAATAATTGTCCGCTATTGTACGAAGTATACCATCTCTATCCTCTATATTTAGATAATGCCAATCATCACCCCAAGAGGTACCAATAAGATAGGCTTTTACGGTAGCATCCTCGCTTGGCATTACAAATTGCCACTCACCGTAGTCTGTTTCTTCAATTTTCACTCCGTTTAACTTTAATAATATTTCAGCATCAAGAATGTCCACAGAAGAAGAAATTTTTATAGTTTCACCCGCTGTATATTCGCCCGAAAATGTATCTTCAAACAATCGAACACAATCTTTTTCAGGCTCAAAGGTTAAGTTGTAAGTAGGGGGTGCTAACATTCCACCGCCAACCGTCAAAGAGAGTACAGAATTTTGTGGCGGCATTATAAATTCTTGCTCGTTATATATAAAGCGTCCGTTTTCATCTTTCACAGACTTTTGTGGACCTACGCTCTCACCGTTTAATTTCACCACTACTGATGCATCCATTAAAATGTGAGTCTTTACTATTACCTTTTCTCCCGCCTTATAGGATTTTTTCAAAGGCTCATACAATAAACCTTTGTGTTCTTCCTCAACGGTAAGAGCATATTCGCCCTCGGGAATTTCGTCTTTTTTATCAGGTTGTTCGGTTGAGCTGTCGGTTTTTAGGCTTTCCTTTGACCCGTTATCTTCTACCGTTTCATTATCAGAGCAAGAAACAAGCAAAGATGCAAATAACAAAAGCGACAATGCTAATATAAATAATTTTTTCATTATTTGTACCTCCTTTTTATCCCTCACTTATATAGACGGTTTTTATACCGAAAGGTTACACTTAATTAAGAAAAAAGGTGGGCAAGCCCACCTTAAAACTCAAATTAAACCTTGTTCTTCTCTTTTTTGCTGTTCTGTTAATATATTTGCTTCCTCACTTAATCTCTTTTTGATTTTGTCGCTATACTTTATTCTGAAAATTACAAATCCAAAAACAAAAGTTGCAAACCATAAAGAAACAGATACAATAGTTTTCACTTTCAAATTAAAGAAAATAATGAACGGAAAAAGAAACGGAATAGCACATAGCGTTACATACGCGATAGTTTTACAAAGGGAGTAAACCTCTTCTTTATTAAGATTACCGCTTGCTAAATTTGTATTGTTTACTACATCTCTTGGCAGCATACATATAGCTTGAAGGAGTAAAAAGGCTATCACAAGAATTGTGGATGCATGGAACACAATGCTTTCACTAAACACAATACCTAAAACCAACGTCAAAACAACGCTGACAAAATACAAAACACCTATGAGCTTGCTTTTTTTCATATTCATCCCTCCTTTACTTTTATTATATCACGCAAAAAAATTACTGTCAATAGATTATAGAACTGTTAATACAACAAAAAGGCGGGGATTGCCCCCGCCGAATTGATTTATTTAAGAGTAGATAGCATTACTGCCTTGATGGTGTGCATTCTGTTCTCAGCCTCTTGGAATACGATAGATTGCTCACTTTCAAACACTTCGTCTGTAACTTCCATATCGACTCTGCCGAATTTTTCGCCCATTTCCTTGCCTACCTCTGTATTCATATCGTGATATGCGGGGAGACAGTGCATAAATACAGCGTTTTTGTCCGCTTTTTCCATAAGCGCCTTGTTTACTTGATACGGGGACAAATCATTAATTCTTTCTTGCCATACCTCCACAGGCTCGCCCATGGAAACCCATACATCAGTATAAATTACATTTGCACCCTTAACTGCAACATCAGGATTTTCTTCAAATGACAATGTCGCACCTGTTTTTCTTGCAACCTCTTGGCACTTGTTAATCAAGTCTTGGTCAGGGAAATATTTTTTTGGTGCGCAAGCCACAAAATCAAGTCCCATTTTTGCACAACCAACCATTAAGGAGTTGCCCATATTATATCTTGCATCTCCCATATAAACAAGTTTGATGCCTTTGAGTTTGCCAAAATGCTCTTTAATAGTCAAAAAGTCTGCCAAAATCTGCGTTGGATGGAACTCATTTGTAAGTCCGTTCCAAACAGGAACCTTTGAATACCTTGCAAGCTCCTCAACTATTTCTTGTCCGTAGCCACGGTACTCAATTCCGTCATAAATAGAGGAAAGTACCCTTGCAGTGTCTGCAATGCTTTCTTTTTTTCCAATTTGAGATGCCTTTGGATCAAGGTAAGTTGCGTGCATACCAAGGTCATAAGCGGCAACCTCAAAGCTACACCTTGTTCTTGTACTTGTTTTTTCAAATATCAAAGCGATATTCTTGCCGCAAAGCTCTGCGTGGGGAACACCGTTTTTCTTTTTTTCTTTAAGCTCGCCTGCTAAATCAATAAGCCCGCCGATTTCCTCGGGAGTAAAGTCAAGCAGCTTCAAAAAATCTCTACCCTTCAAATTCATTGCGCGCACTCCTTTGCAACCTCTTTAATAATTTCAACCGCTTTTTTAAGTAAATCAAAGGGGATGTTAAGCGGCGGTAATAATCTAACCTTGTTTTTAGCCTTGATTGGCAAAAGTCCCTTTTCCATACATTTGGAAATTACCGTACCTGCATCAGCTACTGTTTCAATACCTATCATAAGACCTAAACCGCTGACTCCCTTTATTCCTTCTGCATTTTCAAGCTCACTGAATATGTATTTTGATTTTTCCTGTACCTCTGTAAGCAGCTTTTCATCAATTCTTTCAAGGACGGAAATTGCACCTGCGCAAGCAATAGGGTTACCGCCAAAGGTAGAACCGTGCAAGCCTGCACCTAAAACAGTATCAACGCCGTCAAACATTAAGCAAGCGCCGATTGGCAAGCCGCCGCCAAGTCCCTTTGCGGTAGATACCACATCAGGGGTGATACCGTACTGCTCAAAGGCGTAAAGTGTTCCCGTTCTTCCGTTGCCTGTTTGCACCTCGTCAATTAGCAAAAGAACATTGTATTTTTCGCAAAGCAGCGACACTCCCTTGACAAAATCAGGGTTAAGAGCCATTACTCCGCCCTCGCCCTGTACAAGCTCCATCATAATGGCACAGCATTTGTTTTCAAGCAAAAGCGCTTCAACTGAGTCAATATTATTTGCCTCTGCGTAAAGGAAGCCCTCTGTCAGCGGATTAAAATATTTATGGAAAACATCTTGACCTGTGGCTGACAGTGTTGTTAACGTACGTCCGTGGAAGCTGTTTTTCAAGGTAATGATGTTATAATACTTCTCACCCTTATTTTCACTTCCCCAAAGTCTTGCCACCTTTATAGCACACTCATTTGCCTCAGCACCGGAGTTACCAAAGAAAACCTTTTTAGCCCCTGTTTTTTCGCAAAGCATTTTTGCAAGCCTTGCACAAGGCTCAGAATAATACAAATTAGATGTGTGTTGGCATTTATTCAATTGCTCATTTACAGCATTTATAAACACAGGGTCGCACATACCGAAGGTATTTACTGCAATTCCCGAGGACAAATCAATATACTCCTTGCCCTGTGTGTCATATACTAAGGAGCCGCTACCGTGGCTGATTTCCAAGTCGAATCGAGCATAGGTATTGGCAACGAAGCTTTTATCTATTTCCTTTATGCTCATTTATTAAGCTCCTCTACTACCATTGTTCCTGCGCCTTCATTTGTCAATGTTTCGATAAGCAGCGCGTGTGGTACACGACCGTCAAGAATAGTTACCTTTTTAACGCCCTTGCGTATGGCGTCAATACAGCACTCAACCTTTGGTATCATACCGCCACCTATAACACCTGTTTCAAAAAGCTCATAGCAGCCCGGTATGTCTATTTCCTGTATTACGGAATGTGGGTCGTCCTTATCCCTTAAAATACCCTCTATATCAGTCATAGTTATAAGTCTTTCTGCCTTCATATTTCCTGCTATAAATGCAGCGGCAGTATCAGCGTTTATATTATAGACATTACCAATATCGTCACAACCAATTGTAGATACAACAGGGATATAGCCCTTTTCAATCAAGTCGTTAATAGGAGAAATGTCAACCTCTGTTATCTTGCCAACGTAACCAAGCTCAGGATTTTTCATTTCTGCCTTAATCATATGACCGTCAAGACCTGAAATACCAATCGCTTTACCACCGTTGATTTCAAGTTTGTTAACAAGGCTTTTATTAATTTTACCTGCCAATACCATTTGAACAACGTCAACAGTTTCCTTATCTGTTACGCGAAGTCCGCCGACAAATTTAGATTCCTTACCGATTTTTTTAAGTGTATCAGTAATTTCAGGACCGCCGCCGTGGACGAGAACAACATTAACGCCAATCAGGTGAAGAAGAACGATATCCTCCATTACCTGCTCTTTAAGCTCCTCGTTAATCATTGCATTTCCGCCATATTTAATAACTATGGTTTTGCCGTAGTATTCCTTGATATAGGGAAGGGCTTGGGTTAGAATTTCAGCCCTTTGCGCATTTGTAATCTTAATCGACATATCCATTATGTTCTATAATCTCCATTTATCTTTACGTAATCGTAGGTTAAGTCGCAGCCCCAAGCGGTTGCTTCACCGTCTCCGTCACCTAACTCAACCTTAATTGTTACCTCATAACAAGACAAAACCACCTTTGCAAGCTCCTCGGAAAAATCAACGCCTGCGCCGTTTTCACAAACTACAACCTCACCAAATTCTGACACGAATGAAACCTTAACCTTGTTAACATCAACCTCTGCTCCGCTATAACCGATGGCACAAAGTACTCTGCCCCAGTTGGCATCAGAGCCGAACATTGCCGCTTTTACAAGCGAGGAGCAAATAACACTCTTTGCTATTATCTTAGCATTTTCCTCATCAATTGCTCCGCTGACCTCACAGTCTATACGCTTTGTAGCACCCTCGCCATCGCCTGCAATTTTTTGGCAAAGGTTTACGGTTACAGTGTTCAACGCTTCCATAAATGTGTCAAACGCCTCACCCTGTGTTGTTATTTCCTCATTTCCTGCCTTTCCGTTAGCAAGAACTGACACCATATCGTTTGTAGATGTATCACCGTCAACACTAACCATATTAAAGGTTTTCTTAATATCTGTTGAAAGTGCAAGTTGAAGCATTTCAGGGCTGATTTTACAGTCAGTTGTGATGAAAACAAGCATTGTTGCCATGTTAGGGTGAATCATACCCGAGCCCTTTGCAATACCGCCCATTTTACATTCAACTCCACCGATTTCAAAACTAACGGCAATTTCTTTTAAGCGTGTATCGGTGGTCATTATTCCCTCTGCTGCATCAGCACTCTTGTTATCTCCAAGTGATTTTACAAGAGCATTAATACCGTTTTTGATAGGGGTTATGTCAAGAGGTTGACCTATAACGCCTGTGGATGCCACAACCACATCTTTTGGGTTTATATTAAGTTCATTTGCAATAAGTGCACAAGTTTGCTCCGCCACCTCAATACCGTTTGCATTACAGGTGTTGGCATTACCGCTGTTGCAAATTACCGCCTGCGCATAGCCATCACTAATATTATTTTTAGTCACTGTTAAAGGCGCACCCTTAACCTTATTTGTTGTATATACAGAAGCACAGGCTGCGCGTGTTTCAGAATAAATAAGAGCCAAGTCCTTTTTCTGCTTGTTTTTGCGTATTCCACAATGCACACCGGATGCTAAAAAGCCCTGTGCAGCACAAACGCCACCATAAAGTAATTTCATTTTCTTCTCCTTAAATTTCAAGAGTTTTCGTCTTTTCAGCACCTAAAACAATGTTTAAGCACTCTACTGCCGCACCGGATGCGCCCTTGCCAAGATTATCGTATCTTGCGACGAGCAAAATTCTATCCTCGTTACCGTATACTTCAATTTGCATAGAGTCTTTGCCTTCCAATTTAACAGAGGACAAAAAGCCATTTTCGTCACCGGCCTCAACGTAAGAAACCAATGGGGTGTTATAGGCTTTTTTATATATTTCTTTTATATCTTCTATACCGCCCTTCAAAAGCTGGCTTTTGAAAAGTGGCACAGTTACTTCCATTCCTGAATAAAATGTACCGACAATCGGGCAGAACACCGGCGCATTTTTTAAGCCTGTTACTTTAAGCATTTCGGGAAGGTGCTTATGCTTTTGTGTCAAGCCATACTGCCTTGGACCTTGTAAAAGCATATCAAGCTCATCATCCTCATACTGCGCTATCATATTTTTTCCGCCACCGCTGTAACCTGTCAAGGAATGTGCAGTTAAAAGTGTGTCGGGAGAAATAATACCGTTTTTAACAAGGGGATAAACAAGAGCTATAAAGCCGCTTGCATGACAGCCCGGCACCGCTATTCTCTTACTATTTCTTATCTTGTTCTCAAAGCTTTTATCAAGCTCAGGAAAGCCGTATGCCCAATTATCATTTGTTCTATGGGCTGTGGATGTGTCAATAACAACCACATTTTCATTTTCTATCAAGCTGACAGACTCAATAGATGCTTGGTCAGGCAAGCAAAGAAAGGCAATATCTACTGAGTTTAATATTTCCTTTTTTGCAGCAGGGTCCTTCCTTAATTCCTCGGGAATAGTAACAATTTCAATATCATCCCTGCCGCTGAGCCTTTCCTCTATACGCAAGCCTGTTGTGCCCGCTTTACCGTCTATAAATACCTTTTTCATTTTAACTGCTCCTCTACATAAGCAATTTGCTCCTTAACAGACTCATAGCCTGTGGAGCCCTTTGAAATTCGCTTTGCAACGCAGGCTTCCAAAGAAATTTCATTATACAAGTCCTCATCAAATAAATCGGAATGCACGCGGTATGCGCTAAGCTCCATTTGCTCTAAGGTAATGTCCTTCTTAATACACTCACCAACAATTGTGCCAACGATTTTATAAGCAGAACGGAATGGCAAGCCCTTTTTTGTAAGGTAGTCAGCCAAATCAGTTGCGTTAATAAAGCCCTTTCCTGCTGCCTTATACATATTTTCCTTAATCGGTGTCATTGTTTTAACCATAGGAATGAACACCTGCAAGCATTTAATAACCGTTTCGGTGGCATCAAAAATAGCCTCCTTGTCCTCTTGCATATCCTTGTTATATGCCAATGGAATACCTTTTAGCATTGTCAAGGTTGCCATTAGGTCACCGTAAACCCTGCCTGTTTTACCGCGGACAAGCTCTGCCATGTCAGGATTCTTCTTTTGCGGCATTATTGATGAGCCTGTTGTATAAGAATCATCAAGCTCAACAAACTTGAATTCCCAGCTTGACCAAAGAATAATTTCCTCACTGAAACGGGACAGGTGCATCATTATAGTTGAAAAGGCGCCTTCAAGCTCAATGCAGTAGTCTCTGTCGGAAACACCGTCAATGGAGTTCATACAAACACCGTCAAATCCAAGATTTTTTGCCACCATATCCCTGTTTGTAGGATAAGTTGTTCCTGCCAAGGCACAAGAGCCAAGTGGAGAAAAATTCATCCTTCTTAGCGCATCCTGTAACCTTGTAATATCACGAAGGAACATCATACAGTATGCAAGCAAATGCTGTGCAAAGGTAATTGGCTGCGCCCTTTGTAAATGGGTGTAGCCCGGCATTATTGCATCCTGATTGTCCTTAGCCTTGTCCTTAATTACCACAACCAAATCTTTAAGAAGGGATATTATTTTATTTGCCTCATCTCTCATATAAAGACGCAAATCAAGGGCTACCTGATCATTTCTGCTCCTTGCTGTATGAAGCTTTTTACCGTAATCTCCAATACGCTTCGTAAGCTCAGCCTCAACAAACATATGAATATCCTCGGCATCCATATCAAAGCTAAGCACACCCGTGTTTAAATCGTCAAGAATAGAGGTTAAGCCCTCGGTAATTTTTTCATATTCTTCCTTGGTTAAAATACCGCAAGTGCAAAGCATAAGGGCATGCTCCATAGAGCCGCGAATGTCCTGCTTGTACATTTTAGAGTCGAAATGAATGGAAGAATTAAAATCGTCCGCTTGCTTATCAAGAGCCTTTTCAAACCTTCCTGCCCACATTTTATCCATTTTTTGTATCCCCTTTTATAACAAGTACGGACGACCAACGGTCGCCCCTACTTTATTTTCTCGATAGGATATAAACCCACCTTAATTCTTCAACTTAAAAATTATTTCTTGTTCTTTGCGTTTACCTGTGCTTGAACCTTAATTGGCAAGCCGTAGAGATTTATAAAGCCTGCGGAATCTGCTTGGTTATATACATTGTCTTCACCAAATGTAGCAATTTCCTCAGAATAAAGTGAGTAATCACTCCAAACGCCTGCTTTAATAATGTTACCCTTATAAAGTTTAAGTCTTACCTTACCTGTTACATTTTCCTGTGTCTTGTCAACGAAAGCGGAAAGTGCCTCACGAAGTGGAGTAAACCATTGACCGTTGTAAACAAGCTCAGCAAATGTAATTGAAAGCTTTTGCTTTTCATGCATTGTCATCTTGTCAAGACAAATTGTTTCAAGATAGCTATGAGCAGCGTACAAGATAGCTCCACCGGGAGTTTCATAAACACCACGGCACTTCATACCAACCAAACGGTTTTCAACAATGTCAAGTAAACCGATACCGTTTGCTCCGCCAAGTTCATTAAGTTTTAAAATAATGTTCTTTGCGCTCATTTTTTCACCGTTGATAGCAACAGGTGTGCCCTTTACAAAATCAAGCTCAACATATGTTGGAGCATCAGGCGCTTTGATTGGGGAAACGCCCATTTCAAGGAAGCCGTCCTTTTCATAAAGCGGCTCATTACCTGCATCTTCAAGGTCAAGACCCTCATGGCTTAAATGCCAAAGGTTCTTATCCTTTGAATAGTTTGTTTCACGGTTTATTTTGAGAGGAACATTGTGAGCCTCAGCATATTCAATTTCTTCCTCACGGGACTTGATTGTCCACTCTCTCCAAGGAGCGATAATTGGCATATCAGGAGCAAAAGCCTTAATTGTAAGTTCAAAACGAACCTGGTCATTACCCTTACCTGTACAACCGTGACAGATAGCATCTGCACCCTCTTTAAGCGCGATTTCAGCAATTCTCTTTGCAATTACAGGGCGAGCAAAGGATGTGCCAAGCATATATTCTTCGTACAAAGCACCAGCCTTAACTGTTGGAATAACATAGTCATCAACAAATTCCTCTGTCAAATCCTCGATATAGCATTTGGATGCGCCTGTCTTAATTGCCTTTTCTTCAAGACCTTCAAGCTCATCAGCCTGACCAACGTTACCGCTAACTGCGATAACCTCACAGTTATTATAATTTTCCTTCAACCACGGAATAATAATTGAGGTGTCAAGACCACCTGAGTATGCAAGAACTACTTTTTTAATTTTTGACTTATCCATTTCATTTTCCTCCAAGTGAAATATTATTCATTTTTTACGTTTTGTATTATATATCTTTATTAACCGTTTGTCAATACCTTTTTTGAATATTTTTTATTTTTATTGTTTTATATAATATCAATATCCGTTTTTCCTTTATTTTTGGTATGCATTAACAATGGCGCAGTGAATATTGAGTGAATATCTGTTTATAAATATTCATTTTGAGACATAAAAACTCTCTTACATTTCTGCAAGAGAGTTTTATAATTATGTTAAATTTAGACATTCATTGCTTCGTTATAGCTTATACCTGTAACGCTTTCAAGTACATTTCCGTCGTCAAGGAAATAAAGGTTTTCTCCATCCTTAACATATAGACACAAAACAATTTGTATATTTGTGTTTTCATTTGAAATGCCGGAAACCATTATTTCTATGTAATCATTTACCAAGCTAACAGGAGCAGATAAAACATTTTTATTATCAAAGTCAGGGACAAAGCTCTCACCGTTTTGATTTACTGTGGCAACAAAGCCTATTTCAAAGTCAGCATTAACGCTCTTATAATCGTTAATTTCTTCCTTATTTATTTTATAGCCCTGAACCAACGCCTTTGTTTCGCCAAATGTCTTACATGAATAACCAAGCTTTACGAACAAGGCTTCACCTTGACAAGTATATTCTATATCACATTTTGAGCATTTAACAGTATTAATGCTTGTGCCGAAATATCCGTTAGTTAATTCAATAGCGATTATGTCGCCCGCTTGGTGACCGGGGGCATCAACAGAAAGCTCCCTTTTAATAACCGTATCACACGCCACACATCTGTATGCTGCATAGCAGCTATCATCTTCAAACTCTGCATTGCCGCTTATATGCGGATCACGCAAATAAGTTGTATCTCCGCTAACTGTGTCAAACGGAGCAAGGAAGGCTGTCCAGCCGCCTGTTGTATTTGAGTTTCTTACAAGATAAACAATTTTATCATCCTTGCAGAAATACAGCTTATCCTGATTTGCATTTACAGGTGCAATTTTATCACCGTTTTCGTCAGTGTATATACCGCTGCCGGAGTTCACACCTGTACCGGAAAAAGAGTGTATTGTAAGGCTTTTTCCCGTCACCTGTGTATAGTTGTTACCGTTTATCTTTTCGGCAGGAATTACCGTGTAATACGGCTTGTTATCAATCAGCTGAGTAGCAACAAAATTACCGTTCAAATCGCTTGCACTGTTATTAGCAAAATAAATGTTAAGCTTGCCGAAATAGCGCATATGCACGTCCGTCATAGCACCCTTAAACACCAAGGTGTTTACAGGAGTAGCTTGAATTCCCGAGTCATTTGTAAAGCTTGTAAATCCTTCCGGAAAGACAAGAACCGAATCCAACGAACTGCAGTTTTTAAAGGCATACGTGCCTATTTCATTACATAATGAGCTTGGCAAGAAATTGCTGGCAAGCTTCATTTTACCGCAACCGATAAATGCTTCACCACCGATTCTCTCTATTCCGTCATGGAGCTTTACATATTCAAGGCTACTGCAATATTTTGCAAAGCCGTTTGCAACATCCTTAACCCTTGAATTATCCGCAAATTCAATTCTTGTTACATTCGTAAGCTCAAATGTAAAGTTTGCAACAGAAGTGATATAGTATTTTTCGCCCTCATACTCAATATATTCAGGAATAAAAATCTCTGTATTTGTGAACTTTTTATTTTTGTGATTACCTATTTGAGCTGTATTTTCCGCCTCTGTTTCGCCTTTTGTCAAGGTGTAATTAATTTCACCAATCGTAACTGCATTTGCACAAATTGCAAAAAGGCACATAGTGATAAGCGTAAGGGACAATACTAAAAGTATTTTTTTCATCTTATCCTCCAAAGTTTATTTTAATTTTGCCAAAAGGTCAAGCATATCAAGTTCGCTTTGAAGTTTATTAAGGTCTGTATTTTCATCAATTACAACAAGCTCAGTATCAGTCAGCTTTGCAAAAAGACGAACATCGTCAACTGTCAAGGCACTTGAAACAACTGTATGGTGTGCGCCGCCTGCGTAAATCCAAGCTGCTGCGCCTGTTGCATGGTTTGGCTTTAACTTCCACATAATTCTTGCAACAGGAAGCTTTGGCATCGGTTTAGGCTGCTTTACAAGCTCAATGGATGCACAAATAAGGCGGAAGCGGTTGCCCATATCAATCATGCATACTGCAACAGCGTCACCCTCAACACCGTCAAAAACAAGTCTTGCAGGCGGTTCCTTACCGCCGATACCTAAGTGATGCACCTCAATTTTTGGTTGGGTAGATGCAAAATCAGGAGAAACTTCAAGCATGTGAGAGCCAAGAACCATTTCCTCACCCTTTGTAAAGTCATAGGTATAGTCCTCCATAAAGCCGGTAGATCCCTTTCTACCCTTTGCCATTTCACAGAAAATAGCGTTGAGCGCCGCAGTTTTATAGTCACCCTCTGCGCCAAATCCGATACCCTTAGCCATCATCCTTTGTGTTGCCAAGCCGGGGAGCTGCTTCATACCGTGCAAATCCTGGAAGGTATCTGTATATGCACCGAAATTACCGTCAGACAAGAATTTTTCAAGAGCAATTTCGTATTTTGCCTGCTCCTTAACTGCATCAAGATTGTCTGTGTTCATTATGTAAAGCTCTTTATATTCAGCCAATTTTGCATTAACCTGCTCATCAGTTACCTGATTAACAAGCGCAACAAGGTCACCGATACCGTAATAGTTTACATTCCAGCCGTATTTAATTTGGCTTTCTACTCTGTCACCGTCAGTTACGGAAACCTCTCTCATATTGCTACCAAACATAGCAACATTCAAGTTCCTTGAAAAATCAACTGCTCTTGCAACGTCAAGGAATTTTTTGATTTTTTCTATTACGTCATCGTGCTTATAATAACCAACAACAACCTCACGCTTAACGCCTAAGCGGGTACACATAAAGCCATATTCACGGCCGCCGTGTGCAGTTTGGTTAAGGTTCATAAAGTCCATATCAATAGCATCATAGGGAAGCTTCTCATTTGCCTGTGTATGGAAATGTAAAAGGGGCTTTGTCAAGAATTGGAGACCCTTTATCCACATTTTAGCAGGGCTGAATGTATGCATCCAAGTGATAACTGCGATACAGTCCTTATCATTTGTTGCCTTTTTGCAAAGGTCAACACAGCTTGCCTCATCTCTTACAATACCAATATACTCGATTTTTACATTTTCAATCTTTTTGTCAAGATACTTTGCAATAACCTTTGAGTCCTTTGCAACATCGTTTAGGCATTCCTCACCGTAAAGGTCTTGGCTACCTGTGATAAAATAAACTTTTTTCATTTCAATTTCTCCTTACCTGTGCATTTCTAAAAATTATTTATCAAAACGCTTTTGTTCAAGGGCCATCACCATATCAACTCTTGTTTGGTGTCTGCCCCCTTCAAAGCCTGTTTTAACGAACACGTCAGCAATGTCGCAAGCCAAGCCTGCGCCTATTGTCCTTGCCCCCATGCAAAGCACGTTTGCATTGTTATGAAGTCTTGTAAATCTTGCGGAAAAGGTATCGGAGCAAAGAGCAGCGCGGATTCCCTCGCACTTATTTGCTGCCATAGACATACCAATGCCCGTACCGCAGATTAATATGCCCATATCACCCTCACCGTCATTGATAGCTGTGCATACCTTTTCTGCATAATCAGGATAGTTACAGCTGTCACTTGTGTGTGTACCAAAGTCAACGCAAGTATATCCTTGATTTTCAAGGTGATTAATTACTTCCTTCTTCATTTCAAGTGCCGCGTGGTCGCAAGCAACTAAAATCGGTTTATTCATCATCTTTCTTTCCTTTTTTCCTTTTATTTCCTTTCAGCCTTTAAGCGTTCTTCTCTTTCACGTTCAGCCTGTGCCTTTCTTAAATATTCCACACGCAATTTTTCATCCGTAGTGTATTCCCCGCTTAATATTTTCTGATAAGCAACCTTACCAACGGAAAAAGCGCTTTGATATCTTAAATGCTCAGGAGTGTGTCTGAATTTATCGTTTTCCATTCCTTCAATCAAGGGATACCCGTCACCTACAAAATATATAGGCTCACCGTATCCTTCAAGAACCTGAATAAGGTCGCAAAGTAACATACAACGATCCTCAACAATGCGCTCCCCATTTAGGAAAGCACCGGTATATACCTGTCCTCTGCGCGCATTCATTATAGGGCAAATTATCCCTTCAAAGCCCTCTAAATTTTGAGAAAGCGCCTCAATTGTAGATACCCCTACGCACTTTTTGTTTTTTCCAAAGGCAAGCCCCTTTACCGTTGCCACACCTATTCTTACACCGGTGAATGAGCCGGGGCCCTCCGATACTGCAAAGGCATCAATATCATCAACACTGATTTTCAGCGTTTCAAGCACACTTTTTACCATAGGCAAAAGCGTTTCGCTATGAGTATTATTTATATTGGCGGTAAAGGAAGCTAAAAGCTTACCGTCTTCAAGCACCGCCACGGTTGATGTGTTGGCAGTGGAATCAAGTGCTAATATTTTCATTCCTTAACCTCCACCGTTATTTTGCGCATTTCAAAATTTGCGCCTTCCTTTTCTATTTTTACCGAAACGGCATCGCTTGGTATGCTTTCTTGAATATTCTCACTCCATTCAACTACGCAAATACCCGTGCTTACATAATCGTCAAAGCCAATGGAATAAAGCTCATCCTCATCGTTTATTCTGTAAACGTCTAAGTGATATAAGGGTATTTTATCGCCCTCATACTTATTAACCACCGTATAGGTTGGGCTTTTAACCTTAGCGCTTGGAGCTAATACAGAGGCAAGACCTCGTACAAAAGCGGTTTTCCCAACGCCTAAGTCACCGTACATAGCAATAAAGCAAGGCTTTTCCCGATTTAATGTAAACGCAAGCTCACGCCCAACGCCCTCGGTTTCTTCCACACTTTTTGTATGAAATTCCTTTATCATATTAAAACAGTCCTGTTATCTTTCCGTCATTATCAACATCAATTTTAAGAGCCGCCGGTGCTTTTGGTAAACCCGGCATTGTCATAATAGATCCTGTCAAAACAACTATAAAGCCTGCTCCTGCCGAAAGCTTAACCTCACGAACGGTTAAGGTAAAGCCCGTTGGTCTGCCAAGCTTTGTCTGGTCATCTGACAAGGAATACTGTGTTTTTGCCATACAAACAGGGAATTTTGCATATTCCGGGTCAAGAGCTTCAATTTCTGCAATTGCTTTTGAAGCGGCTGCATCAAATTTAACATCGGCAGCACCGTAAATCTCCCTTGCCACTGTCGTTATCTTATCCTTAATTGACATATCATCAGGATACAGAACATGGAAATCAGACGGCTTTTCACAAGCGGCAACAACCTTATTTGCCAAATCAATGCCACCGTCGCCACCCTTGGCAAACACATCGGACAACGCAAAATCAGCGCCCTTAGCAATACACATTTCCTCAACTGCTTTAAGCTCTGCATCGGTATCCGTTCCAAAGCGGTTGATTGCTACTACAACAGGCACACCGTACTTTTGAAGGTTGTCAATATGCGCCTCCAAGTTAACCGCACCCTTTTTAAGTGCTTCAAGATTTTCCGCTACAAGCTCTGCCTTTGGAACACCGCCGTTGTATTTGAGTGCTCGTACTGTTGCAACAAGAACAACACAAGCAGGTTTAAGCCCTGCAAAGCGGCACTTAATATCAAAAAATTTCTCAGCACCAAGGTCTGCACCAAAGCCGGCTTCGGTTACTGTATAATCAGCCAATTTAAGAGAAAGCTTTGTTGCGCGGATAGAGTTGCATCCGTGTGCAATGTTTGCAAACGGTCCGCCGTGGATAAGTGCGGGTGTGTTTTCAATAGTTTGTACAAGGTTAGGCTTCAACGCATCCTTCAAAACAGCTGCCATAGCACCGTTTACGCCAAGATCACGGCAGTAAACAGGTGAGCCATCATACTTGTAAGCAACCAAAATCTTACCAAGTCGGTTTTTCAAATCATCAATTGATTCACTCAAACAAAGTATAGCCATAATTTCACTTGCAACGGTAATCATAAAGTGGTCTTCCCTTGGAACACCGTCAACCTTTGTACCCAAGCCTACTACTACGTTACGAAGAGCTCTGTCATTCATATCGAGAACGCGGGGGAACAATATACGCCTTTGGTCAATGCCAAGTGCGTTACCCTGTTGAATATGGTTGTCAATAATAGCAGAGAGAAGGTTGTTAGCGGTTGTAATTGCATGGAAGTCTCCTGTGAAATGAAGATTAATATCCTCCATTGGCAAAACCTGTGAATATCCGCCGCCTGCCGCACCGCCTTTAACTCCAAATACAGGACCCAAGGAGGGCTCACGAAGGGCGATAACGGTTTTCTTGCCGATTTTGTTCATCGCCATTCCAAGACCAACGGATGTTGTTGTCTTTCCCTCACCTGCGGGGGTCGGGTTAATGGCGGTAACAAGAATAAGCTTGCCGTTTGGTTTGTCTGCCATTCTATTCAAGAATGCATCTGTAATTTTTGCCTTGTAGTGACCGTACGGCTCATATTCCTCAGGCAAAAGACCGATTTGGCTTGCAATTTCATCAATTTTTTTCAAGGTTGCGCCTTGTGCAATTTCGATATCGGATAACATAAAATTATCTCCTTTTTCATCTTAGGCAAAAATGCCCTTTTTGTACATTTGATTTTATTATAACACACGCATTTTATAAGTGCAAGTTTTTTTAAACATTTTTGCATTTTTTGATAAGAAAAATTTCACAGCGCACAGTTTTACATAGGGCAAAAGCCTACTACATTTTTCGTGCACCTCAGGTGCGCTTCATAAAAAAGATATTTTACCTTTTTATCGATAGATTTGAACCAAAATATAATTTAATGCTTTTCGACCACTGGGAGAAAAGCTACCTCTTCTTTTCTCTCTTCTCTCTTATCTCTTCTCTGGAAAAGTCGCGTGGGAGAAGTTAGAGAAAAGTGAAGAGTGAAAAGAGAAGAGTGAAGAGTACAAAAAGAAAAAGCCGCTTACGCGACTTTTCTTTTTGGCCTACCCGATAGGATTTGAACCTACGACCTACAGAGTCGGAGTCTGTCGCTCTATCCAGCTGGGCTACGGGTAGATATTTCAAGAGGGGAAGCCCCCTCTTATATGAATTTAACGAAGCTTTTTAGGTAGCTGTCGGTTAAATATTTTTCAACCTCGTGCTCACTAATACTTATGCTGCCGCTTTTAGATTTTTCGTATATTCCTCGGAAAACAGACCAACGAATGCTTGAAATAATTGACCTTTCTATCCAATAATCAAGATGCAAATTCGGACACAGGGCTTCGTATTTTTTCATTTTTACATACAAATCCACCCCGTCGGAAACATCGTGCCACAGGTCAACAAAGCCATAATCAAACATTCCGTTTGCCATTTCATTTTTTGCATATTCAAAGGCATCAGCTCTAACGATTCTTATCTTATGCTTATTAGGGAACTGGGGCAAAATATGCTTTTCAAACAATGAAATTGCACTTTCGTCCCTTTCAACCACACAAACGCTTATTACATCTTGCTTTTGGCTGACCATATAGGTAAAATAGCCTATACCAAGACCAAAAACCAAAACGTTACCCTTGGCATTTTCTATTGGCTCCTTCATTGTTTCAATCTCGTTTGGCTTTATTGCCATCCACTCCTGCCCGTTTTCATAGACGGTAGGAAAGGAAAATTCTTTATCAAAGTAGCCTATTTGAGGAATTTCCGTATATCCGTCAACTTGGATGTCTCGGTAAATAAAGCCCTCATATGGTTTGTAGGATTGATAACCGAATTCCCAATTTTTCTCTTTAATTCTGGGTATTTTTATGTTCTTAAAATACTCGTTTTTTAGATACTCCTCGGTGGATAATCGCTTAACGCCCTTAAAAAGGTACTCTCTTTCAAGCCAGCTCACCTCACTGTCACTCTCGCTAAAAACATTTGCGAGAAACGAGGCGAAGGCACGCTCCTCCCCTGCCTTTTCACCGTTTGTAATTTCCTCAATTATCTCCTTGGTGACTAAGGTGGGGCAGTTGTTTAAATATGAGGCAACAAAGAAAAGAACCTTACCGTTTTTATCACTGCGTTCTTTTATTTCAGCAATTTTATCTTTCATAGCTCAAAGTCGTTTTTCAAAGGATGACAATGCTGCGCCTATAACCGTGCTAAACTGTGCATTTTGCGGAATTATAAAGCGCATATCAAACATCTTATTCAAAACGTCAAACAATTCAGGTGCTTGGGACATTTGAGTCAAATTGCCCGTCAAAACAATATCTTTAAGTCCGTAGGGCTTTGATGCAAAATAAGCAACCATACCAACAGTTTCAAACACCATATTTATAAGTCCAAGGGCAAAGTCATTTTGTGTTGCTGTTTCGCTAATATTGGCAAAGTTCGCCGCCGTCATATGACCGCTAAGACCAATGTCTTTTTTGGAAATATCCTTAATTTTTAAGTCGATATTAGTTATATCGCCCAGCCTTGCAAGCTCGTCAATTGTTTCAACCTTGTTTACGCCAAGTATCTTTTTTGAAAGGCCTACAAGAGTGCCGCCGCCAACGCCTGTACCGCCCAAATACTCGGGGGCGTGTCCGTTTTTGGCATGTACAAGAGCTGTTCCTGTGCCAAGGCTAACTATAATTGCTTCATCAAGACCTGAAAGATATAAGCCACCTAAGCCTATGCTTTTAAACTCAGGCGTATGCTCACATTTAAGATTATAAATAGGCTTATTTACATAAGATGCGCCGACACCTGTAATCATAACCCTTTCAATATCGGAAAGTCCTAAATTATTTGTGTCTGTAAACTTACCAAATGCGCCATAAATTGACGTAATAGGGTCATCTGCCGTTACAAACATAGGGTGTATTAAATTTTTGTTATCGTCAAAGCCAACAATTTTTGTTGTGCTTCCACCAATGTCAATACCAACTACAACGCCCATAATAAATCTCCTTAAATGTTTTTACTTATTTTACCACAACAGCCTTTAAAAATCAATAGTCAAGCAATAAAAAAAGCCTTCTCAAAGGAAGGCTTATAAGCTATCAATCATCAATGTCCGTCAATTTAGATACGGTTGTGCCCAAAACCTCCGCAATTTTGAAAAGGGTTTTGAGAGAAGGGCAAAAGAAACAATTCGGTGCTTCAAGCTGGGCTAAATATCCCGCAGACAAATCAATCGCTTCTGCAAGCTCCTCTTGTGTCATACCTTGAAGCTTTCTATAATATGAAATTTTTAATCCTATCTTAATTAAATTCATTTTATATTGACTTTCAAGCATATCATATCCCCCTCATTATCTTAAATTTATTATATCCTATTTACAATTTAAGATTTATATGATAAAATAGTATCAATATTATATTTTATCTAATAAAATAAAGATATAATATAGAGAAATGGAGAAGAAATATGAAATTATTAATTGCAGGATCAAGAAATTTAACAGATATTAATTTGGAAAAATATATTCCAAATGATGTTGAGCTTATTATTTCCGGAGGTGCTAAGGGAATTGACACATTAGCGGAAAATTATGCAGATAAAAAAGGAATTTCAAAATTGATTATGCGTCCAAAATATGAGCTTTACGGTAAGGGTGCGCCGCTGAAAAGGAATGAAGAAATGATAAAAATAGCCGACCAAGTGTTAGTTTTTTGGGACGGTAAATCAAGAGGTACAAGGTTCACAATTGATAAAGCAAAAAAGCAAAATAAACCAGTAAACGTAGTTATATTTGAATAAGGGAAAAGAGAGAACAGCAAATGTTCTCTCTTTTTTCTAAAATTCAATTTAACTCAATTTCGTGACCAAGCTCGGCAGACTTATAAAGAGCCTCCAAGATTTTAACCATATTAAGACCCTGCTCAGGAGTAAAGTCCGGCTCAGCCTTTCCATTTATTACGTCAACAAAGTGACGAATATTACCCTCGTGATGCTGCATACCGCGATAGTCATCAATATCAGGTTTAATCAAAGTATTTACGCCACATTCCTCTGTATATATCTCGAATTTTCTATCTATTCCCGACATTTTTGAACCTGATTTTGTACCACGTAGCTCCACAAACATTTGGTCTTCTGCAATATTTGAAGCCCAAGAAAATTCAATTTGCAAGCATGCACCGTTATCAAAACGGATAAAGCCCATTGCCAGATCTTCAACATCAATAGGTGAATATGATGTATGTGGGAACTTTAAATATGTTGAGCCGCTAACTGTAACAGGCTTTGCGTTACCCATTAAATACATAGACAAGTCAATAATATGAACGCCAAGGTCGATAAGAGGTCCGCCGCCGGCTTGCTTTTTATCGGTAAACCATCCACCCCAGCCCGGGATGCCGCGCCTGCGAATCCAGCCGCATCTGCCTGCGTAAATTTCACCCATTTTCCCCTCGGCAATATACTGCTTCAAGAACTTGGTTGAAGGACGGTAACGGTTATTTCTCATAACCATTAAGGTTTTGCCGCTTTTTTCAGCCGCTTCCTTCATTTTTTCCGCTTCCGCAACGCTTACCGCATCAGGCTTTTCACACATTACGTGCAAGCCCTTATTAAGCGCATAAACAGCCGCCTCTGAGTGAATATTGTTTGGCGTGCAAATATCAACCGCATCAAGCTTTTCCTTATCTATCATTTCGCGATAGTCAGAATAAAGCCTTGCATCAGGATATTTTTTGCCAACCTCATCAAGCCTTTCCTTGTTTATATCACAAATAGCGACAATTTTTACATCTTCTGTTTTTTCTAACTTATCATAGGCGGGCAAGTGACATCCCTGACAAATCTTGCCAACGCCAATCATACCGAATTTTAACATTATTTTTCCTCTAATCTTGCAACCCAAGGACATTCAAGAGGCATTCTTGGGCAGACAGGTGCAACCCATCTTGCAGCATTTGTCAAAATCTTTTGTACTGTTGGGTTATAGAATGTTGGATATGATTCATGACCCGGCTGGAAGTAGAATATCTTACCGTTTTCCCTTCTCCAAATACAACCTGAACGGAATACCTCACCGCCATTATACCAGCCGATTAGCAAAAGCTTATCAGGGTCCGGCACGCCAAACGGCTCAGTATAAGTTTCCTCAGCTTCAAGCTCGAAAAATCTACCCTCAATACCTGCCATAATAGGATGGTTGTGATCAAGTATCCAAAGTCTTTCCTTATCGTCACTTTCTCTCCAACCTAAGTTACAAGTTGTACCCATCAAAAGCTTGAAGGGCTTGGAGTGGTGTGCCGAGTGGAGGAATACAATACCCATACCTGAAAGCACTGCTTCCTTTACCTTAATTGCAATTTCGTCAGGCACTTCACCGTGTCTTACGTGTCCCCACCAAAACATAACGTCCGTATTAGCGAGCAATTCATCTGTAATGCCCGCATTTTCACGAAGCTGCATATTTTCATCATAGAGAGTTGCGGTTGTTACCTCAATATCCTCATTTGAGCCAAGGAATTCTGCAATAGCGTTATGTATTCCCTTAGGATATACCTTTCTTATTCTTTCCTCCTCTTGCTCGTGGCAATATTCGTTCCAAACAGTTACTCTAATCATTTTCAATACTCCTTGATTAAAAAATTTGTTATATTCAGTATATCATACAAGCAGTGCCTTTTCAAGTAAATACGAGAAATTTATTGACAAAAAAGCATAAAAATGGTAACATATTTTCGAGGTGATTTTATGGTATGCTTAGGCAACGATTGGGATAGTATTTTGGCAGAGGAATTCAAAAGCCCATATTATTTGAAAATACGGGAGTTTTTGAAAAGTGAATATTCCTCCCGCACAATTTTTCCACCAATGCACGATATATTTAATGCATTAAAATATACTTCCTTTGAAAATACAAGGGTAGTTATTTTGGGGCAAGACCCTTACCACGAGGTAGGACAAGCACACGGACTTTCCTTCTCGGTAAAAAAGGGTGTAAAAATACCGCCCTCCCTTGTGAACATATACAAGGAGCTGCACGATGACATAGGTATGGAAATACCGAGCCATGGAGAGTTAACCTCTTGGGCAAGGCAAGGTGTTTTGCTTCTTAACGCTACCTTAACCGTTCGGCACGGGCAAGCAAACAGCCACCAAAAAATAGGCTGGGCTACCTTTACGGACAATGTAATAAAGCACCTTAACAAAAGCACCCGTCCGATTGTATTTTTGCTGTGGGGCGGCAATGCAAGAAGCAAAAAGGCTTTTATTACAAACAAGAATCACTTAGTTTTAGAGTCTGTCCATCCATCTCCCTTATCTGCATACGGTGGTTTTTTCGGTTGCAAGCATTTTTCAAAAGCCAACGAATTTTTGGAAAAAACGGGACAAGCACCTATTAACTGGAACAGTGTTAATGAATAAAGGCGGGAAAATCCCGCCTTTTTAGTTTCTCAATCTTTTGTGCAAAGCCTCACTGACAAAATATGCACACACTGTTAAAGCTATATCCTTTAACAGGTACGGTGCTGACACAGCTATAAAGGCAAGCCAAATATTTAGCTCTGCCAAGTGCATATACCATAAAATTCCGCACAAGTGGCAAAGAAGCAAGCCGATGATGCCAAGGGTTATTTTTTTCCATTTTTCCCCTTTTATTCCGCAAAGGCAGGCATAGGGTAAATATCCCAAAATAAAGCCCCCTGTGTAGCCAATTACGGTATGTAGCCCACCTTGAAAATTAGCAAAAACAGGCACGCCGACCAAGCCTAAAAGTATATAAACCGTTATCGCAGCAACACCGTTTTTCAGACCTAAAAAGTAACCTATCAACGATACCGAAAAGGCTTGCAGGGTAAGAGGAACAGTACCTATGGGAATTGCAAGCTGGGACAAAGCCGCCATTATAGCAACACACAGGGAAATATAAGTTAAGGCTTTAATACCGTCCTTTTTCATTTATACTCCTCTTTTGTCATTCGTTTTTCGCACCCTGGCTTCCCCTGAATTAAAGGTATGTATTTTACCGCTGTCATCCTTCACAACAAGATTAGCATCTTCATCAATATCTATAACAGTACCATAGACAATTTTATCCCCAACATAAACGTCAACAGCTTTGCCGATAATTATTGATTTTTCCTTGTATGCCTTTAAATATTCTTTGCCCTCTATATACTCGTATATATCAAAAAACTCATTTATGATTTCTCCGCAAAGACGGGCTTTATACCCTTGTGGGTACTCTTTTTCATACACTCCACAGGCTATTTCTTTAATTTCAGGGTCAAAGCCACCCACAGGCGGGCAAAGATTAACGCCTATTCCTATAACCGCGTATTGTACCCCACCACATTCAAAATCAATAGATGCTTCCGTTAGAATACCTGCACACTTTTTATCATTTATATAGATGTCGTTTACCCACTTTATTCCGCTTTTTACACCGCTTGTTTTTTCAATAGCGTCAGCCACTGCCACAGCCCCCGCAACAGTTATATTAACACATTTCTGTACGGGAATTTTGGGACGGAGAATTATTGTCATATAAAGCCCGTTTTCACTGCTTGACAAAAATGTTCTGCCAAGCCTGCCACGACCCTCGGTTTGACTTTTTACAATAACAACCGTACCCTCGCCCTCACCCTGTGCGCAAAGGCTTTTTGCCACCGTATTAGACGAGCCTTCTTCATTATATATATATAGCTTATGCTTCCGTTTCAGATATCTTCTTATTGCATGCTCATCAAATGCGCCTGTCCGTTCAAGAAGATAGCCCTCGCTCCCTGCTGTAATGCTATATCCGCCTTCTCTTAATTGGTTTACAGCCTTCCAAACGGAATTACGGCTTATGCCAAGCTGTGTTGCGATATATTCACCCGACACATATGCTTCATTACCATATAAAATGCTAAGTACCTTATCCTTTGTATTCACGCTTCCTCCTGTCACCCTAAAAGTCATCCTTGGGTGACGTGCCTTTCAAAAGAAAGCTGACCGCAAACAGGTCAGCTTCTATTTTTATTTTGTGTAAAGTGCAGTAATAACTGCTGCTCTTTCTGCCTGGTAGTTACAGGTATACCCAATAAAGGACGCACCGCCTGAAACAGCAGGACGAACAGGAGCTCTACCCTCCAAGTTACCGATAGGAGTTGTCTCTATGCTGCCAAATACAGAGAAGCCGATTTGGAAGAGTGCGCCAACATCATCTCTTTGCATAGCCACAAGCATTTTTTCAAGAGCAATATCAAGTGTAACCTTAATACCGCCAAAGCCCTTAGAATGTATCTTGGATGTCAACTGTGAAATAACATTGTTTGCAACATCTGACTTGTCTTCGCCAGCATTACTCATGTAAGCCAAGGTTTGTTGACCGTTAAGCTTAATTTTGTTACCTTCAAGCGCAACATTTGGAATCTGAGCATCGCCGGTTAAGTTCTTACCGGTGTTAAACTTAGCAATGTCAGCATTAATCCTTTCAACCAAGTCCTTATTACCGTTTATTTCTATGCTACCAAAGTTTTGAACAAGCTCACTAAACGCACTCATATTGATTTCAACAAAGCCGTCAAGTCTAATACCGTAGTTTTGCTCAATTGTATTTGTCAAAAGTTGTGGACCGCCAAGCAAATAAGCATCACTCATAGGACCAACGCCAACTGCCGGGATATACACGAGCATTCTTGTTTCAAAGGAAAGGTATGTAACGTGGTTATCATACTTGTTTACTGAAACTATCATAATAATGTCAGCGCTTGAAGAAACCTCAGAGCCTTCAAATTGGTCAGTACCGAAGATAGCGTAGTTATAAACATTATCATCATACTTCATATCAGAGGTAGCCTGTGCGTGATTCAACAAAGCCGCATGGTATGCATCATGCAATTCCTCATTTTGTCTAAAATATCCAACATTATCTTGATATATGGGCATACTGTTAAGTTTGTCCATATTAATTTCCCACTTACCGTCAAAAACCTTAATCTTGCTGAAATAGCTGTTAATGACAATATTAACAATTAAAAGCAGAATTGAAAGAATTATCAAAACCACCAAAAGAGCAAAGAATATTTTTTTGAATGGAAATCCGCGCTTTTCATTCGCTAAAACTGAATTTTCTGCTATGGTTGCAGTACTCTTTACGTCCTTATTCACACTCATTGCGAATCCTCCTTATAGCACAAATTAGAGTATTATATATTAAATTATATAACAAAATATATTTATTGTCAACAGTTTTTTGTCAAGAAAATCAATTTTTTTACTAAAATTCAACTCCGTCAAATTCTCTCAAAAAATATACGCTTTCTTTTTTGACCCTGATGACTTTTTCATTCATATACGCAAGACTGTCTTCACAGCCATCAAACCTCAAATAATATGAATACAGTGCTTGATGCTTGTACCCAAGCCTTCTGTCCTTTTCGTTCAGCCCATATTTTCCATCTCCCAAAAGAGGGTTGCCAACAGAAGCCATATGGGCACGGATTTGGTGAGTCCTGCCCGTCACAAGCTCCACCTCTACCAAGCTTAATTCTTTTTGCTTGTTGTATGCTACAAGGCTGTATTTCGTTATAATTTCCTTTGCGTCCCTTGTCTTATTTTTCAGCACCTTAACCTTGTTATTTTTGCTGTCCTTTACCAAAAAGTCGCACAGAGTGTCTGATTTTTGAGGTAAAGAGCCATGTACAGCACATAAATATTTTTTGGTTATCCTGTTGTTTTTTATTCTCTCGTTTACATCCCGCAAGGCTTGTGCGTTTTTAGCGGCAATTACCATGCCCCCCGTATTTCTGTCAATTCTATTACACAGGGCAGGGGCAAAGCTGTTTTCCTCCTTCGGGTCATATTCACCCTTTTGGGCAAGGTAGGCTTGGATATGATACACAAGTGTATTCCTATCCCCTGCATCTCCTTTGCCGCTAACCTTACCGTCACCGTCTCCGCTATGCACCAAAATGCCGGGGGCTTTGTCGCAAATCAATAAATTCTCGTCCTCATAAACTATATTTAAATCGACCTTAACCTGAAAAAGCTCATTGTCGGTTATTTTATCGCTAAACAAATCCTCGCTCAAAAACATTTGCACGGTGTCACCCTGCTCTAAAACCTGCTTTTGCTCTGCTCTTTTCCTGTTAACCTTGATTTTTTTAAGCCTAATAGCCTTGTACATTAGGGAAACAGGTATGCCCTTAACTGCTTTTTGAACAAATTTATCAAGGCGCTGCCCTGCATCATTTGAATTTATCTTAAACTCTCTCATTTTTCCTCTTACCGTGAATAGCTTTCTTTCTTTAATTATAACGGTTTCAATACGCATTTTCAAGTTATTTTGATTTTTTTGTTTACATTGTGCGCCATTTGTGGTAAAATGCTATAAAATTCGCAAAAAGGAGAGGTAATATGAAGGCGTGTATTTATACCTTAGGGTGTAGAGTTAATCAATATGAAAGCGATGCAATAATGCAAGAGCTAAAAAAATACGGTGCCCAAATTGTTTCTCCCGGCAAGGAATGTGACATTTGTATTATAAACACCTGCTCCGTAACATCCGAAAGCGACAGAAAGTCAAAGCAAATTATCCGCCGCTTAATTTCAAAAAACCCGGGGGCTACCGTTGTGGTGACAGGCTGCTATTCACAAATAAACCCACAGGATGCTATGAATATAGAGGGAGTTTCCTTGATTTGCGGCAACAACGACAAATCTAAAATTGCAAAAAAAGCGATTGAGCTATATAACTGTAAAAACAGACAGTGCCAAATAATAAAATCCGACATTTACAGCGGTAAATTTGACACAATGGAAATTAGCACACCCATAACAAGAACAAGGGCGTTTATAAAAATCCAAGACGGCTGTAATTCAAAGTGCGCATACTGTATTATTCCTTATGCAAGGGGTACGGTGCGTTCAAGCTCGCCCGAGCACATTTTGGCTGAGGCAAAGCATATTGTAAATAGCGGCTTTGGGGAAATCGTTTTTACGGGAATTGAAACCGCCGCTTACGGAAAAGACTTCAAAAACAGACACTCCCTTGGGGATTTATTAAAAGAGGCAGGCAAAATAGAAGGCTTAAAGAGAATACGCTTAGGCTCTCTTGACCCTTCCGCTATCACAAAAGAATTCGTTGATAGTATTAAAGATATCCCTTCTGTAATGCCCCATTTTCACATTTCCATGCAAAGCGGATGCACCAAAACCTTAAACGAAATGCGCCGAAAATACAACATAGAAATGGCAAAGAAAAATATTGATTATTTGCGTAGCTGCTTTAATAATGTTATGCTTTCCGCAGACGTGATAACAGGCTTTCCAAACGAAACAGAGAGTGATTTTCAACAAACCCTTGACTTTTTTAAAGAGCAAAGATTTTTGCACCTGCACATCTTCCCTTATTCTAAGAGAGCAGACACTCCTGCCGCGCAAATGCCCAACCAAGTGCCCGAGGCTATAAAAAAAGAAAGGCTACATAGGCTACAAGAGCAGCAGGACAAAATCAAAAAAGAGATTTTGGAGGACTTTGTTAAAAAGGCTGGCACAGCAGAGGTTTTGTTTGAAAGCATTGACGGTGAATATATCCAAGGTCACACCAAAAATTTCATTGAGGTTAGGGTTAAGTGCAGTGAAAATAAAAGCGGCGAATTTTTAATGGTCAAGATTACGCATACGGATGGCAAGGCTGTTTTTGGTGAAATAATATAATAATTACAGTATGAGGGACGGGTAAATAAAACCCGTCCCTCTCTTTTTATTATTCTTTATCTTTCGTGCTTTCAGCAATGGTGTTAACTAATCCAACCACATTTTGTAAATCGCTTGGAATTATCACCTTCGTTGCATTGCCGTCAGAAACCTTTTCAAAGGCTTCCAATTTTTTCAATGTTAAATACTCATTTCCGGGATTTGCCTCGTTAATAAGCTTAATTGATTCTGCCTGCGCTTGATTTATCTTCAAAATAGCCTCAGCCTCACCCTCAGCCCTTCTGATTCTTGCTTCCTTTTCAGCCTCTGCTGCAAGAATTGCAGCCTGCTTCTCAGCCTCTGCTGCGAGAATTTGGCTTTCTTTTTTACCCTGAGCAACCAAAATATTGCTTGATTTTTCACCCTCTGCACGTAAAATCGCCTCACGCCTTTGGCGCTCCGCTTTCATCTGTTTTTCCATGGCATCTTGAATCTCAGCCGGGGGCTTAATATTCTTTAACTCTACTCTGTTTATCTTGATACCCCAAGGATCAGTTGCTTCATCAAGTATAGAACGAATCTTGGCGTTAATTGTATCTCTTGACGTAAGAGTATGGTCAAGTTCAAGTTCGCCGATTATATTACGCAAGGTGGTTGCGGTTAAATTTTCAATTGCCGCTATTGGATTTTCAACACCGTACGCAAACAGCTTGGAGTCGGTTATTTGAAAGAAAACAACCGTGTCTATCTGCATAGTTACGTTATCCTTTGTAATTACGGGTTGCGGCGGGAAATCCGCTACCTGCTCTTTTAAGGAAACCTGCTTCGCTACCCTGTCAATAATAGGAATAAGAAAATGCAAGCCCGTGTCCCAAGTACACTGATATGCGCCGAGACGCTCAATTACATATGCCTTTGATTGAGGCACAATTCTTATACTGGCAATAATTATTACTACGAACAATATTACCACTGCTACCGGAATAATCCACCACATAATTTATTCTCCCTTCTTCTCAACCATTGCCTTATTACCGTCAATTTCTTTGAAAATGACTATCGTTTCGGCAGGTATTTGTGTTCCATCCACAGAGCGAGCACTCCAAACCAAACCGTTTATTTTAACTGCGCCCTCTCCTCTTATGTTGTTTATATCTTCTACCACAATTGCTTCTTTACCTATAACAAGCTCCAAATTCGTTGCCTGTTTTTCATCTCGATTAGCAAGAATTTTTTTAACAAGAGGTCTCGTCAAAGCCAGAAGCACAAGTGATAAAATGCCAAAAATTAACATTTGCCAGCCAATACCCAATCCGCTGAAAATCAACCTTAGTACAGAAACAATCAACGCACTAAGGGCAAGCCAAACGGATACCAGCTGCGTTGTTGATATTTCAACCACCAGCAACCCAATTGCCAAAGCAATCCAAAACCATTCCATACAATTCTCCTTTCTTTACTATATTATACATCCATCACCGCCCTGCTGTCAATATATTATCCGTTGTTTTTATTAGATGTGGGGTGTAAATATATTTCTACATTCTCTTCCAAAACGCTGTCAAGAAAATATTTTTCCGTCTCATACCTTTCCTCACGGACTATTGTATTCTTCACACAGCGCAAATATCCATCCATATCGTTTAACGGATATAGACTCTTTTCAGGCAAAAGGTCATTTTGCCCCTTTATATCGCTTGCTACGATTGGCTTACCTAAATACATAGCCTCCA
Organism: Clostridia bacterium; assembly: GCA_017623975.1. Classification (GTDB taxonomy): domain Bacteria; phylum Bacillota; class Clostridia; order Oscillospirales; family CAG-272; genus RGIG2000. Next base: position 36,390 of record JAGANX010000059.1, read on the forward strand.
TTATATTAAAGGGTAACCCCTCAATTTTTGAAGCGGATACATATATATCGCACCCTGCTATATATTCATAAACTTGTTTTGTAAAGCCTGTTATAAAAACTCTTTTTTCAAGCCCGTGCTTTGATATATATTTTTCTATTTCTTCACGTCCATCACCGTCACCAACAAGAGTCAATGTGTAATTATCAAGGCTTTCCATCGCCTTGACCAAGAAAATTTGATTTTTTCTGTCACTTATTTCGCCAACATAAACCAAATTTATTTTATCCCTTGACATTTTTATAGGAGTTATATCTTTATCCTTAAACCTTACGCCCATACCATCTGTCAAATAGACCTTGCCCTTGCACAGCTTATTTTTTTCAGCAATTTCAAGGTCCTCTTTATTCATCACCACAATATCATCCGTTTGCTTCCTCAAAAGCTTTTCGCAAAGCAGATAAAGCATATTGTGTATTCTACCGCTTGCTTTTCCAAAAAGATATCCGTGAACGGTATTTATAACATAAGGCTTCCTCTTAACTCCCCGCAAAGCCATCCTTACCCAAAAGGCGGCTAAGGAGGTGTGCAAATAAATCACGTCAAAATTTTCCTCTTTAAGTATTCTTCTTATTTTATATGAAAGCTTAAAGTTAGAAAACGACAGGGACTTTTTTACAAAAGGGATATTAAAATCTGCCCCTTCTCCCCTTGCCATTACATAGACGGAATGGCCCTTTTCCTTAAAAGCCTCAATATACGGAAGGTGAAAATTGTTAATATGCACCATATTTGATGCTGCTACAAGTATCTTCATTTTACGTACTTTTCATTCCTGTTAAACATTTTGAAGGGTGTTAGAATAAGTATTTTTATATCGTTAAACAGTGACCAGTTTTCGATATACTTAATATCCATTTCTATTCTGCCCTCAATTGAAGTGTCCCCTCTAAACCCGTAAATCTGTGCAAGACCTGTAATACCCGGCTTTACTTGATGCTTTACCTTGTATAGAGGAACTGTTTTTGAATATTGCTCTACAAATGTAGGAAGCTCAGGGCGGGGTCCTATAATTGACATGCTACCGAACAAAACATTGAAAAACTGCGGAAGCTCATCAATTCCCGTCTTACGCAAAAACGTGCCAAACCTTGTTTTACGCTTATCCTCAGGGGTAGTCCAGCCTGTTTGCTCCTCGCTATTTACCCTCATAGAACGAAACTTATACATTGTAAAGGGCTTATTGTTTTTGCCCACCCTTTCTTGCTTAAAAATAATTGGTCCCGGGGAAGAAAGTCTAACCCCTATTACCGCAATAAGCATTAAAGGAGAGGTTAGAATAATTGCAATCAACGAAATTACAATGTCCATAGCCCTTTTCATAGCTGCATTGGCAATATTATCAAGAGGGATATCTCTCGTATTGATAACAGGCATTGTACCCACCATGTCAACCTGGCACTTGGACTTAAAATATCTGTAAATCGGCGGAACGATAGAAGCACGCACGCCCTGCTTATCACATACATCGATAAATTCCTGTATTTTAGGCTCCTCACGGATAGTCACCGCTATTACAACCTCATCGGGATTCAAGCGTTTAAGCACATCTTCAAGATCCTTGTACGCACCGTGCCATTCAAGCTCGCTTGACTGTTTATCACTGACACAGCCTATTATTTCATAGCCATAATGCGGATTGTCAATAAGCTGCTTTTTATATTCAATAGCACCTCTCCCATTGCCAACCAACAAAATTGTGCGCTTGTGCTTTTGTATGCGCCTTGTGTTGTGCAAAATTTTAGTGCTAATAATTTTCTTGGCAACCAAAACGCAGTAAGATAAAGCTGCACTTGAAAACAAAAGTATATAATACTCTCGCCTTGTGGGTGCAAAAATTGCAATAATCACAACTATTACGCACAAAATAAAGAATTGCACGCCCGTTAATTTTATTATTGACTTGTGCAGCCTTTCAAACACCTTAAAGGAGTACATATCACATACAAAATAAATAACTACCGAAGCAACACCGCATATAGTGGCAACTGCCATTATGGTTTTGTTAAAGAAATTATTCTCATAACCCAAAATAAGCATTGACAAATAAATAGACCCGATATTTATAATCAAATCAAAAAACGCACTGCATAGCGCTGCTGTTTTATTCGCATTTTGCCTCATATTTTCCCTTTCCCACTTATACTTCTATATTTCCTAAAAACAGCCTGACGGGAATAAACTCGTCAGGCTGACATGCTTATTTGTTTTCTGCCGAGGTCTCGTTCTTATCCGTTCTTATCTTTATCAACTATACTTGCACAGTATGCCTCATACTGCTTGCAAATATCATTAACCTCACCGTAGCCCATAACATGAGAATTCTCAATCCATAAAGCCTTTTGACAAAGGTTTCTGATTTGGTCCATATTATGCGATACGATAACGAAAGAAACGCCTTTTTTACGAAGCTCGTCAATTTTTGCTGCGCACTTACGCCTGAAATTTTCATCACCAACAGACAGAATTTCATCAACCAAAAGTATCTGAGGTTCAACATCAATAGCTATTGCGAAGCCAAGACGGGCAACCATACCCGAGGAATAGTTTTTCAAAGGAACATTCATATAATCTTGAAGCTCAGAGAACTCAACTATTTCTTGATACTTACGTTCAAGCTCTCTCTTTGAATAACCAAGGATAGCGCCATTTAGATAAACATTTTCCTTACCCGATGCCTCATAGTCAAAGCCCGCACCCAAGTTGAGCAAGGGGGCAATAACACCGTGGGTTCTGACTGAGCCCTCCGTTGGTTGAAGAATATCGGATATGATTTTTAAAAGCGTACTTTTACCTGCGCCGTTGTGACCGATAAGACCGATTGATTCACCCTTTTTAAGCTCAAAGCTAATATTTTCAAGAATTCTTTCTTTCTTTTTTTCAAGCTTGCCCTTAATAAGTCTTACAAAAAACTCTTTAAGATTATCAACCTTTTCGTCACGGCGGTAGAAATCCATACTAACGTTTTCCACCTCGATAACGTTTTCGCTGTTTTTCATTACATGCTTTTTATGACTCTTAAACATTTTTAAAAACTGTCCTCATCATTAAATGTTATAGATAAATTTGCGTTTTGTACACATGAACACAATAGCACCGATTAACGTAGAGATAATACCGATTGAGTATAGCATTGCTACTGTGCCAAAGCCCGGCAGTGTAGCCGCTTCGATAAATTCCGGTGGTGCTATGCCGCCCTGTGCTACAATATTTTCAATTGCGCCTGCGTGAGCTGAACATCTGTAAACAACGTTTCTGAAATAATCAACAAAGTGGGTCATTGGATTGCACTTAACTACGATGTACATAAACTTATTTAAGAAGCCCTGCTTACCCTCAAACATAGTAACGCTATAAAAGATAGGTGTTAAATACATCCAAAGAGTTAAGAATACGTTGTAGAAGTGCATAATGTCTCTGAAAAATGTATATAGCGCGGAAAGAACCAAGGACAAGCCATAGCAGAACAAGAACAACGCCGGCAAAACAACAAGCGCCAAAAGAATGTTCCAGCTGAATACAGCATTACCCTGAATCCACACCACAAGCATAACACCGAGAAGCGCAATAAAGGAAAACGCAAAGTTTACCATAGCGCTTAGCGTATTAGCAAGGGGGAATACATTATACGACATTTTATTCTTCGTCAGCAAGCCACGGTTATAAACAAGAGACGGAAGTGCTTGATAGGTAGCCGTCCTCATCATACCGAACACAATGTTACCGCACAAAAGGTACAGTGTATATGTGTTACCGTCAACCCATGTGCCGCCGCCCCTGCCAAACATATTACTAAATACAAGGTACATAACGAGCATGTTTAAAAGTGGGTTGAGTATGGTCCAGAAAATACCAATAACAGAGTTCCTGTACTGAACCTTTACACTTTTAATAACAAGCTGCTTAACAATATTAAAATTCTTGACCAATTCCTTTTTTTGGAAGAAAAGCCATTCCTTAAATTCTTCTCTGCTTTCTCTTTTTTCCTGGGCTTTCTTTTCCTCTTTCTTTTCCTTTGGAGTCATTTCATCAGAAGCTAACTCAGTAGCCCCTTCTGTTACCTGCCCATTCTTTTCAAAATCACTCATAAAAACTTCCTTTTAAGAATACCTCTAATTAAGAATACCTTTAAGAATATCTAAATTCCTTTTTTGACATAATTACAAAGCTTTTTGCAATTATGCTTTAACCAAACAGCCGACAAATATCAGCTTCAAATATCCAAAATAATGATTGAATTTTGTCACACAAGGCTGTTAATTTTATCAATCAACTGCCTTATTATATCACACATTATCTGTTTTGTCAAGTCATAGGGTTATTTGTATCGGAAATGTATTTAACAGCAGCCTCAATCTCACTGTACATATAAAGAGAGCCTAAGCAGATAACAGCTGCTTTTTCTTTTTTAGCCTTTTCCACAGCAGCCCTCACCGCTTCGTTTACTGTATCAAATCCATTTGCGCAAATGCCCTGACGCAAGAACTCCTCGGCATATTCCCTGCTATCAAGAGCGCGAGGATTATTGGGCGTTACACACATTACCTCCTTGGCAATTTCTCCAATTTTACCGGCAATGTATTTATAGTCCTTATCTGCCATAACGCCTGTAACAATGATGACCCTGTTACCGTTAAAGTATTCCTTTACGCTTGCAACACAGGAATCAATACCCTGCGGGTTGTGGGCACCGTCAAAAATAACTGTCGGGTCGCTTGACAGCCTTTCAAACCTTGCTATCCAAGTAGCGCTTTCCATACCTGAATAAACACTGTCGTCATTTATTACCAAGCCCTGTTTTTTCAAAATATCAACAGCAGTCAGCACGTTTGTTGCGTTAAGCACCTGATATGTGCCAAGAAGGTTAATTTTGACATCACAAAAGCGATTAAAATCAAAAAAAGTGCCGTCAAGTGTCGTTGTTTTCACATCCAGCGTGCTTCTGTCAACCTCATAATAGGGTGCATTTTTCTCATCTGCCACGCTTTTTATAACGCTTCGCGCTGCCGCATGGTCACCGCACCATAAAACAGGAATCCCCTCTTTTATTATACCCGCTTTTTCATAGGCTATTTTCTCAATCGTATCGCCCAAAATCGCCGTATGGTCAAAATCTATTCCTGTAATTACTGTCAAAACAGAGCTGCTTACTATGTTTGTTGAATCAAGCCTTCCACCCAAGCCGCATTCAAGCACAACGTAGTCACATTTATGCTTTTCAAAGTACTTTAACGCAATAGCTGTTACAAGCTCAAACTCAGTGGGCTTATCCTCCATACTGTCTGCTATCGGCTTTATCATTTCTGTAATTTCGCCAAGCTCTGTGTCGCTAATTGACACACCGTTTATCTGCATGCGTTCATTGAAGGCTTTAATATACGGTGATGTATAAAGCCCAACCTTATAGCCTGCCTTAATTAACACGCTTGACAGCATAGAGCAAAAGGAGCCCTTACCGTTTGTGCCTGCAACATGGATGAATTTTAAATTATTTTGCGGGTTTCCAAACCTTTGCGTTAGTTCTCGGGTTCTTTCAAGCCCCGGCTTGCAAAAGGTCCAATTTACAGAATGAATATATTTAATCGCTTCTTCCTTTTTCATATTTTCTCCATAGCCAACAATCTTGGCAAAGCTTTTTCTTTTTAAAAGTGCGCAGATAAGACCTATCTCGATTGGTGCAATTGCCATGTAAAGCGGTATTCTGAAAAGCACCGCCCACTGATAAAATTGAAAAAGTCCTATCGGTTTAATTATCATTGAGCCAACCACGTGTGCAAGTGCGCCTGACACTATAATTTGGACACTCCCCCGCCTTTTTATCAAAAATTTGGCAGTTAAGCCTGAAACAACACCCACCATTGTAGCACCTAAGGTAACCAATATATTTGGCGGATACACTTGGGAGGAAAGAAAGTAGCTTACTAAGTCCGAGGACAAGCCAACAATTCCCCCGGTAACAGGTCCCATTATTATGCCGGCCATTATAATCGGTATATTTTCAAAGGTTATGCGCCAAAGACCAAAGCCGAAATTCAAAAAGGTCTTACAAAAAATACCGATGATAACACTTAATGCAATCATCATTGCTGCTTGCGTTATATACCTAACGCCATCTTTTTTTCTCATAAAAAAACACCTCCTCCAAACGAAATACAGATTTTGCATCATTTGCGGAGATGAGTCCAGCGGGATGCAACATATGCACCGCAACCAAAAGGTTTTCGTTAAAGAGGCAACTCCCCGTCCCCTAAACACTTAACGCGCATATGTTTACTCTGTAAAATCTATAAAGCAAAAGCAAGCTTTTTGTTTTTGCTAACACGATAATAGCACATCTTATATTATTTTTCAATAGTTTACCCATATTTTGCCTGTTTTTTTGAAAATCTCCTATTTTTTCTTTAAGCAGGGCTTGACTTTTCTTCATTTTGGTATTATAATGGGCTTGTAATTTGAGAATGTTTCTCAATTTGAGAACGAATTTGAAAAAGGAGATGTAATGTTTAATTTTTTAGAACACGCTATGTGTCACAGGCTTGCAGAATGGCTGCACCCACTTTTACACGGTATTATTGATACACTAAATGCCTTTCTGTTTCTTTTTTTAGCGTATCTGTTAATGGAATTTATCGAGCACAAGGCATCTGAAAGGATGGAGCGCACGATGACGAAAATCGGCAAGGGTGGTCCTGCCATTGGTTCGCTTCTCGGGTGTATTCCGCAGTGTGGCTTTTCTGCTACCGCGTCTAATCTTTACACGGCAGGTGTAGTGACGGAGGGCACACTTATTGCAGTTTTCCTTGCCACAAGTGACGAGGCTATTCCAATTTTGATATCGACCCCTTCCGCACACGGCTCCATTTGGAAAATTATTATTTCAAAGGTCATAATCGGTATTGTTGTGGGCTTTGGCATTGATATTGCATTGAAGCTTTTAAAAATCAAGAAGGCTCATGTTGATATGTGTGTGGATTGCGGATGTGAGGAGCAAGAGGGAATTTTAAAGCCTGCCCTTTTCCACACCTTGAAAACCTCTGTTTTCATTTTAATTGTAAATATTTTAATCGGTTACATTATACACTTTGTAGGTCACGAAAACCTTAACTCCTTTTTATTAAGCGGTCACTATGCACAGCCCTTCATTACCGCCCTGCTTGGCTTAATTCCCAACTGCGCTATTTCATCTGCTATAACTGCTCTTTATATAAACGGCTCACTTTCCTTCGGCGCAACTATTGCCGGGCTTTGCTCCGGTGCAGGTGTTGGTATTGCAGTGCTTTTAAAAGCAAACCCTATTAAGAAGGAAAATCTGCGTATCATTATTACAATGTACACGGTTTCAGCAGTCATTGGTTTTTTCTTAATGCTTTTCGGTATTAATTAAGGAGGTATATATGATTAGTATTAAAAATCTTTCAAAAAAATTCAAAAACGAAACAGCCATAGACTACAAGGACATAACCTTTGAAAGCGGCAAATCTTATGTTCTTTTAGGTGCTTCAGGTTGTGGAAAATCAACATTACTTAATATGATTGCGGGCATCCTTTCCCCTGAAAAAGGTGAAATCACAATTGACGGACAAAATATGTGCGCCCTGTCTCAAAAGGAAAAGGACCTTTTCCGTATTAAAAAAATCGGCTACATATTCCAGGATTTCAAGTTGATTACAGATATGACGGTTATGGATAACATAAATATATTGAAGCTGGAAGGTGTTGATACATCACGGGCGGACGACATCCTTGCCTCTCTTGACATCCTTGACAAGAAAAACAAAAAGGTTAAAAACCTGTCCGGCGGTGAACGGCAAAGGGTTGCCATTGCCCGTGCCATTGTAAAATCTCCTGAAATTATTTTGGCAGACGAGCCAACAGGCAACTTGAATTTTACAATCGGAGAAGCGGTTATAAGGCAGTTAACAAATATTGCCAAGGGCAAGACCTTGATTGCCGTTACCCACGACGACAGACTTTGCAAATATTTTGACCATGTTATTGATATGAATGATATGACGGGAGGTAGATACGATGTTTAAATTTGCCCTGAAAAACATGGGAGTTAAAAAGGTTCAAATAATTCTCATCGTTATTTCTATTATAATTTCCGCATCCGTTGGCGTTCTTGCCTTTAACGTTTCAAATCAAGTAAGCGAGGGTATTACCACAAACGCAAGCTACTACTCGGTTATAGTAGGCCCTGCGGGAAGCAAGACCCAGCTTGCCATGAACACAATGTATTTTACAGATGATCCCCTTGGCACTATCCCTTACTCGGTAGTAAATGAGCTTGAAAGAGACAGTCGTGTGCAAGAAAACGGAGTTATCCCATACGCAATGGCTGACAGCTATAACGGCTCTAAAATTGTCGGTACAACCTCTGCCTTTTTAAATGGTAAGACCGTTGCACAGGGAACGCTATTTACAGACGGTGAAATTTGCCAAGCGGTAATTGGCTCACGTGTTGCAAAAAACAATAATTTAAAAATCGGTGACACCTTCAAAACCGAGCACGTTGGCATGGGTGCTCACGACAGTAATATGGAAATTGAGGTTGTGGGCATTTTGGAGGAATCCTTTTCAGCCTTTGATAGCATAATCTTTACACAGCTTCAAACGCTTTGGGCAGTTCACGAGCATGGCGAAGATGGTGATGGAGCCCCTAACGACGACATTAACCACGGTCATGTTACAGAAGAAAGCGGAAGCCACGAAAACGATAACCACGAAAACGAAAGCCATGAGGGTGAAGATGAGCATGAGCATAGTAGCCTTGAAGGAATGGTATGTGCCATTTTGGTAAAAACGAAAACGCCAAACGGTGCTATGGAGCTTGTGACAGAATATACAAAAACGGTAAATTATGACGGACACGTTTACTCCTTACAGGCGATTGAACCAATGGAGCAGGTGCGTGAGGTTTTGAACGATGCCGACAACACAAAATATATTGTTTACGTTTTGTGCGGTGTTATTCTTATTATGAACATTATCGTCATTTCTATAATCACTCTTTTGAATATGTATCATTCCTCAAAGGAAATTTCCCTTATGCGCTTAATCGGTATCAGCATGAAGAAAATTAACCTTTTGTACATTATACAAAACAGTATAATCGGCTTATTCTCTACCCTTGTCGCCTTTGGCGTTTCAAGAATTTGCTTGCTCTTCATGGGTGACTATGTGGCATCAATGGGTGCTGTGCTTAATTTAGGCAGGGTTTATCCCCTTGAAATTATTATTTTAGTAGGAATTTTCCTAATCAGCGTTATTCCAACGGTCATTTGCACCTTTGTAATGGCTAAACGGGACAGTTTAGCGGAATAGGAGTGAAAAATGAAAAAATTCACAAAAATTATTTGCCTGCTTTTATGCCTTTGCATACTCTTTTCTGCTTTGATTTCTTGCGGGAGATCGGATGATAAAAACGGAAGCAATAACGGGGAAAGCAACGGAAGTAATTCAAGCCACAGTGAATATACGAATTTAACCTTTAAATCCACACTAAGCTATGACTATTTAAAAGGGCTTGACGGCAAGGGAGTTACCATTAACGGTTATCTTGCCACGTCCTCTCCCGTTGACGGCTCCTTCATATTCTTAATGAATATGCCATATCAAAGCTGTCCCTTCTGTGTGCCTAACACAACGGAGCTTTCAAACACCATTGAGGTTTATCCCAAAAGCGGTCAAAAATTTTCCTACACCGCATCTGCGGTTAAGGTGACGGGAACTCTTGCAGTAGCCCCACAGGGTCAGCCATATACCGACCCGTACGGTTACACGTTCAGCTTCAAAATAGTTGATGCTTCTTATGAAATTTTAACAAGTGATGATATGGGCGCAAATTTTGGCGTTTGGGAAAAGTTCTCCCAAAGCGGTGTAATTGACGAGCTTTACAAGATGTATGACTACGTTGATTTCGTGTGCAAGTGGAACGAATATTTTGTAAATTCATACACAGATAAGGACGGCAATAAGCAGCCGGGCTATTATTTGTGGGCATCTGATGCCAAGAATTATTTGGAAAAGGGAAATATGAAATACGGCACCGATGAAAATTATTTCAAAAACCTTATTGAAAAAGTTGAAGCAATTGATAAGGATGCCTTTTCTGACCTTGTTGAAAACATAAAAGATGCCGAAGTCCTTGCTAAAAAGGCATACGCAAAGCTTTATGCCGGGGAATACACATACGAATACAAGTATGTTGAAAAATTCGGCAATTATGACAATATTTACACAATTACAGGCGGAGATGAGCTGAAATCAGAGCTTGATCAAATCTTCAAGGGCTTCCAAGAATGGCTCGGCAGTTGGGAACTATAATACCGTATTTTTAACAAAAAGAGCATGCGTGCAAGAGGAAAGCCTTGTGCGTCTGCTCTTTTTTGTCTATTAAAGGCAAGCAAAATAGACTTTTTTCTTGACTTTATATAAATAATGCGTTATAATAAAATTAAAATAATAAGGATATTTAGGTAAAGGAGATAACAAATGAAAAAATTTACATTCTTATTAATGCTTATCTTAACCTGCCTTTTGGCATGCGGTATGCTTGCTTCATGCTCCGGTGACAATGCCACCGCTTCAAGCACAACACCAAGCAGCGTAGGCAGTACGGTTGATAAACAAGCCCAGGATGGCGGCGAATATTGTATTCACTCCTTTGGTGAATGGATTGTTTTGAAAAAGGCATCCTGCACCGATAAGGGCTTGCAGGAGCGCTTCTGCCACTACTGTGATGCAAGAATTACAATGGAAATTGAAGCTCTCGGTCACACATTAACAGAGGCTACTTGCACAGCACCGTCAACCTGCACCGTTTGTAATGCGGTTGAAGGCGTTATGCTTGCACACTCCCCTGTTAAAATTCCTGCGGTAAAGCAAACCTGTACCAAGGAGGGCTTAACCGAGGGTACTATGTGTAAGGTATGCGAAACTGTTCTTGTTGAGCAGGTAGCAATTCCTTGCCATACAAGAGTAAAGCTTCCTGCGGTTGAAGCAACCTGCGAAAGCACAGGCTTGACTGAGGGTGAAAAATGCTCCGTTTGTAACGAAATACTTATTGCTCAAATTGAAGTTCCATCCCACACACCTGTTTTTGTTAAGCGTGTTGAACCAACCTGTGAGCAGGACGGATATACACAAGGCTATGAGTGTAAGGATTGTAAAGCGACTATTAGCGGTAAAACACCTATTCCTATGACCGGTCACAACTACGTTGACGGTAAATGTACCGTTTGCAAGAGTGAAGAACCGGCTCAGGACACTCCCGTCACAGGTGAAGAATAATTAGGAGGACGTTATGAAAAAGTTCAGTTTATTATTACTTGTTTTCGTTTGCTTGTTAGCCTCTTGCCTGCTTGCTTCCTGTTCCGAAAAGGAAGAAGCAACAGAAGAAAATGCTTGCCAGCACGAATATGATTATTGGCAAATTCAGTTAAAGCCAACCTGCGATGAAGAGGGTAAGAAAATTCGTTTCTGCTACCACTGTCAAGAACCGCAAAGAGACACTATCGAAGCAACAGGACATACTTGGGTTAACGCAACCTGCACAGCCCCTAAAACATGCTCCACTTGCTTTAAGATTGAGGGCGATGTTGCTCCTCACACTGAAATCGTATTAGAAGCAGTTGCTCCTATCCCCTGCAAAAAGCAAGGCTTAACCGAGGGTAAGGGCTGCTCCGTTTGCGGCGAGATTCTCGTTGCACAAAAGCCTATTGATTTCCATACACCCGAGGTTATTCCTGCAAAGGACAACACCTGTACAACAACAGGCTTGACTGAGGGTTCAAGATGCTCCGAATGTAAGGCTATCTTAGTAGCACAGGAAATTGTTCCCCCAAGCCATAAATTAGAAAATGTTGCCGGCAAGGCGCCTACCTGTGAGGAAGCAGGATACACCGAGTCTGTTGTATGTAAGGATTGCGGTTATATTGAAGTAGCGGCTGATAGTGTTGATGCTCTCGGTCACGATACAGAGCTTTTGACCGCCGGCACCCCTTCCACCTGTACACAGGCAGGTACAAGCGATACATTTAAATGTAAGGCTTGCTCCAAAACCTTTGGCGGCGAGGCACTTCCGTTAGCTAATCACAATTTTGTAGACGGAACATGTACCGCTTGCCCTGAGCTTGACCCTGACTACATCCCTGCTGACGGCGGAAAATCATGGTATGATGACGTTGTTGCAAGATACAAGTATTTAATTCTTTATAAGAGCCAAAACCAAGAGCTTCCGCCATTGGAGGAAAGCCCTGCATACTACGAGGATGCTTTGCGTCAGGTTGCCGCTTACTACGGTCCTGAAACAGACCTTGGCTTTGCATACAAGGATATTAACGGTGACGGCCGTTTAGAGCTTTTGTTAATGGGAATTGACACCCGTATTTACGCATTATTCACCATTGCTAACCGTCAGCCTGTTGCGGTTAGAGTTTTCCAGGACGGTATGGGCTACTTAGCACCTGACGGTATGGTATTCTCTAACACCAAGGTGTTTGACGAGAATACTAACCAATTGGCAATGGGCTGCCATATGGAATATCTTGTAGGTACTGAGCTTGTTGGCTTTGAGTACGGTTGGGTTGACGGTGATAATAACTACGCAACACCGGACGATGAGGTTTACTACAAGGTAGAAAACGGTGTAAGAACAGAAATCGACTACGATACAGAATATAAGGCGTTAAGAGACCATGACTACGAATACTATTGGAGCTACTCTACCCGTCTTACAAAGCTTAGCAACTTAAAATACAGCTCTGCCTTGATTGATTCAATCGGAGCTACAATTACTGCTGACTTTTCAACCTACGACGCTATTATTAACACGTTTAAGCTTATGCGTACAGAGGTTGCGGGCACTAAGTATGACAGATCAAAATGGACAAGCGGACAATATGACAACTCCATGCTCTTTAATAGCTATGAGGACTTTGTAATTTACAACCGTATTCTTGGTGCAATTGTGCTTAACCAAAGTAGCACATCATCCTCAAAATTCGGTCATATTTTAAAGGACTTGAACGGTGACGGCGTGAACGAGCTTATTTTGCTTGACAAATATGTATCAAGCAAGAGAAGTGCTGTGTTTGCTATCTTCACTCTTGTAGATGACAAGCCTGTTCTTCTTGACACATACACCGACCTTCACTACGCATGTATCGGTGCAGACGGTTTGATTTACGTTGCAGACAGACATATTCCGGGCGCTAAGAAGGACCTTGAATATACTGTTTATAAGGTAGAAAACGGTGCTCTTACCGTTGTTGCATCTTTCGGCTACAACTGTGATAAGGACACAAAGGGCGCACAAAACTCTTGGTACAAGATTGTTGACGGTGAGGCTGTTAGCATTGAGCAAGAGGAATATACAGAATTACACACCCTTTACATCGCACCAATCCACACAACAACTAACGCAACAAACTTTGGCAAATTTACATATACTAATTTAATTGAAGAATTTGTTGAAATCGTTATTGAATAATTAAATAAAAAAGTGGCGCTAACGAAAAGCTTAGCGTCACTTTTTATATTATTCTTCTGCTTTTATAAGCTTAACAGAACAGTATGAGCAAATGAAAAATGCAATAGCGCATATTGTAAAAAACGCATATGATTTAGAATATAGATGCAACGCACCTAAAAGGGCTACTGAAAAAGCACAGGCAAAGGTCAAATTTATAGATGTGTGGCTGTACCCCTTTTTGATTAAGCCGTATATGGCGTTTATAAGTCCAATTAACTGCGAGCATGCTAAAACTAACACAAGAACAGCAGTAAGCTTAGATTTTCCAACCCCCATAAAATTAACTATATTTACAAAAAAGCTGTTTTCTATTTTCTGCCCTACGCTGTTCATTTTTATTTCCGTAACGCGAATAATCGGCGTAAATAAAACTACAATAACAGTTAAATGGGATAACAAAATAGTGAAATATGCTTTATTTTTCAAACTAATCACCTCTTTTAAATTGTAACATTTTTCTTTTGCAAAGTCAACACTTGACAAAACAAAACATTAGTGATATAATGTAAAAAAATCGAGCAAGACACGTTCCATACAATTCAAGCGTACAGAGAGTAGCGCCGTGGCTGTAAGCGCTATCGCAATTGGTGTTTGGAGTACCACTTGCTTTTGCTGAATTAAATAAAATTAAGTTAAATTTCGGGTGGAACCGTGTGGATTTTCTGCACCCCGACAAAGGTCTTGTACTATTTGTCGGGGTGTTTTTTGTTTGCACCCACCAAAAAGGAGAACACTATGGTAATTATTAACGGAAAAGAAATTGAATTTGTAAACGGTGAAAGCGTTTACGACCACGCAAGACGCGGCGAGCTTGTGGACAGAAGCATTATTTGTGCAAAAATAAACGGCACCGTTTGTGGGCTGACAGCTCCCATAAATGACGGTGACTGCGCCGAACTCCTTTCCTTTGCAAGCGCTGACGGAAAGCACGTATTTTGGCATACTGCGTCTCACATTTTGGCACAGGCTGTAAAAAGACTTTACCCTGAAACAAAGCTTACAATAGGTCCTGCTATTGAAAACGGCTTTTACTACGATTTTGACAGTGACGTTGCTTTTTCACCTGATGTGCTTAAAAGGCTTGAAGATGAAATGAAGAAAATCGTTAAGGAAAACTTGAAGATTGAACGCTTTGAGCTTCCAAGAGACGAGGCTGTTAAATTTATGGAAGAAAAGGGTGAGCCTTATAAGGTTCAGCTTATTAACGAGCTTCCGGATGGCTCTGTTATCAGCTTCTATCAGCAGGGTGATTTTGTTGACCTTTGCGCAGGTCCTCATCTTTTTGCAACAGGTGCAGTTAAGGCATTAAAGCTTTTACAATGCACCGGCGCATATTGGAAGGGTGACCAAAAGAACAAGCAGCTGCAAAGGGTTTACGGTGTTGCCTTCCCCTCTAAGGATGAGTTAAATGCACACTTAACCGCTATGGAGGAAGCAAGAAAGCGTGACCACAATAAAATCGGCCGTGAGCTTGAATTCTTCACAACCGTTGACTCAATCGGTCAAGGCTTGCCTATCCTTTTGCCAAAGGGCTCCCGTGTTATTCAGCTTTTACAGCGCTGGGTAGAGGATACAGAGCAAAAGAGAGGCTATCTTTTAACCAAGACTCCGCTTATGGCAAAGAGAGAGCTTTACAAGATTTCAGGTCACTGGGACCACTACCTTGACGGTATGTTCGTTATGGGTGACCCTGATGATTATACTAAGGAATGCTTTGCCCTTCGTCCTATGACTTGTCCATTCCAATATCAAGTATTTCTAAATAAAAAGCGTTCATACCGTGACCTTCCTATGCGTCTTGGTGAAACCTCTACTCTTTTCAGAAACGAGGATAGTGGTGAAATGCACGGCCTTATCCGTGTAAGGCAGTTTACAATTTCAGAGGGACACTTGGTTCTTCGTCCTGACCAATTAGCGCAGGAGTTTAAGGGCTGTCTTGACCTTGCAAAATACTGCCTTGAAACCGTTGGTCTTTGGGAGGATTGCACCTTCCGTTTCTCACAGTGGGACCCTAACCGTACAGATAAGTACGAGGGTACTGCCGAGCAGTGGGACGAGGCGCAAAGCATTATGGGCAAGCTCCTTGACGAGATCGGCTTAGAGTACGAAATCGGCATTGACGAGGCTGCCTTCTACGGTCCTAAGCTTGACATTCAGTGCAAAAACGTGTTCGGTAAAGAGGATATTATCGTTACAATTCAAATTGATATGCTCCTTGCCAAAAAATTCGGTATGGAATACGTTGACACAAATAACCAGCTTGCAACACCTTACATCATTCACAGAACCTCCCTTGGCTGCTATGAAAGAACTCTTGCCTTGATTCTTGAAAAGTACGCAGGGGCTCTGCCGCTTTGGCTCTCACCAACACAGGCGGTTATTATCCCTATCAACTCAGAGTTTGACGATTACGCAAGAGAAATCGAAAATAAAATGCTTTCACAGGGTATGAGGGTTGAGGTTGACTGCCGTAACGAAACAATGGGTAAGCGTATCCGTGAGGCTCAGCTTCAAAAGGTGAACTACGTTATCGTAGTTGGCGCAAACGAAAAGGAAAGCGGTACAGTTTCCTTGCGTGCCCGTGGCGGTATTGATATGGGTGTTATGCCAATTGACGAAATGGTAGCTAAGCTCAAAGAGGAAATTGACACAAAGAAAAGATAATTTTAATATAAATTTCAAAAAGCCTTGTTAATTCAAGGCTTTTTGTGTATAATAAAGACAGAATATTCCAATTTCAAGGAGTTATTATGGAAAACATAGATAACAAGGCTCTTTTTAAGCTTAGCTACGGTCTTTATGCGGTAACCTGCAATGACGGAACGAAGGATGGCGGCTTAATTGTCAACACCGTTATTCAACAAGCCTCCACCCCGCTTACTTTGAGTGTTACAATAAGCAAGGCAAATTACTCCCACGATGTTATTAAAAGCACTAAAAAATTAAATATCAACTGTTTAAATACAGACACTCCCTTTGAGATTTTTGAAAAATTGGGTTTTAGAAGCGGGCGTGACACTGACAAATTAAGTGACGTTTTTCACTGGAAAGCTCAAAACGGCTTGGCTGTTTTGTCAGGGGAGATTATTAATGCATTTTTCCTTTGTGAGGTTACTGACTACGTTGATTTGGGCTCACACGGAATGTTTTTATGTAAGGTGTGTCAGGCTGTCCACATTTCCGACACGGAAAGCATGACGTATGACTACTATCATAAAAATGTAAAGCCTAAAAAGAACACAAAAAAGTCGGGATACGTGTGTTCAATTTGCGGTTATGTTTACGAGGGGGACGATTTGCCAAGTGACTTTGTTTGCCCCATTTGCAAGCACGGAGCAACTGATTTTGAAAAAGTATAAAATAAAAGCACGGCTTACGAAAGTGTTTTAATGGCACTTATGTAAGCCGTTTCTTTTTATTTATAAAGCTCGTCTGCGTAGGTATTATAATAATCTATTATTTCTTCATCCATATAATCAAATATTTTTTCTTCAAGCTCTTTTGGTATTCCAAAATACGCTTCCGCAATTGAGCCCGCTATGGCGGCAAGAGTGTCCCCGTCACCACCTAAGGAAACTGCATTTCTCACAGTGTCCTCATAGTCTTGCCCCTCCAAAAAGCACATTATCGCCTGTGGGACAGTGCCCTGACAGGTTACGTCAAATTCATATTTGGGTCTTATTTCGTCAAGGGTAAAATTCAAAGGATAGTACTTTTTCTCTACATACTCCTTTATTTCTTCCTTGCTTTTGCCATCCCTTGCCAAATATATACAAGCGGCGGTTGCCTGCGCCCCCTTTATGCCTTCCTTGTGGTTATGGGTAACCTCCGCACTCCACAGGGCAAGCCTTTCCGCCTCCTCCAAGCTACTTGCCGCCCAAGCCACAGGAGAAACGCGCATAGCGCTACCGTTACCGAAGCTATTATACGGTCCTGCATTTTCAAAAATCAACCAGCTGTAAAAGCCATATCCGTAGCCTGCATCAGGATACATATTGCCAATCTCACGCATTAATCGACACAGGGTGCTTTGAAAATCCTCTTTATCATATATGCTTGCACCCACACAGGCACAGCCTACCGCAATAGTCATTAAGCTATCGTCTGTTAGGCGGTTGCTTGGAGTTAAAAGTGTGAAGTCCTTTGTTTTATCCGAGCTAAACTCATAAAGCGAGCCTATTGTATCACCGATAATTGCACCTAACATTTTATTCTCCTTCTCCACTCTGCTCGCCTATTATGGCGGCAAGCTCACTTTCGGTAAGCAATTCATCTGCTGTTGAGTATCTTATATGAAGCACATCCCCCGCGCCTATTTCCTTGCCGCCGTGCTCGTCCACGGTTGCACTCAATTTAGGTCGCTTTAATGACAAAACAAACAGATTGCGCGGCCAAAAAATATCTCTGATTTGCTTGCCGACAGCAAAGGACCCCGCTTGTACAATAACATCCTTTTCTACAATTGTATGCTCGTGAATGTTTTCTTCAAAGTCCTCACGCAGTTCAATTATAGTGTCATTTACCGATTTAACACCAAAAAGCTCAGTTATCAAAAATGCCACAAAGGAAACTATTATTACAGGAATTATGTTGTTATGGCAGGACAGTGCCTCTAAGGAAAACACTATGGCGGTAACAGGCATTTTCATAGCCCCTGCGATAACCGCGGTTATGCCAAGCACAACTATTAGTGAGTATAGCTCCCCGTTAAGTCCCAGAGAAAGAAGCACCTTACCCATAAAGGATGAGCAAAGGGCACCGATAGCAAGCACGGGTATAAAGGTCCCTCCCGTCATTCCTGACGCATTTGCGCTTAATGTAAGAGTTGTTCTTACTACCAAAATCAATAAAATAAGCCACACAGTGTCACTATTTTCAAAAAGCTCAACTATTAATTCATGTCCTGTTGAAACAAATGAAAATGAGAAAAGACCCATAATTACAGTTAAAGACAAAATAACAAAAAGCTTAATGCTGTGTGGGACTTTTGCAAGAATTTGGTCGTGCAGCTTATCTATTACCCTGTAATAGTATAAAAACAAAACGCTGAAAAGACCAACGCCAATACCAATGACAAGAGGCAGCCAATAATCAACCACACGCAAGGTGGGTAAAGCTACTATGTCAAACAGCCTTTCGCTAACGCCCAAAACAGGACACAAAAGCTTTGACGTTATATTTGCAAAAAGAACGGAGGATGACGCAACTATAATAATCGTTGGTGAAATTCTTTGATGCGCCTCCTCAACTGAAAAAAGTATCCCTGAAATAGGCGCGCCCGTTGCCACGGAAAAGCCTGCGCAGGCTCCGCCTGTCATAGAATATCTGTCCCACGCCCTGTGCTTTTTCGCAAAGGTATATACGCTTCCTCTACCTACCGCTGTACCCATTTGTACTGACGGACCCTCGTTTCCTAAGGGAACACCAAACAAAAACGAGGACAGAGAAAGAAGGAAAACACCAACCAAGGTACGAAGCCACTTAAAAGTGATGATACCCCTTAATATGCCTACCGAGGTCGGTATGCCGCCACCCTTTATGTTAGGAATCCTCTTGTATATATACGCAAGCAAAATGCTAAAACCGAGGGCTAACAAAATAACCAAGGGTACAATATAAAGATGTCCTCGTAAATACTCATAGGCTGCTTCGGAAAAATGGATAATATGCTTTGCACATACCTTGTATAAGCATACTATAACCGACGTAAGCACACCTGTTATAAAGCCAAAAACAAGAGCAGGAATAAGCAAATTACCCACGTAGCTTTTGTACTTTTTTAAATTATTCTTAATTTTCATTTTGTCAATTTATATTTGCTCTTCTGCCTCATCAAGCAATCTTCCGTATTCTGCAAAAACCTCGTCAACTATGGTATCATCAAGAACAATTGTATAAGCGTTGTCCTCATCTCCGAGCCTGTCAACCTTAAATACCAGTGCTTCGTCCTCTGCCATTCCTTTCGGGCGTTCTAATGGTTGCAAAATCGCATAATAGCCGTGGCTTAAAGCGATTCCCGCTATATCTATGAATTTTTCTTCTTTTCCTTTTTCATTCTTTAAAATAACATATTCTTCGTTTTCGTAAAGTTCCCTTTCCATAGCCCTCTCCTTATTCATTCCAAGCCTTTAAGCCTTCAACAGGTGTAGAAATTTTTGTAAGTGGCTTACCGCTAAAAAGCTCCTGTGCGTTTTTGTAAAAATCTCCATAGGTTAAAGCTCTTGGGCGCACAATACTGTTTGGCGCATCAAGATTAATTTCATACAGCCAAGCTCCGCTATAATTAATTTCCTTCAAGGCGCTAAGTATGCTTTGCCAATCAAGCTGACCCTCTCCCGGCAGCCAGTGCCTTTCATTTTTAAAGTCATAATCTGATACATGAAGGGTTTTAATTTTTTCACCCACAGCATTTATATATTCAATTGGATTTTGGGAAAGCAAGTGGTTTGTATCAAAGCAGGAAACCAAATCAGGGTGGGCACTAAGCAGCTCCAACATATCCTTGGAATCTCTGCCAAGACAGGTGCGCGGCAAATTTTCCACACAGATAACCGCACCCCTTTCCTTTGCGAATTCTGCCAAGGTTGCAAGGCTGTTTTTTGCGCATTCCATACGCATTTTCCTGTCGCCTTCCGCAATTGGCTCTCCGCTTGGGTGAATGATATATTTATTGATTCCGATTTTCGTGCCCTTTTCTATATATGCCTCCAAATAAGCAACACTTCTTTTTGCAATATCAGGCTTTGATATATCTATTTCATCAAATGGCCAAAAGGGTAGGTGGAAGGAATACAGCTCTATACCGTATTTTTTGCTCCATTCAAGAAGCTTGTCATAATCAAGTGCCTCGCTTAACCATTTGTCAACAGACACTTCCATTTTTTCAATATTTGCCTCCTTATACAGCTTAAACATTTCCTCATCAATTGCTTTGGGAGTTGACACACCGATTTTATACATAATTATTCTCCTTAATTTTTTATATTTTCATTTTAACATTTTGTTTTGCCAAAATCAATGTATTTTTATCTAAATTGTTGCTTTTTGAATAGATTTTGTGGTATTATGTATATAGTTTAATTTAAGGAGAATAAAAATGTACACATTTTCTGCTTTGCAAAAATATCTTGACACAATTTTAGTACGCGAAAAGGTGCCCGGGCTTGACTTAAAGGTTTTACATAAGGGCAAAGAGGTTTTCAGATACCACTGCGGCTACAAGGATAGAGAAAACAAAATTGAAATGAAGGGGAATGAGCTTTATATGCTTTACTCCGCTTCAAAGCCTATCACCTGTTCGGCAGGCTTGCACGCTATGGAGGAGGGTAAATTTTTAATGGGTCACCCTCTTTGGTGGTATTTACCTGCATTTAAGGATGTTAAGGTTAAAAGATATGACGAGCATGGGAACATGACCTTGGAGCCTGCTAAGGACGAGATTAGAATACACGATATTTTCACCATGACCGCAGGGCTTAACTATGATTGCGGCTCACCTGAAATCCGTGAGGCTGTTAAAAACAACCCAAAAGCACCTACCCTTGAAATTGCCAATGCAATTGCTAAAATGGGGCTTGACTTTGAGCCGGGTACAAGGTGGCAGTATAGCCTTTGCCATGACATTGTGGCTGCCCTTGTTGAGGCTGCAACAAAAGAGAAATTTAGCGACTATGTTAAGCGTGTTATTTTTGATCCACTTGGAATGGAGGCATATTACCATATGACTCCTGAGATTGAGCCAAGGGTTATGTCACAGTATCAATTTGACTATTCCTGCGGAGAAGCAAAGCTTGTTGAAAAGAAAAACGGTTATATCTTCGGCGAAGAATATGATTCAGGCGGAGCAGGTGTAATTACATCAGTTGATGATTATGCAAAATTCGCCTATGCTATGACCAACTTCGGCGTTGGTGAAAACGGGGCAAGAATTTTGTCAAAGGCAAGTGTAAATTTAATGAGAACCAATACTTTGCCCCTTGACAGCCAAATGTACCGTGACTTTTCAAGCTGGATGTCTAACCACGAATACGGCTACGGCTTTGGCGTTAGAACCAAAATCGGCGTTGGCAGAGGCGGTAATTTAACCTCAATTGGCGAATTTGGTTGGGACGGTGCCGCAGGTTTCCTCTGCTCTATCGACCCTGAAAAGCAAATAACAATTGTTTACGGTCAGCAAATGCTTAACCCGCAACATGACTGCACCCACAATAAAATCAAGAACATGGTTAATACAATTATTGAATAAACCTTATTTTAACCACCCCACCACCGCTTTTGCTAATTTGTGCGTATCGCTTATTTTGGCGTTGCGGTCCCCCTCCCCTTCACAAGTGGAGGCTTGGCACACGACTGCACCCACAATAAAATCAAAAACATGGTTAATACAATTATTGAATGAACCTTATTTTCAACTACCCCACCACCGCTTTTGCTAATTTGCGCGTGTCGCTTATTTTTGCGTTGCGGTCCCCCTCCCCTTCACAAGTGGAGGCTTGGCACATGACTGCACCCACAATAAAATCAAGAACATGGTTAATACAATTATTGAATAATTTCGGGATGTCGAGGGCGCCATCCCCTACAAACCACCGCTTTTTTGTAGGCGGTGGTTTTTGTTAAGGTGGACTTACAAATACACCTACAAAATAAAACCTCACGGAATTTCCGTGAGGTTTATTGTTTATCTAATTCCTAAAACATCATAAGCGCTTGCGCCTACCTTTGCGCTGTTTTGTGCTGTTTGTGTTAATGTAACACCGTTGCCTAAATCAATTATGCCGGATGATGCCAACACAATGTCACTTACTTCAACAGCTTCTTTTTCG
>JAGANX010000060.1 GCA_017623975.1 Clostridia bacterium
AAGGTTATACCGCAGAGGGCTTAAAAACAGTTGCGTGTCAAAATGAGGGATGCAGCCATAGTGAGGGTGAGGAAAAAACGAATGCCCTATTTACTTGTCTTGGCTATTCAGCGCCGGAAGATGGCAAGGGTGGAATTGCAATCGGTTACACTGTAAATAATGAAGCAATTAAAGAATACAAAGAAGCAACAGGCAAGACCTTAAAATATGGTGTATTTGCAGTATTACAAAGAAATCTTAAAGATAAGGATGTATTCGCAGAGGATGGCACAGCCGCAGAAGGTGTTATCAGTGCTGAAATAACAAATTATGAATTTGCAGCATTTGAGCTTAAAATAGTAGGCTTTACCGATGAGCAAAAGGATACAAAGCTGGCAATGGGTGCATATACCGTTGTTTCTGACGGTGAGACTACTGAATATTCTTATATGCAAGCAGCCAAACCAAACGATGGCGAAAAATATTCATTTATATCGTGTAAAGATTTAATAAAATAAACCAAAAACCATAGAGACAAAATCTCTATGGTTTTTCGTTGCAAATCGCAGTTGTTTCGTTTGAACGAATAATAACTGCGATTTGAACTTCGTTTAAACGAAATGACAAGGGGAGGAGTTAATATGTATTTTTGCTAAAATAATAATAAATTGGCAATTATACCATTTTTGCGATAACCTTAATTATCTCAAAAGGTGCAAAAAACTTTGGTTTACTTTTTTATTTTTGGGTGGTAGTTTTTTTCATTTTTTTGCATTATACTGATATTGTAAAGCAAACGGAGGTTATGATTATGAAAAAACTACTTTCGATTTTATTAATATCCTTTCTTTTAGTGTCACTTGCTATGCTATTTGCTTGTGGTGAGGGAAATACACCTTCTACCGACACTTCAAAGGCGGACGCATCCGACAGCAGAGCGTCAAGCACAGATAGTTCAAGTCCACAAACTGACAGTTCAAATACCCAAACGGGTAGTTCAACGCCTGACTCGACTCCTTCAACAGACCAACCCCATAAGCATAGTTATGAGGAGGAATGGTCAGCAAATGAAACAGGGCATTATAAGGCTTGCACCTGCCACCCTGACGAGATTGAAGTCTTTTCTCATGTTGATACAGAGGTTGTAGATGGTAAGTGCGATACTTGTGATTATGTGATGGTAACAGCAACGGAATTTACAGTGACTGTAGTTGATGATTTTGGTAACCCTGTAAAGGATGTTGAAGTTCTTTTTGAAACTGAAACTGACACTTTAACAAGTGTAACTGGCGAAAATGGGGAAGCAAAAGTAAGTTTGGTTTATTTCGATGGCTTAACTGTAAAAATCCAGGCACCAAACGGATATACGCCAAATGAACAGGTATATACCTTCGGCGAAGAAAAGAGTTTGAATATAGTGTTAGAAGCATTGGTTAGTTACAATATATTCGTTCTTGACGAAAACGAAAAGGGACTGCCGGGGATAACAGTTTCTATTATGTACCCATTTGGCTCATATACAACAGACGAAAACGGTTTAGTAAGTATCACCATGCCAAAAAAGGATACAAACAGTGGCGAGCAACTTTTCTTTATCCCAAAGATGCCGAAGGAATATGAATTATATGATACACAATTAAATGCGTTAATAAGAATAAAAGAAAACAGCACATATAAAGTCCACGCAAGATTGTTAGAGGAATACACCGTAACGGCAACGGACGACAGCGGTAAAAATCTTCGTAACGCAGTGTTCAAATTTATAAAAGACGGCGAAACAGTGGGTGAAGCGGTAACCGATATAACCGGCAGCGCTACCGTTGTGTTGCCAAAGGGCGATTATACTGTGGAAATTTCACATTTAAGCCTTTTCTATACAGCGGCTGAAAGCAGCGCAAGCGTAACATCTGAAAACAAAGTGTGCAGCGCTACATTTACAGAAAACAGCGAAACGGAAATGGTGTTGATAAGCCTGTTTTATGATGATGGCACAGTAGTAGAACCAGGTAAAGCACAGATATACAGATTCTTGCCTGACGGTGCAAGAGACTGTTATTTGCTCGGCGTAAATTCAAACAGTCAGGCAGCGACCTTTATGAACAATGAGGATTGTTATTTCTATGCTTTAGATGACGAACTTAACTATGGAATTGCTTGGTACAAAAAGGGCGACCCAACAGAAATCAAATTAACAGTGAATAAGGGCGCAAAGGCAGGCTCATCCCGAGAAAACCCACTTCTTGCTAATGTAATGCTGGATTTACCATTCGTAAAGGAAGATGTTGCTTTTAACTACGAATATCAGTTTGAGGCGGGAGAGACTCAATATTTAAAAATAATAAGGGCAAAGGGAAAGACCTTTAAAATCAACGCAGACCTTTTCACAGTTGAGTATAATGGTGAAGAAGCAGCACCGAACGATGACGGAGTTATTTCCATAACCTTTGATGATATTGAATACGGCGCCGATGCCATAATTAAGGTAACTGCAAAGGAAACGGCGGTAGAGGATATTAGTCTTGAATGTATTGGCAATGCTGAAAACCCATATACAGTTTACAGTAATAAGGGTGAGGAGCAGACGGTAGAAGTAGAGTTATTTGGTCAGGGACACACTATATACTTCTCCATTGAGAGTTTAAATAACTATAAAACATCTGTTACAGTAACCGTAGATGGAGTAAAGACTGAAATTAAGTATCGTGACGGACAGGAAATGGAATCGTTTGGCTCGACCGTTGTGGAAATTATAGCAGACGGTGAAGGCAAAGCAACAGTGACCGTTACTTTTACAAAAGAAGAACAACAGTGAAAAAACTAATATAAAAACACACAACAGCACACCTGTTTTACGGCAGGTGTGTTGTTGTAAAATTTGTGTACCAAAATTAGTACAAAAAGGTGTTTACAAAAGAAAAATTATTTGGTATAATTTATATGTAATAAATATAAATTAGAAGGAGTGCTATGTATGAAATTTGTAAACAGTAATTTGCGTGTGAGCATCTCCTATGACACTGTGGGAATGTGGTATAGGGACTATGCAAATGTTAGTTTTCACTTTTTGCCAAAGGAAATAGAGGGAAGCAAGAAGGACTTTGTGTTAGCGGCAGGCTACGCTATGAAGGCATCAATTAACAACGTGAAAAAATACAGTGTGGAAAAATACAACAGGGATACTTGCATAAGTGATAAGTACGTTCATATCAATTTCGTTGACGGTACAGATAGCGAAAAGGCAGAAGAGCTTGTGTTAAAAGCCTGTGACCTTTTAATTGAAAGAGAATTCAACAAGGAATCCACCAACCGATTTATTAGGCTTGCCTGCAAGTATGAAAAAGAGGTAAAGGAATTTGCAAAAAGCGTAAAAAACGATATTGTAAATAAGACAGAAAACTACCGCGTTTATGTGCAGCATATCCCGGCTGATTGAGGGCTTGACTTTGTATTTGTGAGATGATACAATAAAAGCAGTATATGGCTTTATTTGTCCCTCCAAATCGGGTTCAATTGGGGTTGGCAGTGGCTATGTGAGAGGAGATACTATGAATTTTCAGTGGAAAAGACTAAACGACACAGAGATAGAAATTACAGGGGTACGCGGAAAGCTTGACACAAGCCTTGCGGTTCCCGAGAGAATTGAGGGGTTAACTGTTGTATCAATCGGTAAAAATGCTCTTTGCCGTTGCGATGGTGTAGAGGTTATTGATTTACCAAGCACGCTTAAAAATATCGGGGAACGCGCTTTTGCGGATTCCACCTCGCTAAAAAGCATAAAAATCCCACCGCTTGTTAAGGTAATCAGCGGTAGGGCGTTTGCAAAGTGTAAGGCTCTTGAAAGGGTGGAGTTGCACGATGATGTAACCAAAATACAGGGAAGCGCCTTTTACGGATGCCATAGTTTAAAGGAAATTAAATTGCCCGAAAAATTAGAGGAGCTTGGTCTTTTTGCCTTTATGGATTGCATATCACTTAAAAGCATTGAAATCCCCGAAAAAATTTACGGTATAGACTACCAAACCTTTTTTGGCTGCCACTCCCTTGAAAGAATCTATCCTAAGGGAGAGCTTGAGTATATTGATGATTACGCCTTTGGGGACTGCCCAAAAATAAATCTTGACAATTTACCCGATACTGTGAAAATAACACCCCTTGCTCTTGAAGATTACGAAGAAGATATATTTATGGATGAGATAGATGACTAACATAAAACGCCCCCAAAAGCCTTCGACTTTTGGGGGGCGTTTTGTCTATTGAACATCGTCTTAAAAAAGTCTAATGCACAAACTTCCAATTTTAGGACAGATTATTGATTTTTTTAAAACGGTATAGTATAATAAGAACATGAAATATAAAATCTAAAGGAGAATTTTATGTATTCATTTGACAGACTTTCATACAGTATAAGAGGCTCTTATCTTGTTTGGGACAGCAGAAAAAAGGGCATTTTAAAATTAGATATGATACACAGCCACGGACAGGACATTTTTAACGGTGTTTTGTCAATAAATTATGGCAAGAATGCAAAACTTGGTTTTGTCCCTCGTGAAATTTCCGTTAAATATGACGGGGGTGAGCAAAATATTACTATGTTCGGTATAGACGGAACTTATATTAAGGGTAAGGGCGAAAGTTTCCTTGTGGAAATTGCAAAGACCCACGCCAAGTTTGACTATCAGGTTGTTCAAAACGGTGTAATTGAACTTTGCGATTTTAAGAACAATTGCAGTCTTATGTTCGTTCCGATTAAAGGTGAATTGAAACTTGAAAAACTCCGCAAGGCAGGGGAAATTACATCTGAATTTGCAAATGTTCGTGTTTTTCCTGATGCAAGCGGCGAATATGAGTTTTCCATAGAGGTTGATTTTCTTGATAAAGGCGCGGTTATGGCGAAGGGTATGTCCTATGATTATTATGCTGACATAGCAGAGAAGGACTACATAGAATACGAAAAGAAATTCCATTGTAAGAATAAATATGAAAAAGAGTGCGCTTACATAATGTGGTCTAACACCATAGCACCTCTTGGCAACTTCACAACAGAGGCAATTGTTATGGGTAAGGCGGGTATGAGTAATGTATGGAGTTGGGATAACGCATTTTGCGCTCTTGCCTTGGCAGATGTTGACTACCGTATGGCAATGGACCAATTTATGATAATGTATAAGCACATTAACCGCGTTGGCAGAGTACCTGATGCAGTTTCCCAAAACTACAAGGTTTGGAACTTTGTAAAGCCACCTGTACAGGGTTGGATGTATAAGCAAATGATGAAGCGCAATCCGGAGTTTGCAACACCACACGCCCTTGAAGAAGTGTATTTTGATATGAAGCGTAATACAGACTGGTGGTTAAACCTCCGCGGTGAGACTCCTTCATACTATCACGGTAATGATTCAGGTCAAGATAACTCCACCTGCTACGATAAGAGTGAGCATATTGAAACAGCGGAACTTATTGGACTTTTGTCCGTTCAATGCTCTTTCTTATCAGAGGCGGCTGAAATTCTTAACTATCCAACAGACAAGCGTGTTTATTCAATGCTTGCAAAGGAACTTGCACAAAGGGCAATTAAGGACTATTGGGATGGAGAAAAAATCTTTACCCGCTTGTCCGAAACAGGGGAGGCTTACTACTGTGATGCTTTAATGCCCCTTCGTGTTATAGTTCTTGAAGATATGTTGCCAAAGGAAATGCAGGAATATATTGTAAAAAGAATTACCGAGCATCATCTTTGCAAGGGTGGTATTTGCAGTGAGGCTCTTGATAGTGAAAAGTTTGTTGAGGACGGCTATTGGAGAGGGGCAGTTTGGGCGCCTGACGTTGTTATGTTCGTTTATGCTCTTAGAAACCTTGGTTATACTGACTTGGCAAATCAAATAGCACAAAACTATAAATCATCAGTTACAAAATACGGTTTTAGCGAAAACACAAGCGCCATAACGGGCAAACAACTCCGTTGCAAGGGCTACGCTTGGGCGGCTAATGCGTATTGGGTACTATAATAAGGAGAAAGAATATGAAAAAGAAAGTTTTATTAACTCTTGCCTTGGCTATGCTGTTATCCTGCGTTTTTGTTATTTCTGTAAGCGCGTTAACAACATATACCGATGCCCCTCAAAGAACAAAATATCAAGCAAGTGACGATGATATTGTGGAGTTTTACGACGGCTTTACCTGTCCTGTAAGCTATGTTTTTAAGGATACGGATTATATAGATAAACCGTATAATGAGTCTTCATCCTTCCATAATTACTTTGATTTTGAATATATTAAAGGTAAAACAGGAAAAACCTATACCTTTGACGATGTAAAGGGCTTTGACATTCCCGAGGGAGTTAAGTCTGTTTGCATCTACGCAGGCAGAGACTTGACAACATTAAAGTGGATTTCCTTCCCTAAAACCATAACATATTTGGAAAACGCTATTTTTCAAAATGCAAAGGGACTTGAAGAATGTGTGTTTGAGCATACAGAAGAATCAGCCTTAACAACCTTCCCGGCATATATGTTTTATGGCTGCTCTAATTTAAAAGCCTTTTCTATGCCTGACTGTATTACGAAAATGGTAAGCGACTCCCACTTTTGTAAATGTACAAGTATGACAGCACTTTACCTGTCAAAAAATCTTGTTACGGTTGAAAGCGGACCGCAGACAAAGGCTCCCTTTGACGGATGTGAAAAAATGTATTTTGTAAATGAGCCGTTTACATACGACAGTATTCCCGAAAAACCAACTATTTACTATTTTCCGAAGAATATGAAGTCCTTTGAAAACGACTGTATATTCAGAAACTGTAAAAATTTGAACGATGTTTTGGTATTTGGTGAAGCGTTTACCGAGGCGCTTAGCGAATATATGCTTCAATCTTCACCAAGAAAAACAGTAGTATTTTTAGGTGATATGACAAAGATTGCCGCTGAATATTGGGGCGCACAAAATATCGTTTTGGCAAATCCGCAAGATACAGACTTTAATTCGTTTGAATATACTTTTACATCACCAAAGAACTTTAATAGCATCTATATGTATTTCTGCTCCACAGGTAAGAAATATACAATAAACAATAAGACAAGCGTGGAAGCGGTTATAGCAACAGAAGAAAGCTCCCCGTTCCATGTGGCTGAAAAAACAGAAAAGGTTGAGGCAAGCTGCGGAGTTGATGCGGGCTTGGTGACATACTGCTTCTGCGGATATGAAATTTCAAAGGAAGCCGAAGCGGGCACAGCGCTTTCCCACGATTACGATTATATTAATAACGAAAACGCAATACTTGTGTCCATTAGCTACACAAGCTATGACAGTGACGGAGTTAAAATTGTAACCTGCGCTAACTGTAAAAAGGATGCTGAGCTTAAAGCACCTGCACTGTTTACCTGTATCGGCTCATCCTCATCTGAATTTGTTGAAGGCGAGCTTTTAATAGGCTACTTAACCAACAAGGCAGCTATTGCGGAATACGAGGTAAAAACAGGCAAAAACATATCTTACGGTGTATTTGCAGTGTCACAGACGGTATTAAAGGATAATGATATTTTCGCAAGTGACGGTACTGCTGCATACGGTGTATTCAGCTACAATATTACAAATTACGATAATGCAGCCTTTGAAATAAAGGTAACGGGCTTTGTAGGTGAGGAGCAAAGGAATGTAAAAATCGCCTTAGGAGCTTATATAATTGTGGAAAAGGATGGGGTAAAGAGCTACTTCTATCTTCAAGACAAGACTGCAAATGAAGGTGAAAAATATTATTTCGCTTCATATAACGATATTTGCAACAATAGATAAAATTGACAAGGGCCCTTAAAGGAGAAATGAAATGGCTGGTAAGTATTCCGCTTTTAGTAGCGACTTTCTTTCATATACAATAGATAACGAAAAAGGTAAAATTGCATTTTTCGGTGTGGAATCAGGCGGGCGTGACAGAGATAAGCACGCAAGCTACAATTTAACAATTCCATCATACGGCGGCGTTTTCGGTGCTTTTAAAAGGGCGTTGCCTGTAAATTCCCAAATCACAGAGGAATATGCATATTTTGAAAACAAAAATTCCCAAAGCGCAAAGTATGTATTTGAAAATGCCCACACCTTAAATGTGGAAATGGATAAACCCTTGGCACAGGATATTTTCAGTGTTAAGTGGTCGATTAAAACAGCGCCACCAACAATTTGGACAAAAAACCAACCAAAGAGGGTAAAGTGCAAAAATCCACTTGTTATATATAAAAATAGGTATGAACTTCCTATGATAGTTCATTTCCCTGATTTTGGCAGAGTTGAAATTACAGCCACATCCCCTGATGTTTTCTGCGTTGAGGAGCTTCAGCTTTCAAGGGACTTTACAGGACTTGACCTGGGATATTTAAACCACAGCTTTAACCATAACAGAATTCACGCATTGCATTATGGTTGTTCTTACATAACCTTTAAGTCTAAAAATCCGCTTGAAAGGGTTGGGCTCAAATTCAGAGTTATGGAGGAATGTTATCCACCGCTTCCTGATGAAAGCGACCCAAGATTTAACGGCTTGAAAAGAAACTTTATAAATTCCTTTGCCTTAAACCGTGAGCTTTTTGATATGGGTGATAACATATATTTCCACGGTACAGGCCACTTGGCTATACACATGAAGTCCGATATGCTTCAAATAGTCAAGGAGGGGGATGAGTATTTTAATACCGTAAGGCGTGTGTATGAACGCCAGGTTGAAAGAAGCTTTAAGGATGCGCAGGGTGAGTGCGGTGAAGTTAGCGTTTGCTATTACAATAATAAGGATAGAAAGCAAAGCGGAAACTGCTCTTGTGACTCCACTCCCGGCGCTATAATAGGTCTTTGCGGTATTTCAAATTGGAACTTGCCATTTGCTAAAAAGTACATTTCTCACGCGATAAAAGCGGCAGATTTCTTGCTTACCTTTGATACAGAGGGTAGCGGTATATTTGTCCTTCCGTTCCCGGGTGACTATATGGGTCAAAAAAGTGAAGTGTATTACGGTAACTGGTGGGACAACTTTGCATTCGGCCACAAGGATATTTATTTTAACTATCTTTGCCACCGCGCCCTTCGTGAGCTTAGCGCGCTTTTGCGTAAAGTAGGCAAAAATAAGGAAGCTGAAAAGTATGAAAATCACCTTAAAAAGTTTGATGAAAACTTCTTTGAAACCTTTTATAATAAAGAAACGGAACTTATGGCAGGCTGGATAAGTAAAAACGGTGAGATACACGATTACGGCTTTACATTTGCTGTTTCTATGGGTATTAACGAGGGCTTGATACCAAAGGATATAGGCAAGAAAATGCTTAAAAAATTACTTGCTATTATGAAAAAAGAGGGTTACGGTGACCTTCGCTTCGGTATCCCGGGTAATGTAATGCCCGTTGCTCAAAAGGACACAATAGACTGGGCGTGTATGTCCGACTGGGGCAGATACGAAAACGGCGGGCTTAACGGTATGAACGGCTTCCATTTCTTAACCGCTATGTATAACGTGGGTATGAACAAGGAAGCAGACGATATTTTATTCGCAATTTTAAACACCTACGAAAAGGAAATGACCCACTCAGGTCTTATGCCTGGCTATTGCCAAAGCATTGACTGGCGTACAAAGGAGGGTGTTTCTTGCGGATATAACTATTTAGCAGATAACTATTATTTCTTAATGTCCGTATATGCGGGCAAATATAAAATGGAGCACCCTGCGGTTGTAAGATAAAAAATACCTGTGTGATTTTAATTCACACAGGTATTTTTGTTTGTAAAATTAGATTGTTTTTGTTTTTACTTTTGTTCTTTTATTTCAAAGATTAAATCACATCTGTCCTTTACTCTTGTTTTTTTAAAGTATATATCCTCTCTGGGTATCCATTCCTCAAAAAAGCGACTTGCTTTGTCACTTGTGTTGCGGTTTAAAATGCGTTTTTTTTGCGTTTCCTTGTCAATATCCAAAAATATGGAAAAATCGTAGTATGAGGCAACAACAGGATGCATAGAATAAGCCCCTTCTATAATAACAAGCCTTTTCGGTGTAACTACCGTTGGCTCTTTATATTTATTGCTTTTGCAATCGTAAGGGCGATAAAGCACGTCCTTTTTGAAAATCAATGGGTGCAGCACCTCGCAAAGCAGCCTTTCCCTATCCATAGTCCCTCCGGGCTCCTGCAAGCGGTCTTGCGTGCGTCTATCCGTTGGCAAATAGAAATCGTCTGTATGAAAAACGGTTCCGTCAAAAATTCGGCTTATCTTATCTGCAAGAGTGGTTTTTCCGCTTGCACTGCCGCCGTCAATTGCCAAAACCACGTTGCCTTTTTTTAAAAGCTCCTCTATTTTTTCTAAAAGAGGCGAAAATTGTTCATCTATCATTTAAATTCAACACCTTTGGATTTTCAAGTATCATAACAATAATGGGAACAAGCACGATTTGTATAATAATTCCGGGGAAGGCGTTTACAAAGGCACCTCCCAAAAAAGCGCTAAACGTAAAGCCACTTCCCTTAATACCCATAAATATAAGCATGGAAAGACCCCATACAATGCGTCCGATTAACATGGAAGCAAGCAGGGAAATGTATATGTATTGCTTTTTGCGGGGGAGCAGCTTATGCAAAAGCCCTGCAACGGCACCGTAGGAGCCAAGCTCAAATGCCATACAAAGGGCGGAAGGGAATAAAACGGGCATACCAAGGGTGAAAGAACGGAACAAGGGCGCAATAGCCCCAACTCCCAAGCCCCAGCCCCAACCGCAAAGAAAGCCGCAAAGCAAAACGGGTATGTGCATAGGGCAAAGCATATTGCCGATTTGCTGTATCTGTCCTGTTAAAAAAGGCAGGGTATAGGCAAGAGCTAAGCAAAGGGCAGAAATTGTAATTTTTAAGGTGTATATGCGGTTTTTCATTCCTTTGCTCCCTTCGTTTCTAATAATATAAAATATTATACCATAAATATGCTTGTTTGTCTATAAAATTTCCGGGGGATTTTTTCTCTTGTTTTTGCTGCTTCTACTTGTTAATGAAGGTTATATGTGATAAAATAAGTTAACAAGACTTTGAAAATGGCGGAGGACGAATATGGAAATAAAAATCAAGGAGTGCTTGGAAAACAAGCAGGATAGCTATATATTGCCTTTTCTATGGCTACACGGTGAGCCAAAGGAAAGAATAAGGGAAGAAATTTTGGCAATTAAAAATAGCGGAATTAAGGAATTTTGTGCAGAGAGCAGACCGTATGAAAAATTCTGCCAAGAGGAATGGTGGGAGGATTTCGGCTTTATTTTAAAAACCGCCCGTGAATATGATATGGGTGTTTGGCTTCTTGACGACCGTGCCTTTCCCACAGGCTACGCCAACGGATATTTGGAAAAAGAGGAAAATGAGCATTTAAGGAAAAAATTAATAAGAGAATTTCAGGTAGAAGCCCAAGGTCCGACAAAATGTGCTAAATTTTATATTGGCGGCAGAGTTTTTGAGGGTGAAAGCGTAATAAGTATAACCGCCTGCAAATATAATAAGGGCGAAACAGGCGAGGGACTTGATTATAAAACCGCAGTTGATTTAACAGCCAACTTATCAAACGGAATGGTATATTGGGACGTGCCAAAGGGAAATTGGCGCATATGTGTAACGGTTGCAACAAAGCCCTTTAAATATAAAAATGACAGATTTTTTTACTACATAGATATGCTAAATAAGGAGTCCTGTCATGCAATGATAGACTCTATATATGAGCCTCATTATAATCACTTCAAGGAGTATTTCGGAAACACCTTTAAGGGCTTTTTCTCTGACGAGCCGGGCTTTTTAAATGTATTATATACATATGAAAACAAGCTTGGTATAATGGAAAGCCCATACCCTTGGAGCATGGCTTTGCCAAAATTAATGGCACAGAGCGCAAAAGTTAGCGAAAAGGAGATTTGGCTATGGCTCCCGGCATTATGGGAGGATTTTGGAGAGGTAACTTCCCTTATGCGCACTCACTATATGGAGGCGGTAACAAGGCTGTATCAAGAGAATTTCAGCTACCAGCTTGGCAATTGGTGCCGTGAGCATGGAGTTATGTATATAGGTCATGTAATAGAGGATATGGGCGCACACACAAGGCTTGGCTACGGCAGCGGTCATTATTTTCGTGCCCTTGACGGACAGGATATGGGCGGCGTTGATATTGTTTTAATGCAGGATATCCCCGGCATTACAAATAACATACACAGAGCCCCCTTGGCAGACGGAGGTGCGGCTAACCCATCATTTTTCCGCTACACCTTACCAAAGCTTGCCTCATCCCATTCACACATTCAGCCCCTAAAACAAAATAGGGCAATGTGCGAAATTTTTGGCGCATTCGGCTGGGCAGAGGGGCTTCCTTTTATGAAGGGGCTTCTTGATGTAATGCTTGCCTCAGGTATAAATTACTTTGTACCACATGCCTTTTCGGCAAAGGAGGAGGATACGGATTGTCCGCCCCATTTTTACAATGGAGGCAAAAACATACAGTACCCACTCTTTAAAAACTTAATGGAATATATGGGCAGATGCTCTCACGCATTAAGCGGCGGTAAGCATAAGGCTGATGTGGCAGTTTTCTATAATGCAGAGGGCGAATGGGCAGGGGGAGAGTATGAGCAGTTTTATAACATTTGCCGTGTCTTAACCCAAAGCAATATTGATTTCGATATTGTCCCCCTTGATGCCTTGACAAGTCGAGGCGAGGTGCAAGGCGGTAAGCTTTATATAAATGGTGAAGATTACGGTGCGCTTATTGTATCTAAGTGCGAAAGGCTACCTACAAAATGTATTTTAACTCTTGATAGATATGCTTCAAGTGGCTTGCCTGTAATTTTTGTAAACGGAATGGTGAAAAAAACAGCAGAGGGTACAAAAATACCGTTTAGCCAATCAAAATTTGAAAGGGTTAGCTTAAAGGGCTTGGCTAAAAATCTTAAAGGCCGAGGCGTATGCCAGCTTGAATGTAAGGGACAGGGTATAGAAAACCTAAGATTTTACCATGTTGAGAGAGAAAACAAGGATATATACCTGTTCTCAAACGAAGGCAATAAAACGGATATAGTTGCACAAATCAAGCTAAAACAGGCAGGGGAGTGTCTGATTTATGAGCCGTGGGACAATAAATGCTACTGCCAAGATGCAAAGGACGGCTACCTTGATTTGATTTTGGAAAAGAACAATATGCTTTTCGTTATTTTTGGCGATGAAATTCCAAAGAATATACCGAAAATGAAAAGAGAGTCTATGAGGACAAGGTGCAATATTCCTTTTGATATTTACTTAAAAGAGGAAGGCAGTGATACTGCTTGCAGTATCGCCAAGGGCTCAGAGCTTTTCGACATTACCGCGCCAAATAAGTATCCTGATTTTAGCGGCAGCGTTATCTACGAGGGCAAATTCAAAGGAATAGACGGCTTTGACGTAATTGATTTCGGAGATGTGGGAGAGACCTGTGAGCTTTGGGTAAACGGAAAATACTTAGGCGCACGCATTAATGCTCCGTACAAATTCAGCTTAAAGGATGCATTAAAGGAGGGAGAAAACGAGCTAAAAGTGGTGGTAAGCGCCAATTTAGGTCACCGCCGCCGTGATGGACTGTCCTCCTATATGCAAATCCCTCCAACGGGACTTTTAGGAGACATTTATTTGTGTAAATACATCTAAAAAATACCCATGGGCGGACAAGGATAAAATTGGTCGCCCATGGTTTTTTATACTGTAAATTTTACCTATCTATAAACAGGCTTTTGTAAGAAAGCTTTCTTATTAAAATTATAATTTAAAACTCAATAGAAAGGCTAAATTTGTTTTTCTTATATTGACGAGGGTAAAAAGGTGTGATAAAATAAACTTAAAGTAGCTTTGTTAGGAGAAAAAATATGAAATTGCCTTGGAAAACAAGGGGGATAGTTTTAACCTCCCCGTTAACTGATGAGATTGATGATGTTATAAAGTTAATTGACGAATATTTGGCACCCTGTGGCTTTAATTTAATATTTTTACAGGTTAGATATCGCTATCAATTTAAAAAGCATCCGGAGGTTTGGGGATATGACCCCCTTTCCCTTGACGATATAAAAAGGCTCCTTTCCGTATGCCGCAAAAATAGTATAAGGTTAGTGCCTAAAATGAATTTGATTGGACACCAATCAGGCTTTCCAAATGAGCCGACAGACGGTATTTTACACGGTCACAACACAAAGGAATGCGACATTCCCGATGGGCTTTTGCGCGCTTATCCCGGCTTTGATGAGCAAGGGGATGAAAAGGAAATTAATTATGCACGCAGTATTTGTTTAAGCAACAGGGCGGCAAAGGCTGTTGTCTTTGAGTTGGTTGATGAGCTAATGGAGGCTTTTGAAGAAAATACTATACATATCGGCTGTGACGAAGCCTTTAATGTGGGCATATGTCCCGCTTGCTCAAAAAAGCCAAAGGCAGAATTGATTTCAAGCTGGATAAACTCAATTAACGACCATGTAAGAGCCAAGGGTGGAACTGTTTATATGTGGGGGGACAGGCTTTTGTCCACTGCGGAAACAGGATATGACGAATGGGAAGCATCAAAAAATGGCACGGAGCAGGCAAGGGAGCTTTTGTCCCGTGATATAACAGTGTGTGACTGGCATTACGGTAAGTATGATGAATACAAGTCTGTTGAAATTTTAGGTAACGCAGGCTTTGAAATAATGGTAAGTCCATGGCGTGATATATCAAACGCTAAGCGGTTTTTAGACTATGCTGTAAAGCACGACAAAGGACACATTAAAGGGCTTTTGGTAACAACCTGGTGTGCCTCAGGCGACCTTGCAAAATGTATTTTGTATGGAGAAAAGGGAAGGTGGCAGCACACGGAGGAAATAGCAACAACACTAAAAGAGCTATATAGCAAGCTATAAAAACAGGCTGTCGCTTTATGCGGCAGCCCGTTTGCTTTTAAAAATCTATATGGCTTAAAACTGAAAGAGTCTTTAACACAGTATAAGGCTAATTAGCGGTGGATATATAGGCGAATTTTGTCAAGGCTTTCGTTCAAAAGGTCGATATTTATTTTTCCCTCTTGGTTAAAGGAGGTTGCCTCTGTGGTGAAGTCGCCCTTGTAGTTAATTGCTTTAATGAATGAAAAAAATCTATCAAAATCAACGCTTCCGTGACCGATGTGTAAAACCTTTAAGTTTGTCCAATCCTTATATTCGCCTAAACGGTCATTTATGTGCAAATGTGCAAAATTGTTGACTATGTGTCGATAATTAGGGCTGTAAATCAGGTCTTGCTCCTTGTGGAAATCAGCCATTTTAGTGTCATAGGTGAATTTTATGTTAGGATATTTTTCTATAAGGGTGGAAAAATGTGTCATTGGAGATTGATTGCTGCATACCACGTTTTCAACCGTTAAATTAAGGTTGTGCTTTTCTGCGATTTCTTCAAGATATTTGTAGCACTCTATGTTATAGCCAATGTTTTTGTCGGATATAATTCCGTTCCATAGGTGCAAGACAAGTGTGGTCGCTTGCAGGCTTTTTGCAAGGGCGCAGTTTATCTCCATTTTTTCAAGCGCATCATCTAAACGGTAGTGCCCAATATCCTCGCCAATAGTCTTTTCTAAGTGAAAAACATACACAGGGAGGGGCATTTTCTTCATTGTTGTGGTAAGTTCTTTCGTTTTACCGTACCATGTATCGTACATTAAAAGCTCGAGCCCGTCGCAATGCAGCTTAGGCACGAGGCTGTGAAGTAATGTAAAATCTCTGCCGTTTGGCCGTCCAAGTAGTGTACCTGTTGAGCATAAAACTCTGTTCATTATATCCCCTTTCTTCATTTTAATATAAACATTATACTTTAATATATTTTTCTTGTCAATACAGATTTTATGTGTTATAATAAAGGTAACCATTGTTAACACATAATAGACGATGGAATTTCAATTGAGAAAGGCGCAGACATATAAAAATATTTCAAGCCTTTATCGGTTGGAAGGCACCGTTTATTGTGCGTTACATACGGGTTCGATTAGGGTTGACAGCGGCTATTTTTTAAGGAGAACAGCTATGAAAGAGGTTGAAAAAATATATAGAGGTGTTCCGTTTTGGTCTTGGAACGACCGGCTTGATAAGGATGAGCTTGTGCGTCAGATAGAATGGATGAACGAAAACGGTATTGGTGGTTTCTTCATGCACGCCCGCGGCGGACTTAAAACCGAATATTTGGGTAAGGAATGGTTTGAATGTATTGAGGCATGTGCAAAGCGAGCAAAGGAGCTTGGCATGGAGGCATATGCTAATGACGAGAATGGTTGGTCAAGCGGATTTGTAGGCGGGAAGCTGCTTGAAGATATTGAAAACCACGATAAATATTTGACCTATACCTTCGGTAAGCATGACCCCGGTGCTATGGTGTCTTATAACCTGAACGGCGCCGCGCTTAAAAGGGCGAAGACAGGGGATGAAAACTGCTTGAATATCTATGAGCATTATGCAACATCCACTGCGGACATTCTAAACCCGGAGGTTGTTGACAAGTTTATAGAGCTAACTCACGAGGAATATAAGAAAAGGGACAAATACAATATAAAGGGCTTTTTCACAGACGAGCCACAGTATCAAAGATGGGGCATGCCATATACAAAGGTGCTACCGGGCTACTTTAAAAAACAGTACGGAGAGGACATTTTAAAGGGCCTTGGTCTTATGTTTGTGGAAAAGAGGGGATACCGTGATTTCAGGTATAAATATTGGAGGGCTATGCAAGAATTGATGCTTGATAGCTTTGGAAAGAAAATATACGAATGGTGCGACAAAAACGGATATAAGCTGACGGGACACTATATTGAGGAATCTTATTTGGCAGGGCAGGTGCAGTGCTGCGGAGGTGTTATGCCGTTTTATGAGTATGAGCATATACCCGGTATTGACTACCTTGGTACAAGGATAACAGAGGAGTTAGCCGCAAAGCAGGCAAGCTCTGTTGCTGCACAGCTTGGCAGAAGGCAGGTTTTGACAGAAACCTTTGCCGCTTGCGGATGGGATATTTCTCCGCTTGAACTTAAAATGATAGGAGAAAGCCAATATGTGGCGGGTGTCAACCTAATGTGCCACCATCTTTTGCCATATCACGAGCAGGGACAAAGGAAGCGTGACTATCCTTCGCATTTTTCAGGGGTAAACCCTTGGATTGAAAAGGGCTTTTCAGAGTTTAACGGATATTTTTCTTATCTTGGTAAGCTTTTGGCTTGCAGTGACGAGGTTGTAAGCGTAGGTGTTTTACATCCTATGAGAAGCGCCTACTTTGATTATAAGTTTGACGCTAAATTGCCTTATAACGGGCTTGAATATCTTGAAAAGCCGTTCTTTGCTTTAATGACTAAAATGTGCAATAGGGGTATAGGACATCACTATCTTGATGAAACCCTGCTTGCAAAATATGGCTCTGTTGAAGGTAAGCAGCTTGTTTTGGGTAAATGTAAATATGACTATATAATTTTGCCTTATATGCTAACTATGGATAAAACGACGGAAGCTCTTTTGAGAAAGTATGTGGAAAACGGCGGCAAAATACTTTTAAGCGGCAAAAAGCCACAGTATTTAGAGGGCAAAAGGTATTCCTATAAATATCTAAAATCGAACACGTCCTGGGGAGAAATTGAAAAAAATCAACCTTATAGCATAAAGCAGGGAGAAAATGACGATATTCGCTGCGCATATAGGCGAGGTGAAGATGGCAGAGAGTTTATCTATGCGGTAAACTTAGGTGAAAATGCTAAGGCTACCTTCAAATTAAAGAACGGCTGCTCCTTTGAAGCTTATAATATATTGACCGATGAATATACAAGAATGCCGAGGGAAATCAGCTTTGATAAGGGTCAGTCATATATCCTTTATGTATCAAAGAGCAGTGTAAGGAAAAAGGAAGAATTAAAGGAACTGACGCTTGGCAAGGAGTTTACCGTTGTCGGTACTCCCGAAAATTACATTACGCTTGATATGATAAGCTACTCCCTGGACGGTGAAACCTACACCTCCCCCCGCCACCATATGTGCGTAATGGATGAGCTTTTGAAAATGAAATACAAGGGCAAGGTTTACCTAAAATACGAGGTAAAAATAAACACTCCCCCAACAAAATGCACACTTTTGGCAGAAAACACCAACACCCTTTCCTTAAAGGTGAACGGATTCGCAGTTGCCTCTCAAAAATCTGATTTTGACATTTGCTCCCTTGCCTATGACGTTGCTGGCGTGCTTAAAAAGGGCAATAACGAAATCATTATGGAAATAGACTACTATCAAGGGGAAAATGTGTATTACGCACTTTTTGGCGAAAACGTAACAGAAAGCTTGAAAAACTGCTTAGCATATGATACTGATATTGAAGCGGTATATTTGCGTGGTGATTTTGGCGTTTACGGTAGCTTTGAGAATGCGGAAAAGCCAAATAGACTTTGGGGTACTGATTTTTACATAGATAAGCAAAAAAGCAGTGTAAGCGAGCTTATAAAAGACGGCTTTCCGTTCCTGCGAGGAAGCATTACCCTTAAACAAAATGTGGAAATTAGCGACACAGGGCGTGCCCTTTATATTCCTGAGCATTTTCATATTGTAGATGTCCGTGTAAACGGTCAATATGGCGGAAGAATGATGATGGGGAAAAGGCTTGATATAAGCAAGCTTTTGAAAAAAGGCAAAAATGAGATAGAAATTACCTTAACGGTTAGTAACAGAAATCTACTTGGTCCTTTCCACACTCATACGGAATATGCATTTGTTGGCCCTGAAACCTATGAACGCTTTGGAACGTGGGAAAACGGAGAAAGCCCCCACTTTAATAAAAAATACTCTTTTCTCAAAACAATCATATAATCGAGGCGAAGCTCTGTGCTATAAAGGACAGGGCTTCCCTTTATTTTTGCAAAAGCTGCAAAAATAGTAAATGCTGAGAATAAAAGCAAAAAAAGGCGCATAATACTATATTTGGTCGCATTACATAAAATTGTGCGTGCGCGCGTATTGACTTTACAGTGCTTTTGTGCTATACTTTTGTTAAGTCAGTGAACAATCTTTCAAAAAAGGAGTTAAAATAGCAAATATGGCAAAGGTTAGTATAGTTGTTCCAATTTACAATGTGGAGAAGTATTTAAGACAGTGTCTTGACAGTATTGCACAGCAAACATTGACGGATATCGAGGTTATTTGTGTAAATGACGGTTCTAAGGACTCCTCTCTTGATATCATTATGGAATACGTTAACAGTGACCCAAGGTTTAAGGTGATAGATAAGGCAAATAGCGGCTACGGTCACTCAATGAACATGGGCTTTGATATGGCAAGCGGCGAGTATATCGGTATAGTTGAAAGTGATGACTATGCGGAGCTTGATATGTTTGAAAAGCTTTATAATTGCGCAAAGGAAAATGAGCTTGATGCTTGTAAAGCGGGCTTTTTCTACTATTTCTCTGTTCCTGAGGAAAAGAATAACCCTGCTCCTATCGCATCTAAGGCTATGTGCCGCGACGTATTTTGCCCAACAACTGATTTTAAGTCCTTGCGTGAGCAGATTGATTTCTTTAACATTAAGCCAACTATTTGGTCTGCAATTTACAGGAAGGATTTTATAAGAGAAAATAACATTCGATTTAATGAGACCCCGGGTGCCTCCTTCCAGGATGCAAGCTTCAACTTTAAGGTTTGGGCTCTTGCAAAGCGTGTTAAGCTTTTGGAGGAATGCTTCCTGCATTACAGACAGGATAACGAAAATTCATCTATCAACTCATCGGGCAAGGTGTTCTGCGTTTGTGATGAGTATGCGGAAATGGATAGATTTTTGAAGGAAAGACCGCTTGTTAAGGGTAAGCTTGAAATTGTTAAAAATGCTTTGAAGTATGACTCATATATGTGGAACTATAACAGGCTTGCTCCCGATAAGGCAAAGGAATTCTTGGCTGTTGCGGCAGAGGAATTCAGAACTGATTTGCGTGAGGGCGTTTGCTTAAAGGACGCATATCCTTGGTACAAGTGGAACACACTTAACTTCATTGTTGAAAATTATGAAGAATTCCACGAAATTCGCCAAAAGGAAAAGGCAGGCGAGGTTGTTGTGCCTGAGGGAGAAAACCGTGGTAACATTTTTAAACGTATGTTTAGGTGCATTAAAGAAAACGGTTTATTTTACACAATAAAGAGATTTTTCTCAAAGTTGAAAAGGAGCTTGCGACGTAAATGAGTAAGGCAGTAAAAATATCCGTCATTGTACCTGTATATAATGTGCAAGACTATTTGGCTTTTGCCCTTCAAAGCCTTGCGGCACAGACACTTAAAGATGTTGAGTTTGTTTGTGTAAATGACGGTTCAACCGATAATTCCTTGGCTATTCTTGAAGAATTTGCCAAGAAGGATGAGAGGTTTGTAATAGTTAACAAGAAAAACGGCGGTCTTTCCTCTGCACGTAATGCCGGTATAAAGGCATCAACAGGTCAATACATAATGTTCCTTGACTCTGATGACTATTATGCGGAAAATGCTTGTGAGCGTATTTGGATTGAATTTGAGGAGGCTCCAACGGATATTATCATATTCGGCTCTATCGCTATACCCCAAACACCACGCCCAAGTGACTGGTATTTTTGGAATATGACCGTATATTCACATAGATACTATGGCTTTAATGAAAATCTTTTGTTCGGTATCCCAAGCTCAAAGCCATTTGTTTGGCGTCAAGCGTTTTCACGTGCGTTTCTTGACAGAATAGGCTTGACCTTTGACGAGGACGTTAAGTTTGGCGAGGATATTATTTTCCAATTTAAGGCATTTCCATATGCAGACAATGTTTCGTACATATCCGA
The DNA here is from genome assembly GCA_017623975.1 of Clostridia bacterium. GTDB lineage: Bacteria > Bacillota > Clostridia > Oscillospirales > CAG-272 > RGIG2000. The sequence goes on from JAGANX010000060.1 coordinate 20,816, forward strand.
CCCGCTTTATTACTACCGCTGGCAAAGAAACGGCTCTTTAATGTCTAAGGCTGTTTCAAAGTATGACCGCTTGGTAAGGGAGCACTTGAACATTACTAAAAAAATACTTGAATTTTTCAAGGAGCGTGACCTTATCAAGGTATATGATTGGCGTATATTTGAATGGGCAACCGAATTTGCCGGCAAGGATATTGCCTGTCATGAATTTGATAGCAGAATAGCTTGTGCAAAGGAGCTTATTGAATTATTGAACTCTTACGATGTAAAGCTCTATAAGGGCTTCTTCTCTCGCTATCACTCTAAAATTTACAAGAAGCTGCGTAAATTGGCGAAACGGTGAGGACTATTATGGAAAATAGTGTAATTAAAGTACCAAAGCACACCTGTACAGGTTGCGGCGCTTGTTATAGCAAATGTCCATTTGATGCCATTGAAATGAAAGAAAACAGTGAGGGCTTTTTATACCCCGAGGTGAATGGGGACAGGTGTACGGATTGTGGCTTGTGCTACAAGTCCTGCCCGGCAGTTGAGCCTGCTCAGCTTCATGAGTGTGTGGAGGCATACGCTGCATGGACTGATGTAGAAACCCGTATGAAAAGCTCATCCGGTGGATTTTTCTCCGTTTTGGCGAATTATGTTTTGGAAAACGGCGGTGCGGTTTGCGGTGCTGCTTTTACGGAAAACTATGACGGTGCTGTGCATTGTTGGGTAGAGAAAAAAGAGGACCTGCAAAAGCTCCGTGGCTCAAAGTACCTTCAAAGCATTGTAGGAGATACCTACAAGCAGGCAAAGGAATATTTGGACAATGGCAGAGTGGTTTTATATTCAGGCTGTCCCTGTCAAATTGCGGGCATTAAGAAGTATTTAGGCAAGGACTATGATAATTTAATCCTTGTTGATATAATTTGTCACGGTGTTCCGTCCCCTAAGGCATACCGTTCCTATATTAAGGAAAAGGCGGGGGGCACACCTGTACAAAAAATGACCTTCCGTGAAAAAGAGTATTGGGGCTGGGGAACAGCATTCTCACTCTTTTTGGAGGGTGGCACAGCTTATCGTAATGATTGCTTTAAGGACCCATATATGGTTGGATTTTTGTCCGGCTTAATTACAAGAGATAGCTGCGGAGACTGTAAATATACCAAAATGAGCCGTGTGGGTGATTTTACCATTGGCGATTTTTGGGGCGTTGAGGCTATTTCGAAGGACTATAACGATAACAAGGGTACATCCTTGGTTATGGTTAATACCCCTTTGGGTCAAGAGCTTGCTCAAAAATTAATGGGCGAGTGTGTCCTATTTGATAAGGTAAAGCTTGAAGATGTGGTGGAAATTGCAAAAACCAGAAACGGTAGGCTGCACGTTCCTACACCCCAAAGCCCGAAGCGTGCAAGATTTTTTGAGCTTTTGAATATGGACGGTGTAGAATATACCGAGGCGTTTGAAAGGGCAAATAAATTTGACATTGGTTATGTAGGCTGGTGGGATAGCAAGAACTACGGCAGTGCCTTAACAAGCTTTGCTATGAACAGGGTTTTGACCAAAATGGGCAAAAGCGTTCTTATGCTTGAACACGGAGGCATTTCTCCCGATACTGACGACTACGGTATGCAGTTTGCAAAGCGCTTTTATACAATAAGCAAAATAACAAAGGAAAAGGACTATTACAGGTTTAACAATGCCTGTGACACCTTCTTAGTTGGCTCAGACCAGGTTTGGAACTGGTGGAATATTAGGCACGGGTATTGGGACTTTTTCTTCCTTAATTTTGGTGACCACGGTCACAGGAAAATTGCCTATGCCTCCTCCTTCGGCAGAAACGATACGGAGTATCCTGACTATTTAAGGGTACAGGCGGGCTATCACCTTAGTAAGTTTGATGCAATTTCCGTGAGAGAGAAAAGCGGAGTTGATATTTGTAAAAACGATTTTGGCGTTGAAGCAACCCACGTGCTTGACCCTGTGTTCCTTTGTGATATGGAGTCGTACGGTGAAATAACTTCAATTTCAACAATTGAAAAGCCTGATAAATATTTGTTCTCATATATTCTTGACCCGTCCTATGATAAGGTTAATACAGTAAGAGAATATGCGAAAAAATTGGGCTTGCCTTATAGAATAGCTATTGATGCTCTTGGGGATAATGATGATGATGCTAAGGCAATCATTAAAAATATGCTCAGTGATGACTCTAATGTTATATCAGGCTTGCGTATTGAGGATTGGCTTAGCTATATTGCAGGGGCAGATTACGTTATTACAGACTCCTTCCACGGCTTCTGTTTTTCAATTTTATATAGGAAAAACGTTATTGCCTTTGTTAATCCAAGGCGCGGCATTGCAAGGTTTGAAAGCATTGCTGAAACTACGGGGCTTTCTTCCCGTATGATAACTTCTTCTGCTCAGGCACAGGAAAGAAATTTGCTTGAAACACCCATTGATTATGATGATGTCCATGCAAGGTTGAAGCCTGAAATTGAAAGGAGCCGCAAGTGGCTTACAGATGCTCTCAAAAAGCCACCCCGTCAGCCAAGCGTGCAGGAGCTTGCTCTTTGGAAGTGTATTGAGCATGATAAGATAATACAGGATAACCGTGTGGCTGAGCTTAATTCAACAATTGCGATTCTTAGCGCAAGGATTGATGAGCTCCAAGACATGCACACAGCTCTTACAGTAAAAACAGGCGATGTTGCATGGAAGGTTGGGGAGCTTGAAAGAAAGAGAAGTCTATTAAAGCGAATTTACAGAAAAATATTTAAGAGAAAGAAATAATTATGAAACAATACGATTATTTAATAGTTGGTGCAGGTCTTTTCGGTGCGACCTTTGCCTACGAAGCAAAAAAGCGCGGTAAGAAATGCTTGGTAATTGATAAAAGAGACCACGTAGGCGGTAATATTTACTGCGAAAAAATTGAAGGCATTAACGTGCATAAGTACGGCGCCCATATTTTCCACACCTCTAATAAAGAAATTTGGGAGTATGTTAATCAGTTTGCGGAGTTTAACAACTATATAAACTCTCCTGTGGCGATTTATAAGGACGAGCTTTACAATTTGCCCTTTAATATGAACACCTTTTCTAAAATGTGGAATATTAAAACTCCTGCCCAGGCAAAGGCAATAATTGCAGAGCAGATAAAGGCGTTGAATATTACCGAGCCGAAGAATCTTGAAGAGCAAGCCCTTTCATTAGTCGGTGTTGACGTTTATGAAAAGCTGATTAAGGGCTATACCGAAAAGCAGTGGCAAAGAAATTGTATTGATCTGCCATCCTTTATTATTAAAAGACTCCCCCTTCGCTTCACCTATGATAACAACTATTTTAACGATAGGTATCAAGGTATTCCAATTGGCGGCTACAACCAAATTATTGAAAAAATGCTTGACGGAGTAGAAGTGCAGTTGAATAAGGATTACTTCGAGCTTGACGACAAGGATATTGCTGAAAAAACTGTATTTACAGGTCCGATTGATAAGTATTTTGACTATAAGCTTGGTATTCTTGAATACCGTAGCGTAAGGTTTGAAACTGAAATTCTTGATTGTGAAAACTATCAAGGCAACGCAGTTGTAAACTACACCGAGAGGGAAGTGCCTTATACAAGAATAATCGAGCATAAGCACTTTGAATTCGGTACACAGGCAAAAACCGTAATCTCTAAGGAATATTCATCCGAATGGACAACAAAGGATGAACCGTATTATCCAATCAACAATGCTAAAAATGACAGCTTATACGCAAGGTATAAGGAGTTAGCAGACAAAACGCCAAACGTAATCTTCGGCGGCAGACTCGGTCAGTACAAGTATTACGATATGGATAAGGTAATTATCTCCGCGCTTGATGCAGTAAAGGCAGAATTTAAAGACTAATAAAAAGGCAGATTTTCAAAAGGAAAATCTGCCTTTTTTGTTTTTAAGAGAGTTATTCATAGATACTGTTAGCGGAATAATCACCGTGATAAATATAGTGAGAGTCACCTATTATAGCAATAAGCCGGTCATTTGAAACTATTCTCGCATCAGCATTTGGAAAATATAAAATATATGAGTCGTCATAAAAGAGATGAAAGTCCTTATATTGCCATGTGGTTTTAATAACACCGTAAACCTTATCGTCTACCTTTTCATACCATCCGAAAACAGAGAGAAAAATTAAATCCTTGTCTTTAATAGAAACATGGGGAGGGTTTGGATGCTCAATTCTGTATGCTTCTGATTTTTCGTATATATGGTGGGCGATATTTTCTATGCTTGCAAGGTCATTTTGAGAATATCTATCCTCTGAATATGTAACTTTCCCCGTTTTAAAGTTTATTTCAACTGTTTCGTCTGTGCGGCAGCCGTTAATGTAGCGGCGGAATATAACAGAATCATTTTTAAGGCTTTGGTAAAATACACCGTTCTCAAATGGCTTTACATATTCAAGTGCGGTTGTGACTTCGTTTGAGATAGAGCTTAGAGATATGAGGCTTGGTACAGGAGAACTGCTACTGCTTATACGCTCGTTTACATTGGATATTGCAGCTTGAAGGGTACAGCCGCGGCTGACAACAAGGTCATATAACTCCTCGTGTTCAAGATAATGGCGTCCAAACTGATAGCCGTATATCCAAGACGGCGTCTGCCAAAGGGATTCGTCAAATATTCCGTCCGTGAAGGCGATGATGCTTCCAAGCTCAGGCTGTTCTTGATAATCCTTGAAAAGCGGAAGGGCTAAGGACTCAACCTTATTCTGGGTTTTGTTGACTATAACGTAATTTTCAGTGCCGATTTGAGTCATTGCAACAAGCAGAGTGTCATAAACCGACATATCAACAAATAAATGGCTGGGCAACAGATACAGGAATTGAGAGGGGATGTTTTCTCCCCGCAAAACCTCCTCCGTTTCCATCTTAATGATGCGATACTGTGCGGGAGTATAATTAGGTTGGACTTCAAGCTTTTGATAGATAGAGTCATAGCTTTCAATTACACGAGCCCTAACTACTACTGAGCGTGTTGGAAATTCAAATGCGGGAGGAGCTTGGTCTATTGCGTAAGACGGTCTAAGATTTTCCCCTACAATAATTTCAAGTGGGGAACCGCTTAATTGCTCTGCATTTTCGGTTGCATTAAACAAGCATTGGGAATAATCCGGGTCGCTTACCCCGGGAAAAGACGAGGTGGTAGAATGATTATTCTCCTGCTCTTTTTGTTTATCGTCTGATAGTTGCTTTTCACCGCAGGCGGAGAATATGAGCAGACATAAGACTAAAATTGATAAAAGAACGAATAATTTTTTCATATAATCACTCCTTATTTTGAAAAGGTAGGAGTTGCGGCTCGGTTCTTTCTATATATATTATAGCACAGATTATATTAAAAAGTCAATAAACGAACAAAGCCCTTGCAAAAGCATCAATGCAAGGGCTTTAAGGGATTGATTTTTGGTTTATATGGATACAATGTCATTCAGGGTGATCGTCATTTGGAAAGTATCTTTGTATTTTGTGAGCAAAATCAACGATGTTTTTGTCGTCCTCGGTGATTTTTCGGGGAAGAGCAACGCTTACAAGCTGACCAACAGACAGATTGGAGCAGCTACGCTCTAATTTTTTTGTGTTAATTATAACTGAAAAGGCAACACCGTCATCTTGATTTTTGCACATAACGGAGTCATCAATCACAATATAGCCATCACCGATTTCTGTTACTTCTCCTACAATATAGTAATAGTATTGTTCTTCTTCGCAAGGAATTCCAACCTTTTCCACATAGTCAATTATTTGGTTTGCCTTTTCTGTGCCAATTTCGTAAGTATGGGAGTAGCGAAAGGCATTGGTCCATAAAAATCCATTTTCGGTAATGGACAAGGCATCCTTGTAAACACCATATGCTGACGAGGTTATGGTAAAGGTTGCATCCTTTGTGTATGAACGATGAAATTCAATAGGGTCAATTTCCACAAGCGGAGCATTTTTGCATTCGTTTAAAAGCTGCCAAATATAGTCGTCAGTTTCAAGGACATATTGCTGGGCTGTCTTTCCTTTCTGTTGGGTGTCAACATCCTTCAAGGATATATTTTCTTTAAGATTATATCTTTCAAACAGTTCACCAAGAGTTTTGGGCTTGTTTTTTTGAGCAGTAGTGTTTGTATATGTGAAATACTCGCCGTCTATTTTTACTGCTACTGAGTAGGTCTTGTCTATGGTAGTCAATTCAAAGACTTCAAAATCCTTCGTATGATATATGTTATTATAAAAGTCGAAGCCTCGCGCTTCAAACATTCCCATGGAAGACTTTATTAAGCCCTTGTCAACATATTTTGAACAGGATGAGTAAGTATTGCCGTTTATTGAAATAAGGGTGTATTGGTCATATATGGCTTTGTTTTCCCAACGAATAATTTCAGATATTTCACCTTCGCCCTCGCTTAGGTGAACATTATCCTTGTATGGGCGTGGAAAGACTATTGTACTCACATTATTTTGATTGTTTTGAGTGTCGTTTCCGTCTTGCGTACTGTTTTGAGTGTTGCTTCCCGATGTGCCGCTTTGTGTAATGCTTTGACTGTCATTTTTTTGTGTGCTATTTTCACCGGGAATATTGGAAATCTGTTGGGAAGGAACGGTGGGCGTGTCTCTGTTAAATAACGAGATAGATATGACTATGGCAAAAATTGCAAGGAAGGATGCAGCAATGGAGCTCCATCTGGTAATGGATACGGAGCGTTTTTTTGGTATGCTGCTTGCAGATGCTAAAATAAGCTCATCATCTATATTGGTTAGTGCGTTTGTAATACGGGATGCTTTCATATTTCTATACCCTCCTTTATTAAATATTTTTTCAAATTGCTTCGAGCTCGGCACAATATACTTTTTACCTTGCTTTCGCTATATGAATACCGTTTTGCTATACTTTCTACGGAATCAAAAAACCAATATTTGCGAATAAATACGTTGCGAATGCTTTCCTTTTGCCCTTTTAAAAAGCTGTTTATGGCTTGGCTGATATGCTCATCGCTTATGTTATCGCAAATAGAGGAGTCGGATAAAACGTTTTCAAGCTCCGACAAGGATACAGTCATATCCGTATGTCGCTTTTGTCTATGCAGTGACTCGAATTTCTTCAAAGAATTGTTTCTTGCAATTTTTGCAATAAAAGCTTTAAGGCTTTTTGGCTTTGCAGGGGGAATACTGTTCCAAAGGGCTAAGTAAGTATCGTTTACACATTCCTTTACATCCTCCTCGTTCCCAAGGATATTATAGGAGATGGAGTGACATAGCCTTCCATACTTTTTGTCCGTTTCATCAATAGCCATTTCTTGTCTTTCATAATAGAGCTTGATTATTTCAAGGTCGTCCATATATGTACCTCCTTTCTTTGTAGTGAAAGCTGCCTTCACCTATTAAGACCGCTTTTTTCTTTAAAGGTTGCAAAAAATGAAAAAATATATTTAAAAATCCACCTCTTTGTAAAATTCAAGAGGTGGAAAAGAGTAACATTATATTTTCTTGCAAGCAAGAGAATAGGCAAGAATTTAGTGTTAATATATCGTTCGTATTTTTAGCTCTTACACAAATCTTTGTGCATAGCCGCATCTTTTACAAAGGTCCTCTGTTGCTTTGCCGCATTTAAAGCCTTCTACCATTGCGGTGGCTCTTTGGGAATTTAGAATTTCATCATGTTCTTGACAAAAAGAGCAGTGCATATGTTGGTGATTTCTATGTAAACCTTGTTATATATTTCCTCTCCTCAGCGGCTAATGGCTTCTATTGCTCCTCGCGCTATGCTTTTCATACCTGCCTTGTTTGGATGGTAGCCGTCAATTGTGTCAAAGGGTGGGACAAAATTGTATAGGTCTATCACCTTGCAGCCCTGCGCCAAAGCAGTGTCCTTAATAACCTTGCAGTATTCTTCCATATGGTATCCGCCGGGATAAAAATAAAACTCTATTTCCTCACCATTTTCATATCCGCTTTTGGAAAGGGTAAAGCACCATATTTCTGCCAAGGGATAATTTTCCTTTAACTTTTTCAGCATAAGGTCATAAGCCACGCTGAACACGTCTAAGTCCTTTTCATATTCTCGTCTGTTTGGCACAGGCTTTAAACCAAAGCCCCAGTCGTTTGTGCCTAAATATACCATAATTACATCGGGCACGGCACCGTTTTTGGAAAGGGCGCTTGTGCGTTCATCACTGCAACCGTAGGTGGGAAGCTCGCACCTTTTGTGCTTACATACAAGGCTGCCGGAAATAGAGTTGTTTACTAAAAGCGTTCCGCCAAGGTGCGAAATAACCTGACCCCACCAAGTGTCAACGGGGGTATATATCTCTGCTTGAAGCTTTTTTAAGGTGTCGTAAAAGAAGGCATCCTCGGGTACCGAGTATCCTTCAAGGGTGCTTATGGAGTCACCCAAAATCGAAAATAGCTTGCCTTTATATGTTTCTTTAATATTCATAAGCACTCTCCTTTATAATGTTACTGACATAAGGATAGCTTTTTTAATAAATTGCCAATGGTTTTGTTTATTGTCATATTGTAATAAACTCCTTCTTCAAAGCAGAAAGCATTTTTACAGGAAACAAACCATAAAAGTGTAAAGATTTCTAAGCTTGATAAGCAATTTATCAAATCACTGCTTGCAACTTGAGTAATGACGCCATAAACACTACCATTAAGGCCAAATCTTGATTTGATTTCTTTAACAATCTCAGTAGGTGGAATTGTATTGTCCTTGTCAAGGCTTTCACTGGCTTCTATCATTTTGTTTAGAAATTCATTCATTATTTCATTGTTTATGCTTGATTCATCAACCTTTGCAAAATAGTCCACATATTTATTATTTATTATTTCAGAGAAATTCATATATTTGCCTGCCTTCTTAAATTTACGATTACCTGTGAAAATTTTGAGTTATGAGTTACTACGTAACGTTATGAATCAGGCGAAGCATTTCTGCTTCGCCTGATGTTGTGATATGATTTTTTGCAAAATTCATAGTTAATTTTGAACTGCGTTCAAAATTATTCCCACTCGATTGTTCCAACAGGCTTTGGTGTCAAGTCGTAAAGAACTCTGTTAATGCCCTCAACCTCAGCGGTGATACGGGCGGTTATTTTATGAAGAACGTTATAAGGAATTTCTTCAATTGTTGCACTCATAGCATCCTTTGTATTAACGGCACGGATAATAGCTGGCCAACCCTCATATCTGCTTTCGTCCTTAACGCCAACACTCTTAATATCGGGGATTGCGATAAAGTATTGCCATACCTTTTCGTTAAGACCGAAGTTGTCAAATTCCTCACGCAAAATAGCGTCTGCCTCACGAAGGGCATTAAGCCTATCTCTTGTGATAGCGCCCAAGCAACGAACACCAAGACCGGGGCCCGGGAATGGCTGACGGTAAACCATAGCGTGTGGAAGGCCAAGAGCCTCACCAACAACACGAACCTCATCCTTAAAGAGAAGCTTAATAGGCTCAACAAGCTGGAATTTAAGGTCATCAGGCAAGCCGCCAACGTTGTGGTGGGACTTAACTGCCTTTTTGCCCTCTGCCTTCTTAAAGCTTTCAAGGATATCAGGGTAAATGGTACCCTGTGCCAAAAAGTCAACACCTTCAAGCTTTCTTGCTTCGTCAGCGAAAACATTTATAAATTCAGCACCAATGATTTTTCTTTTCCTTTCAGGGTCGCTAACGCCGGCTAAAAGATTAAGAAAACGGTCAGTTGCGTCGATGTAAATAAGATTTGCGTCAAGTTCCTTGCCAAAAACGTCAATAACATTTTCACTTTCATTTTTTCTCATAAGACCGTGGTTAACGTGTACACAGTAAAGCTGCTTGCCAATAGCCTTGATTAAAAGAGCAGCAACAACGCTGGAATCAACTCCACCGCTTAAAGCTAAAAGCACACGCTTATCACCTACTTGCTCACGCACAATTTTAACTTGCTCGTCAATAAATTTTTCAGCAAGAGCCTTGGTTGTAATTCTTTCCATAGAATCGGGACGCATATTTCCGTTCATATAATCCTCCAAAATATTAGATTTATAAAAAAAGTATATCACAGATTTTTTTTCAGTGCAAGAGTTATGTGCATTCTTTTTTAGAAAAATTTTAAAAAAATTTCAATATTTTATTGTGCAACCATACAATAATCGCTAACATAGTAAAATCATACTTGATATTTAGCCACTCTTGTGGCATAATAGTAATATCTGCGGTTTGAAAGGATACTATTTTCCATTTCAAGCCAAATGGGTGCTTTTTGGCTAAGAGGTTACAATGGATATTAAGACAGAAAAGAGAAGTAATTTTACAGGAAAATTAGGCTTTGTTTTAGCGGCGGCAGGAAGTGCGGTTGGCCTTGGCAACATTTGGCGCTTTCCCTATCTTGCGGCTAAATACGGCGGCGGAATTTTCCTTATAACTTATATAGTGCTTGCGCTTACCTTTGGCTTTTGCTTAATGATAGCGGAAATTGCTATTGGACGCAAAACAGGGCTAAGTGCAATTGGCGCATTTAAAAAAATCAGTAAAAAATTCGCCTTTATCGGCTGGATAGTGTCAATTATTCCTATGATAATTTTGCCCTACTATTCAGTAATTGGCGGTTGGGTAACAAAATACATGGTTGCATTTGTTACAGGTCAAGGTCACGCAGCCGCGGCGGATGGCTATTTTGAAGCCTTTATAACAAAAGCAGGAGAGCCTATTTTATGGTTTACCATATTTATCGGTATAACTGCCCTGGTTGTTATGCTTGGCGTTGTTAAGGGCATTGAAAGGGTATCTAAAATAATGATGCCTGTTTTGGTTGTGCTGTCAGTATTTATTGCTATCTATGTAATGTTTATTGACGGTGCATGGGCAGGTGTTATTTATTATATCAAGCCCGATTTTTCAAAGTTTTCATTTATGACGGTTGTCAGCGCTATGGGTCAGCTTTTCTACTCAATGTCCTTAGCAATGGGAATTATGATAACCTATGGCTCATATATGAAAAAGGATGTAAATCTTGAAAAGTCTGTACACAACATTGAAATTTTTGACACGGGAATTGCATTTTTTGCAGGACTTATGATTATCCCTGCGGTGTTTGCCTTCTCGGGCGGGAATGAGGAAGCTCTTGGCAAAGGTCCAAGCCTTATGTTTATCACCTTGCCAAAGGTGTTTAACACAATGTTTGGCGGTCAAGTAATCGGCGCACTTTTCTTTATTTTAGTTCTTTTTGCCGCCCTTACCTCGTCTGTATCCTTGATGGAAACGGTTATTTCCATAATACAGGACAAGGTTAAAATAGGCAGGAAAAAGCTGTGCTTAATCGTACTCCTTGGCTGTATTTTAGTTGGCTTGCCATCCTCTCTCGGGTACGGTGTTTGGGGCGGAGTTAAAATACTCGGCTTACAATTCCTTGACTTTTTTGACTTTATCAGCAATAGCATTTTGATGCCAATTGCCGCCTTCCTAATTTGCATTTTCATTGGCTTTGTGGTTAAGCCATCCTTTGTAACTGATGAAATCGAATTAAACGGTAAATTCAAAATGAAAAAGATGTTTAATGCGATGGTAAAATATATAGCTCCTGTGTGCTTAATTGTCATTCTTGTCTTTGCAATACTTGATGTTTTTGGTATTTTAACTATATAATAAGCTACGTCAAGCACTGTTTTAACGGTGCTTGACTTTTTACTTTTAGAAGGACTTGCGATAATCTTGGAATTCCGTAATGATAATTGGCAGTATTTGGGCAACGCTCAAAAATGAAATACCACCCGCGTATCATATGCGGGTGGATATTTATTATTTAACTGTTTCGTCATCCTCGTTGTCGATTGGTTTAAGGTTTAAGATTTTTTCAAAGTGAGGAAGCTCGTAGGGTGGGATAACTATTTCACGCGCCTGACCCTGTTGGGTTTCAAACTGAACGGAACAGGTGCCTCTTACGTGGTAAACACCGTAGTGGTCAAGGGTGATTTTATACTGCTTGTATTCTTCGCTTATGTGGGACTCATCCTTATTCCAAAGGGTGAAGCTTGTCTTTTTAGGGTCGGACACTATGCGCTTAAACGCTGTCTTGTCAATACCGTAAACCGCATTGCTATTGGCAAGGCATAGCTTGTTTTCCTCCTCGAAAAGATAAAATGACATATTTAAGTATTTAAATGCGCTGTTATCCCTCATTTTATTATCTCTTACTATGTAAGTGTAAAAAAGGATATCAACCTTTGTTTTTTCATTTGGCAGGTTAAGATAATTTTCGCTTCTCTTTGCCATTCTGTCAATTTCATCCATTGCCCTTTTGTATTCATCGCTTGCTTCCACTTTTTTGCGTCTTTTGTACTCTACAACATAGCAAACAGTACCAAAGGCGCAAAGCAATACCCCTGCCACAAAGGCAACAATAAACCAAGGGGAAGAAAAGGCATAGGCAAAGCCCACACCAATAAGCACCATAACGGCGCAGGCAAGGAGCATAGCGCCAATTCCAAGGGCGACAACTCTTGCATAGGAAAGCCACGTGGGTAACGCCCATTTCTTTTCAAGCAGCTCCATTTTATCAGCGATTTTTGATTGACCCTTTGTAAGAGACTTATAAATCTCACGGAGAATAAACGGGCTTGAATGCTCATTGTCCCCCGGGTTTTCGGTTTGATTTTCTATATTGATGCTGAATAAATTTCTCATTTCTTTTCCTCACCGTCAGGCAATTTGTCCTGCTCATCTTTTCTGAAAATAATAAATTTACTGAAAAAGTAGTTTAGAACAATAACAATAACAGACATAATCACTTTTGCAATTAAAGTGCCTGTAACAAATACAAAAAGGAACTTAAAACCAATATCCTTAAACTTCCAAACATCCACGAAAAGATACATACCAAGCTCGCTAATGCCAAGGCTGACAACCCTTGCGCCAAAAAACTCTAATGCTTCCTTGGCAACGGTTATTTGCTTCCATGATTTTGACTCGAATACAAATAGCTTGTTTACAAAGTAAGCAAACAGTGCGGCAAGCGCCCAGGCAAGAAGGGTAGATAAAAGGTAAAGCCCTTCACCGAAAAGGCTATCAAAGAGCCAAAACATAAGGGTGTCCACAAGGGTGGTTGCTATACCAAATAAAATGTAAAGTACAACCTCCTTGTGCTTTAAATATAATTCTTTGATTTTATTCATTATAATTCCCTTAATTAACCCAATTTTTCAAGCAACTCACGGCACATAGAAGCAACCTTGGCAAGAGCACCCTTTTCAAACGGAGATTTTAAGCCTGCCATTTTAATAAGGTCGGTAAAGCCAAAGTTACCTGTGCGGCTTGCGTGTTCAATGTAAGTTTTTAGTGCTCCCTCGTAATCTTCAAGGCTAAGGCGCAAAAATTCAAAGGCAACAACCTGCGCCAAGCAGTAGTCAATATAGTAGAACGGGCTTTGGAAAATGTGGTTTTGGTATTGCCATCTTGTACCCTTTTCCAAGTATTCAACGCCCTGTGCGTTCATATAAGGACGGAATTTGCTCTCTAAGTCCTTCCATACCTCGTTTCTTTCAGCAGGAGTCATTTCAGGATTTTCATAAACAATTTCTTGGAAATAGTCAACTATAACGCCGTAAGGAATAAAGGCAAGGGCAGAGAACAGGTGCTTATACTTGTATGCATCTGCTCGGTCACCAAAGAATTTGTCCATATATTTCCAAGCGAAAAATTCCATACTCATAGAGTGGCTTTCCGCAGTTTCCATTCCGCCAAGCTGTGTTTCGGGAAGCATATCGTATCTGCCAAGATAGTAGGCAAAGGCGTGACCTGCCTCGTGGGTGATAACGTCAATGTCGGCAGTGGTGCCATTAAAGTTAGCAAAAATGAATGGCTGACGGTAAACAGGGAAGAAGGTCATATATCCCCCTGTCCACTTGCCTTCTCTTGGAAGAACGTCAAAGGCATCGGACTCAAACATCATATCAATGAACTCTTTGGTTTCAGGGCTCATTTCGTGGTACATTTCCTTGCCCGCATCCAAAATACCTTGCGCGTCCAAAATCGGCTTTGGGTCGTCTTCCGAATAGGTGTTATCGTCATAAAGCTTCATTTCATCAATGCCAAGCTTTTGGGCAATTTTTTCCTTTAATTCGGTAATTACAGGAACTAAATCTTTAAGCACGTTTTCACGGAAAACACGCACGTCCTCCTTGTTATATGCAGTTCTTTGCATAAGGTTGTAGCCAAGTCCAACATAGTTTTCGTAGCCTAATTTCTTCGCCATTTTGTCACGGACCTTAACCATTTTGTCATAGATACCGTCAAGGAATTCTTGGTTCTCACCTAACGCTTTGCCAAGGGCATTATATGCTTCTTTTCTTGTATCCCTGTCGCTATCCTGCATATATTTACGCAAGGCGCCAAGGGTCAGCCTTTCACCTCGGAAATCGTAGGTAAGCTCGGATACAAATTTGCTATATTCCTGGTTAAGCTTATTTTCCTCTTGCATTTCTTCAAGCACACGCTCGTCAGCGCACTTTAAGGAAAGCTCCATCATTGTAATAACGAGAGGGTTTAACTCCTTCTTCGCATCTTCAATGTAAGCAGAGCTTAAAAATGCCTTTGTAAACTTGATGTCATACATTTGAATTTCAGGCAAGGCAGCGTTATAGTAGTCCATTTCAGCAGTGTAAAACTCATCACGGCTGTTTAGGTTTAGCCTTGTGGAGGCTAAACGTGCCATAGTGCCAACATAATCACTTAATTTATTGTAGTCATCACGGCAAGCAAGCAATTCCTTTCCGCAATTTGCCTTTTCTGTACGGGCGATAATGTCCTTTATTTCTCTAATAACAGAGTCCTTGCTAACTCTTTCATATTTCATTTCGCTTATTTTAGTGTAGTTCATAGTAAACTCCTATAATATATAATTCTTTATAATGATAACACAAATAAAAGGATATGTCAATCTTTACATTTTGATACTTTTGTGATTGAGAGTTGATTTTTTAGTAATATTATGGTAATATTAAATTGCCAAGATTTTTGAAAAATAAAAAGGAGAGGACTATGAAAAGAAAATTAATTTTAATTGCATCAATGGTTTTGCTGCTTATTTGCGCATTTTCATTGGTTGCAAACGCCCAGTGTTCTGCTGAACACGATAGTGAGTGGACTATTACTTTTGGGGATGAGGGATATCTTGGTGAAATCAGTGCATCTTACCATTGCTCTACCTGTTCTCTTGTAACCTCTGAAAAAATTTCACCGCTTTTTGAAACGCTGGGATATTCCTACGGACCTGCGGGCATAACCCAGCACTATGCTGTAAATAGGGAAGCGGTTGCAAGGTACGAGGAGTTAACGGGAGAAAAGGTGCGCTTTGGTGCAGTGGCGGCTACAAGAAGCAATATTGGTACAGGTAACCCACTTGATGAAAACGGCAATCCTATAAACGAAAAGGTTAAGGTTGCTGATTTTACAGACACAAAGTATGACATTTTCGATGTAATCGTAAACAACATTCCCGATGAATATAAGGGAAGCGTTGAAATTATTTGCTGCGCATACATTATAGCAGGCAAGGAAATAACTTATATTGAAAACGGTGCGGAAAAGGTAAATGCGTCAGCCAACACATTTACAAGAGTAAGCGAAAAGGTTGACAATAAAGAGGTTGAAGAAGCTGACATATTTACATACAAGTTCATTGACGGAACAAAGTATAAAAGGCTTCCAATAGAAGATCTCGGTCTTTCAAAGTGGTCATATTGGCAAAGTGACGGAAATGACTATAAAAACTTGCAGGTTGGCACAGGCACAACACACAAAAAATTCTATGCTACAAGAAAGTTTACAAAGGCTGAGCTTCCAAACGGTACAATGATTTCCGTTGCAAGCGGCTGGGCATATAGACCCGAGGGCTGGGTAGTGGGCGAATTGAAAAACGGTCAGTCTAACACACCAAAAAGACCTGATACAACAAGCGCAAGCGTAGTAGTTTCTGATTCTTGGTGGGGCTCCTTTGAAACAAGGGCGTTTAACATTACTCCAAACGCTACAATAGCTGACAGTACGACGGCAGAACAAATTTACGAAAAGTTTTCTATTTTCGTTCCTGTTGCGAACAATAGCGTAACGGTTGTACCCGATGCACCCTCAACTGATACAATAAAGCAGAATTGGGAGGATGACGGCGCTTTGAAGATACTTTGCATTGGTAACAGCTTCTCTGTTGACAGTATGGAGTATGTGTATCAGGTTGCAAAGGATGCAGGAGTTGAAAATATTGTTCTTGGTAACCTCTTTATAGGCGGTTGCTCACTTGACACTCATTATACAAACGCACTTGAAAATAAGGGAGCATACACATATTACACAAACACAAACGGTACTTGGAGCAGTAAGGGCGGACAAAAGATAAGCACTGCTGTAACAAGTGAAAACTGGGACTTTATTACATTCCAACAGGTTAGCCAAGATAGCGGTATGCCGAATACTTATGGAAATTTGGGCAATCTTATCGACATCGTTGAGGGACTTAATCCACAAGCACGCCTTGTATGGCATATGACTTGGGCGTATAAGAAGGGTGCTAACCATTCAGGCTTTGCAAACTATAACAAAGACCAAACAACTATGTATAACGCAATTATAGAAACGGTTAAGACAGTTGTTTTGGCAGATAAGAGAATTGAATTTGTAATTCCGGCAGGAACATCTATTCAAAATGCAAGAACATCTTATTACGGTGACCGCTTCAACCGTGACGGATACCATTTGAATAATTTTGGTAGATATATCGGCTCACTCACATTTGTTAAGGCATTGACAGGCTTGTCTATTGACAACATTACATTTAGGGTTGACGATATGACAGATAACAACCGTCTTTTAGCAATTGATTCAGTAAATAAGGCAGTAAATACGCCTTACCAGGTAACAACCTCTGCTTATGCGGTGGAACCAAGTCTTTCTGTTCCAACAGTAAGCGTTGAAAACGGTGTTGTTCAAATTCCAAGCGGATACCGTCAATTGACCCTTGAAGAAATGGGCTGGGAAGCAAACTCTTATTGGAACCGCAATTCGTATAATTCAGACGCAAGCGTAGCCTTTAACACAGGCTATTACGCATCAAACTCACTCACAATTAAAGAAATTCCCATAGGCTCTATAATAGTTTTGAATTGTCCTGATGAAAGACCTTGGCAATACCGCCCTGATAGTGGTGCAGGGGAAAGACCCGGAAATGTAACAAGCCAAATTACAATTGTAAATGAAACATGGTGGTTAGGACACACTACAAGGGGATTTAACTTGTCCATTGCAGGTCATACGGACAGAAACGTTATCGCTATTAATAACTACACACCTGAGCAGATACAAAATGTTCTTGTAATTCTTGTCCCTAACGAGGAAGAGGCTACTATCACCCCAACAGTATCAAGCGACTTGTGTGTTGAAGAAGTAACCGTAATTGACGGTAAAGAGTACAGAGCATTGACGCTTGATGCTATGGATATAGAAAAGTATTGCTACTACTATTCAACAGATTCAACTGAGAGATATGTTGATACAAACGGCACATATAAAAGATTCGCTTGTACGGGCAAGTATGGCAAGGACATCCTTGTTGACGGTGCAGTTATCTTTGTTGGTGCAGGATGGGGATACCGTCCCGAGGGATGGAAAAACGGTGAGCTTAACAGTGTCTCAAATAGACCTACTGATATTGCAAAGAGTAACTCTGCACAGTATAAAACCGTTGACGGCAGTTGGTGGGGGACATTTACCGAAAGAGGCTTTAATATTACAAATGGCTCTAATTTAAGCGAGGATGTAACGGCAGAGGATATTTATGAAATCTTCAAAATCTACATTCCTGTTGAAAATATAATTGATTAAGGAGGTAAGGATAATGAGATATGAAGCACCAATATACGAAAAAGAATATGTTGAAACAGACGATGTTATTTTAGCCTCCTCAGGAATAAAGGATGAGGGAGAGGGCACTCTTGGTAACATATCGGGAGAAAAGGGAAGCCACGAGTCTTCTTTTTGGGATATTTTCTAAATAAAAAACAAGCTATCGTATTTTAATAGGCACCCCAAGGGTTAGATGCTTTTGGGGTGCTTATTTTTATATAAAACCTTTACAAAGGTTCATAATTGTGATAAAATAGAGCTAATTAGGTATGTTTTTGGAGATTAGAATGAAAGCATTATTGATAATTACGCCGCTTATAATGGCGCTTGGTATTGGCTTTATTTTTGCCATTTCCAAGAAAGAAAACAAAAGGAAAAACGAAGGGCTTAACAGGCGTGACTTTGTTATACGCTCCTCTTACTCCTGGGGCGTTATAATGGCGACCCTTGGTGCCCTTGCTTTAAGCTTAATTATAGTCGGTAATATAGACGGTAGCTTTGGCATAGGAGTAAACATTTTCCTTGTTATTTTGCTTGTTGCCTTTGCTTACGGTGCTTTGCAAATATTCAGGGAAAAGGTAAGAGTAGTTGAAAAGAATGAAATTATATATACCCCCGTTATGGGAAAAACTAAAAAATACTCATTTGATAAAATAGATAGAGTGGAAAAGAAAAGAACAGGGGTATATGTGTATATGGACGGTAAAAGGCTATTTACATTAGATTCATCCGGTATTGGTACAAGCTTATTTTTAGAGCTTTACCGTGAAAATTAAAGACCAAAAAGGAGCCTTGAATGGAAAAAAGAGAAAAGCTGGGAAGCCGCTTAGGCTTCATTCTTATAAGCGCAGGCTGTGCTATCGGTATTGGAAATGTTTGGCGTTTCCCCTTTATCACCGCAAAAAACGGCGGTGGTATTTTTGTGCTTTTATACCTTGTTTTCCTTGTTATAATGGGTATTCCCGTTATGTGTATGGAGTTTTCAATGGGTCGTGCCGCACAGGCAAGCCCTGTTAGAATTTACCATAAAATAAAGCCGCAGGATAAAAAGTGGCGTGCCCATGGCTATGCCTCCCTTATAGGCTGCGTTTTACTGATGATGTATTATACAACCGTCAGCGGTTGGATGATACAGTACTTTTTCTTTATGATAACGGGCAAATTCTCCGGGGTGACAACAGCGGCACAGGTCGGCAATATTTTTAATGAAATGAAGTCCGCCCCTTGGCAAATGATATTTTTTGTTGCCTTGGTGGTCGCCCTCGGCTTTTTGGTTTGCTCCTTTAATATGCAAAAGGGACTTGAAAAAATAACCAAGTATATGATGCTTGCCTTACTCGGCTTAATAGTTGTGTTGGCAGTAAACTCCTTTACACTTGACGGTGCAAAGGAAGGGCTGAAATTTTACCTTTTGCCAAGCATTAGTAAAATGAGAGAGGTTGGCACTTTAACTGTAATAGTAGAGGCAATGAATCAAGCGTTTTTCACACTGAGCTTAGGTATTGGTTCAATGGCTATTTTTGGTAGCTTTATCGGTAAAGAGCGTTCACTTTTAGGGGAAAGCGTGAATATTGCCTCCCTTGACACCTTTGTTGCCATTGTATCGGGACTTATTATTTTCCCTGCTTTCTTTACCTATATGCCCGGTGCTGATATTAGACAATCGGCAGGGCCAAACCTTATATTTGTAACCCTTCCAAACATATTTATTAATATGCGCGGCGGAATGTTTTGGGGTTCCTTGTTCTTCCTCTTTATGTCCTTTGCCGCATTATCCACAATTTTTGCAGTGTTCCAAAATATACTATCCTGTGTGCAGGAAATTACAAATTGGAGTAAAAAACGCACTTGTGTAATTTGCGCGCTTTGTATGTTTGCTTTGTCAATTCCCTGTGTCCTTGGGTACAGTGTGTGGTCAGGCTTTGCTCCCTTTGGCGATGGCACGGGAGTGCTTGATTTGGAGGACTATATAGTTAGTAACATTTTACTCCCCTTAGGCTCACTTGTTATCGTTTTGTTCTGTAACCATAAATTTGGTTGGGGCTTTAAAAAATTTCAAGAGGAAGCCAACGCAGGAAAAGGAATAAAGGTAAAAAATTGGATGCGCATTTATTTTTCTTACATTTTACCTATTATAATTTCCATTATTTTGGTTTACGGAGTTATCTCACCGTTTATAAACAAATAAAAAATCTGCGGTTAATTCCGCAGATTTTTTATTCTTATTCAACCGCTTTTAGCGACTCTACCATTGGAATTTTGGTAATTTGCCTACGCATAAACAGATTAACAACAAAGGCAAAAAGGATAGAAAAGCCAAAGGCAAGGAAATAGCTTTCCGGTGCTATATAAATCTTAAAGGCAAAGGAGTCAACCACCACCATTGACATAACCACATAGTGGAACAAATATCCGATAGGAATACCAACAATGCTTGCTACAATAGACAAAAGTATGTTTTCACGAAGGACGTAGCTATTTGTTTCCTTTGGATAAAAGCCTAATACCTCAACTGTGGCAATTTCACGGCTGCGCTCTGCCAAATTTATGTTAGTCAAATTAAATGTAACAATAAAGGCAAGGGCAGCGCAAAAGGCTACGATTAACCAAATTATATAGTTTAGACAGTCAAGTGCATCATTTACTGAATTTTTAGTGCTTGTAAGGTCGGAAATACTTGTTATGCCGTCAAGTGCTGTCAGCTTTTCGCCCATTGTAACTCCGTCCTCACTTGTTTTTATAAAGGCGGTGTTCTTTTGGTATTCTCCAAATGCACCTTCGAAAAGGACACTATCCATAAATATATAGCTGAAAATGTAGTTGTCGTAAATTGCGCCAACGGTTACAGTAGTGCTTTTCATATCCGCATTTACAATTTCTATGGTGTCACCGACTTTAAGGTTTAAGGTGTCAGCAATTTTATTGTTTATTATTACATTTGTGCCACTTGGCGCCAAAACATCACCCTGCTCGTTTGCCAAATGCCAGTAGCTTGTTATCTCGTTCCAGTCATCAAAGGCAATTAAGTTGACAGAGCTCATAGTCTTGTCACTTTTTACATCAACAAGTCCCTTTGATGTGGTCATATAGGAGATATTTTCAAAGGCGGAAAATTCCTTTACAATTTCCTCCTCATCTTCAAAGGTAACCTCGATTTTGTACCTTTGCACGTCGTCGTATTGCAAATTGGCAATATCTATCATAGAGTTTCTTACACCAAATGCAGTTAAAAGTAAGCCACAGCAGCAGCCAATTCCCACAAGCATCATAATTAAGCGTTGCTTGTATCTAAACATATTCCTAAAAATAATCTTTTGTAAAAAGGGGAGCTTTTTCCAAAGAGGAATTTTTTCAAGCAAAATTCTCTTTCCGCCCTTTGATGCCTTTGGACGTATCAAGGAGGCAGGGGAGCTAACAAGCTCACGCCTTACGGAAATATATGTGCTGCCAAGAATACAAATCAAGGATGCGGATAGGGTGATTGCCAGCATGCTTGGGCTGAAATAATAGGTAAGTGGTGCAAAGTTATAAAGGGCATTGTACGCCATCCAGAATATTGCAGGCACACCCCAAGAGCAAAGGAAGAAGCCAACAACCCAACCAAGTAAGGTAGCGCTACCTGCGTAAAGCAGATACTTTGAGGCTATTTTGCCGTTGGAAAAGCCAAGGGCTTTCAAAATACCAAGCTGGTTTCTTTCCTCGTCAACCATACGGGTCATAGTAGTTATACAAACAAGAATTGCAATTAAAATAAAGAATACAGGCAAAACGCTTGCAACCTCACCAACAATGCCGGAGTCGTTTTCAAAGTTTACATATCCTGCATTTTCGCTTCTTGTAAGCAAAAAGGTTTGTGGCTTTTCAAGTCCAAGCTCGCTTGCCATTTCCTCTGTAATAAAAGGAAGCTGACTCTTTAATTCATTAAAAAGGCTATTATATCGGTGGGTAGCACAGCTATCAAGCGTAGCTTTAATCCTTTCCTTATTAGTATCAATTAAAGCTTTATATTCCTCTGTATATATATGCTCCTTTTGCGTAAGGGTCACGTTTATTTCCGTGTAAGCATCCATTTTAAAGTTATCGGGGTTGCAGTATAAAAAGGAATTAAGTGCACCTGAGCCAATTGTGGTAGTACCCCTGTCAATGCCGAGATAAAGGGGAGAGTGAACAATTCCCACAATGATATATTCAGTATTTTTTAGGCTTTTAGCCCCGTTTTCATCAAAGGGTGAAAGGGTTATTTTTTTACCGATATCGCCTTCCTTAAATCTTTCGGCATCAGCCAAAACCTCGTTTGGAGCTGTGGGAAGCCTGCCGTAGTCAAGTGAAACCGTGTTAATGCTTTGTGGGATAGACAGCATTTTAAGTGCCATATTGTTGCCCTCAAAGTCAACAAGGATATCAGCAGTGTATCCGCCCTCAACATTTTCAACACCCTCAATACCTTTAAAATTATCTACGTCGCTTTTATCAAAGCCAAGGGTGGAGTATAGGCGGTAGTCATACATATTATGCTCACTTAAAAATATGTTGCCCGTATTTCGTAAGGAGTCGGTGGTTAGTTTAAGTCCCGCAAAAAAGCCTGCGCTTAATGCCACAATTAAGCAAAGGGCAATAAATCTACCCTTAAATGTACGCACGGTGCGGAAGGTCATTTTAAAAATAGATTTCATAGCTTACCACTCAATCTCCTCAATTGGAGTAACGTTCTCGTTAATCTCATTTGACACGATTTTTCCGCTTTTAATTCTTATAATTCTGTCAGCCATAGGAGCAATTGCTTGGTTGTGGGTAATTATTATAACCGTTGTCTTTCTTTCGCGGCTAAGCTCGTAAAGCATTTTCAAAACAAATTTTCCCGTTACATAGTCAAGCGCGCCTGTTGGCTCATCACACAAAAGCAGGGCAGGGTTTTTAGCAAGGGCACGGGCAATAGCCACACGCTGCTGCTCACCGCCGCTTAATTGAGATGGGAAGTTGTTGCCCCTGTCACCTAAATCAACCATATCAATGGCAGTTTTAGCATCAATAGGGTCCTTGCAAAGCTGTGCCGCAATTTCCACGTTTTCAAGTGCGGTTAAGTTTGGCACAAGGTTGTAAAATTGGAAAACAAAACCTACATCGTGGCGCCTGTATTCAACAAGCTCCTTTTTGGAAAGGGAGGACACGTCCCGTCCGTTAAAAAGGATAGTACCGCTTGTAATAGTGTCCATACCGCCAAGCATATTAAGCAAAGTAGTTTTGCCTGCTCCGCTTTCACCAAGGAGGATACAAAACTCTCCCTTTTCCACTGTAAAGTCAACACCGTCAAGGGCATTTACCGCACCCTGACCCTCACCGTAGGTCTTAATTACATTTTTAAACTCAATATAACTCATTTGAAATTCCTCATTTTGAAAAACTTATGCTTATATAATATAAGAGTTTTTTGATTATGTCAAGAATTTTTTTGTAAATTAAAGCATAGGTGAGAATATTTTTGTAAACACGCGAAGAATTTTTGACACCAAAGTTGTTTTTACTCCGTCTTTCGTTATAATTTGGCTTTTTTCAAGGGTGTTATTCACATCCTTGTACATATCTTCAATAACAGGGGAGTTATATAGCCACACCCCATTTTCAAAGTGGTGAACCAATGAACGGTAGTCAAGGTTGACGGTGCCTATCATAGCATATTTTTTGTCAACTAAATAAAGCTTAGCGTGGACAAACCCCGGGGTGTATTCGTATATTTTAACTCCACTTGTAATAAGCCTTTGATAGTAGCTCCTTGTCATGTTAAAAACAAGACGCTTGTCAGGTATATGCGGGACTAAAAGGGTTACGTCAACTCCGCGCAACGCGGCGGACTCAATTGCCGCGCAAATTTCATTTCCTACAATAAAATACGGTGTTACAAGATGTATGCTCTCCTTCGCCTCATATATCATAGCCTCGATGAGCATTTTGCTGACCCTGTGGTTATAAAGCGGACGCGGACCGTCACCAAATGGAACTATATATCCCTGATCCTCACAGGATAAGCTTGGGTAAAGGTCTTTGTGAAAATCAGGTGTTTTAACATTAATTCCAAAATCGGTTATAAATAGCCTTGTCAGCTCCCATACAGAATTGCCTGTTATTCTAATACCAATATCCTTCCAGTGTCCAAATCTTGATACTTTGTTAATATATTCGTCAGCAATGTTAACACCACCCGTGTAGCCGACTTTTCCGTCAATTACAGTTATTTTACGGTGGCTCCTGTTATTAAATTCACTGTCAGCACCACCCTTTAAGCGTGAAAAGGGAGATGCTTCAATTCCGTAGCTCTTCAAAATTTTAGCATAGTTTCCCGGCAGTGTTGACATACAGCCAATATCGTCATACAAAACCTTAATTTCCACACCCTGTGTCGCTTTTTCTTTCAAAATGTCTAAAATACTATTCCAAAAACAGCCTTCCTCAATTATGAAATATTCCATGTAAATGAACTTTTCGGCACGCTTTAAATCTAAAAGCATATCCTCCATCATATTTTCTCCTAATGGATAATATGTGCAGTCTCCGCTTTTGAAAAGGTGCGCGCCACTTGTTGCCTTTAATAATTTGGCTTGTGCGTAAGCACCGCCGTCAGTCTTTTTTAATTCTTCAAGCTCAAGGGTATCGTCTAAGCTGTAATCGTATGCTTTTAAACTTTCAAGACGGCTAACGAAACGCTTTTTCAGCTTTCGCGAATAGAAAATCAAATAAAGCATAAAGCCGCCGATTGGAATAATAAGAACAAAAAGCAACCAAGGCAATTTATAGTCGGGGTTGTCAGGGGAGGAAATTATCCTTAAAACACATACGATTTGTGTTATCCAAGCAGCAATATAAAAGTAGGGTACAAAATAGCAAAGTGCTACAACCGTGCCAATAATAGCTAAAACCTCAAAAACAGTTATCATAATTGCAATAATGTACCGCACAGGAATATAGTTAATTTCCCTTTCCACTGTTTTATTGTGCATTTTAATAGTCTGTTTCTTTTTCATAAGTCACCTTTTTATACGAAAGCAGCCTTCTCCAAAATGAAGAAGGCGTAATTATTACTTTTTAAGGCTTTGTGCAAAATCAATTCTTTCCTGCGCAGCCGCTTTTCTTGCGTTAGCCTCTGCAATTTGCGCATCTCTTTCCTTTTGCATAAGTGCCTGCCTTTGAGAGGGTGAAAGCTTTGCTTCCTCCCAAGTAGCCTTGCCCTCAGTTTTAGCCGCCTCAAATTGCGCCTTTGTTACCTGGTGTTGTGCCTTTGTATTTTTCTTCATATCACCAAATGCCTTTTTGAAAAAATTAATAAGTCCCATTGTTTTTTCTCCTTTTTATATTAGTTATTTGTTTGTGTGTTATTTTCGTTTAAAATGCTATCTGACATTTCAATAATTTGTTCAGAGTATTTCTTTTTTCTTTTGTTCATTAGTTTTTGATGGAGTGGGTAGTTAGCGCCTGATGCCGCAATACCTGCACTGCCGATTATAATTCCTGCTGCCATTCCGCCTGGGATAAGGCTCATTGCCATTGTCATTCCTGTGCCAAGCACAAGGGCGCCAACAGTGCCAAGCGCATAAGAAAATACCTGTACGGGTCTTTTAACCTGCTTGTCAAGCTTTTTTAATTTTTCAAGCTTTGTTTCTTTCTTTTCGTTTACTGTGTAATCTGCCTTGATTTTTGCAATTTCCTTTTGTGTGTTAGTCATATTCGTTTTTCTCCTTTGTTCTTTGTTGATACCATTATACTGTCCGTTTGTAACCAAATCACTAAAAAAAGGTATTCGTTTTGAAAAAGAATTGTAAAAGAAATGTTAAAGGGGCTGTCGCATTAGCAACAGCCCCTTTGAGGGGATAGTGAAATGAGTGCAGAAGGCGTGAACTCGTACACGTCGACGTACTTAGTACGGCAGAGTGCGAGGTCGCGTCTAAAAAAAAGACATAAAAAAATAGAAAACTTGCAAAATATGCAAGTTTTCAACCTTATAAATTGTTATTAATTACACGAATTTTATCAGTTCATTAGATATCGTGTCTGTTTTTGGTCTGTGCTTATTGCAACAGCCCCTTTAAAATGAGTATTAGCTTTTTTTGCCTTTTAAGCATTCGATTAGTTTTAGAACTATGCCTTTTTCTTCATTATTAAGGTCGGAAATATCTATAAGAAGCTTGTTAGAAGTAGAAAGGATATAGTCCGCGGTTACGTTGAATATCCGCGACATTTCAATAATGTTTGTAATAGACGGTGATGACAGTGACATCTCCCAAGAGTTAACAGCGCTCCTTGAAATCCCAAGCTTGTTTGCCAAATCGGTTTGGGTCATGTCGTTTTTTTCACGCAAATATCTGATTCTATCTGCCACGTTTAAAATCACAAATCATCTCCTCGCTTTCTTATTACTATTTTACAACACAATACGTAAATTATAATTATCTTTATTGATAAGTAATACTTGACAAAATTAGATAATTGTGTTATTATAAGAAAAAAAGAAAAGGAGAGATTGTTATGGATCAGCAAAATAAATTACCGCAGGACGAAAACGTGACAGTAAGTGACGGAAAAGGATTTTCAGTAACAGGCTTAGTGCTTGGAATTATAGGTATAGTTCTTAGCTTCTTTACTTTCATTAATTTCGTTGGACTTGCATGTGCTATCATTGGTATTGCTTGCTCAGTAGTTGGTAGAAAAAAATCCGTTGCTGCAACAGGTAAAGCATCAGGTGTTGCTACTGCCGGCTTGGTTCTTAGCATAATAGGAACAGTTTTTTCCGCAATCGGTGTTGTATGCACACTTGCTTGTGTAGGTGCTGCCGCAGGCGCTGCAAGCTGTTTTAAGTAATTCACTACATAAAACCGAAAGGGGCGGTGCTGTGGCAACGCCCTTTTTAAATTAAAATAGGAGGAAAATATGTTTCCCGTATTTGAGCTTTTTGGTAAGGAAATACCGTTATATGCCATTTTTGCCTTAATTGGCATATTTGTGGCAGGTATTACCTTTTGTGTGTATATTAAAAAATGCGGATATGACAACAATACGGCAATAGTATTTTTGCTGATTTTAGGAGTAGGTGTTGTAATCGGCGGACATCTTTTGTTTGGCATAACGAATATAAGTAAATTTTATTTATTTGGTGAAGCAAAAGCATTTGGCGAATTTATGAAAACCTTCGCCACTCTTTTTGGCGGCTCTGTTTTTTATGGCGGTCTTTTGGGCGCATGTATAGCAGGCTTGATTTTTATGAAGCTTGTAAAGGTGCCAAAGGATGTTTATTTAGACGGTTGCGCCTTTTTTGCCCCGCTTTTCCACGCTTTTGCAAGGATAGGCTGCTTCTTTGCGGGCTGCTGCTACGGTATAGAAAGTAGCTTTGGCTTTATATGTGCAAACAATAAGTATATAGACCTTGGCAACGTAAGGCGTTTTCCCGTACAGCTTCTTGAATCAATGGAAAACTTTTTAATTGTGGGCTTGATAGCTATTCTTATGAAAAAGAAAAAATTAAAGGGCAGACTATTTTATCTTTATCTTTTAATTTACTCGGTTTGCCGCTTCATAAATGAATTTTTGCGTGGGGACGAAATCCGCGGCTTCGTCCTTGGTATGTCAACCTCACAGTTTATAAGCATTTTTATTTTTGCCATCTCCGTAATTCTTTTGGTAATAACAACTCAAAAATCAAAAAAGCAGGATTAACATTAAAGGTTAATCCTGCTTTTCGTTTAATAATTCATCTGATAATTTTAGTATTTCGCCACCGTATTTTTTCTTATACTCGTTTAGAACAAAGTTGTAAACAGGATAAGCAATTAGCATAACAGGAAATCCGAGAGCAATTATAATACCGCCAACAACATATAAACTCCATACAAGTATCATTGAAAGACCCAAGCCGAAAATAAGCAGCCCCAAAACACCAATGCAAAGGGATATTATTTGTGGAATACTTTGCACACGACCGTTAAGCGTTCTTAATTTTTGCAGTTTGACTTCCTTGTCGCTTTGCGGTTCGTATTGACGGCGTATGCTATCAATCTCACGTCTTTCCTGTTCTGTCGGGGCAGAGTAGGTATAGTTAAATTTATTGTCACTCATTTGTTTTCTCCAATTTTAATTTCTTACTTCCGTTTATTATCATAAATATGCTAATGCCAATGGCAGTTAAGCTCACCGCTGAGCCTGTTAAGGTGTTAAACAAGGAATTATCAATTCCGTCACCAAAGGTAGAGAGCAGGGCGGTTTGAAGCGCCAAAACGGAAACCATTCCGCTTGTTAAGTTAATCAAGGCAATAGCGCTTAAAACAGGGCTTTTATGGTGTCTTGTTTTAAAAAGTCTTATAATTGCCATTGTCAATTTGTAAAAGGCGTAAGAGGCAAAAACATATATCATAATATCCCCATACACAAAGCCCTTATCTTCAAATATCATTTGTGCAATGAAAGCGCTTAACGCAGTGTTCAAAATTGCCATAAAATATCCGCATCGTTTGTAAATTTTATAAGAGGTTGATTTAAGATTTAAAAGTAAACTTCCGTATATTAAAGCGGTTATAATGTAGTAAAAGGAAAGCGCCCCATACCAAACGGACTTACCCATAATTCCCAAAATACCGTTTAAAATACCAAAAAGTACACTGATAAAAAAAGATATAGACGAGCCGACAAGGGCGCGGAAGCCAAAGCTTTCCAAATACCTTTTGGTGAATTTGTTGCTATACAATATTTTTAAAGCACCCTTTTTTATTTCAAGCCGAAACCGTACAACTGTATAAATGCTGTAACCTAAAAGCAAGGCAGACAAGGCAAAGAAGGGGTAGGCGAAAGCATCCATCTTCCCGATTGAAACGAACACAATTGACACTGTTGAAAAAATCAAGGTTAGGGCATAAGCAATAAGCAAGAGCCAAAGAGGTGGGTGTTTGAAAAGTTTATTCATATAGCACGCCTTTTAATGTAATTGTAAATGTGCTACCCTTTTGCGGCTCACTTGAAACGGAAATATCTCCGCCCAAAACGTCAATAACCTTTTTTACAAGGGCAAGACCTAAGCCGTTACCTTGGCTTTTTCGTGAGGTGTCCCCTTGGTAAAACCTTTCAAATATCCGTTTGCCTGTTTCCTTGTCAATTCCGCACCCTGTGTCAGAAACGGTAACTACCGTATTTTTGTCGTGTGCTTTTAAGGTAACGGAAATAGTACCGCCTGTATCAGTAAATTTAATAGCGTTTGAAATTAGGTTGCTCCACACAATTTCAAGGTAAGCAGGGCAGGAATTTATCTTAACCTCGTCAAGGTCACAGTCAAGGGTGATATTTTTTTGCTCAATTAATTCCTCGTAGCCGATAATTATTTCAGCCAATTGGTCATTTAAATAGAAGGTGGAATATTCAGGCTTAATCTCTTGGTTTTCCAGCTTGTTCATTTTAAGAATGTTGGAAACCAAATCGCTTAGCCGTTTAGATGCCTGTGAAAGAGCCTTTAAGCACCGCGTTTTTTCCTCCTCGTCAAGGCCATCGCTTGCTAAAAGATTGGCATAATTCTGTATAATTGCTAACGGAGTTTTTATCTCGTGGGAAACGTTTGAAATAAAGTCTGTTTTCAAAATCTCGCTTTTTTTAAGCTCCGCCGCCATTATATTTAAGTTTTCCATTATAATGTCATATTCGTTATATTTTTCAAGGCTATGTGCAGGGGTCAACCTAACGGAAAAATCACCCTTGGCAATTTTTTCCGTTGCGTAAAGTATTTTTTCCACAGGACGCTCAACCATTATTTTTCTTCTGAAATAGTCAATAACCGTGCAAATAGCAGATAAAATCAGCACCACTATAAGAATAAGCACAGCAATTAGCCCCTTGTTATCGGTACGCTGTATTATATAGTCATATACTAAAACCGCAACTTGTATAATAAATGCGATTAAAGCAAAGAAAAGTAAAGCACCTGCTAAGCTTAAATTGCTTTTTCTTTTTTTCATTATTTCACCGCCTATCTATTTAAGAATGGCTTTATATCCTAAACCGTGGACGGTTTGTATTTCAAACCCGTCACAGTCCTTTGTTTTATCTCTTAATTTTGCCATATACACATCAACCGTGCGTGAGGTAGCAGAGGAGTCATAGTCCCAAAATTCCTCCATTAAGGCAGAGCGTGTAAAGGTTTTCTTAGGATAGGATAAAAATTTGAACAATAAGTCAAATTCTCTTACCGTCAAGGCAAGCTCCTTCCCATCTACACTGGCACTGCGTTCCTCTGTATTCATTGTCAAATTGCCAACAGTTAAAACCCTGTCGTTTTTAATTTGTGAACGCCTTAAAATTGCACTTATCTTCATTAATAATATATCCATATCAAAGTGCTTAACAACATAGTCATCAACCCCTAAAGAATATCCTGTAAGCTTGGAAATTTTATCGTCCTTGGCGGTCATAAAAACAATAGGCAGCTCCTTTGCAAAGGAACGGATATTTTCGCAAAGCTCAAAGCCATCCATCTTCGGCATCATAATATCTGTTAAAACAAGGTCAAATTGTTCATTTTCGATTTTTTCAAGGGCTTCTTTACCGTCATAAGCGGCACACACCTCATATCCTGCATTACGCAAGGAAAGACAAACAAAGCGGTTTAAATCCTTTTCGTCTTCACATACAAGTATTTTAGTCATTTTATTTCCCCTTTCTTTGTTGTTATATTTTAACTTGCCTATATTTGATATTTGTTTTTGAAATGTTAAAGTTTTGTAAAAGTAAAGCCCAAACAAAAAGTTTGGGCGTAGCGGTTCATATTCTGCTGAATGGGATTTTGTTATCGTTAGCATATTGTTCGGCATAACTACCTGCCTTGCCTTTTATTGTAAGCAAAGGACACTCGTAAAATGCATCCGAACCGATTTCAATAACGCTTTCGGGAATTTCTATGCTTGCAAGGGAAGAACAATTCCTAAACGCCTGCATACCGATTTCAAAAACAGTATTTGGAATATTTATGCTTGTAAGGGATGAGCAATTGCGAAAAGCATCCCAACCGATGTATTCCATACCGCTTGAAATTTCAACGCTTTCAAGTCTTTTACATCCCAAAAAGGCGCACATGCCGATGGTTACGGTGCTATTTGGAATTACAATGCTTTTTAGATTTTTTCCGTTTGTGAATGCGTATCTGTTTATTATGTTAACCCCTTCGGGAACTTGGAAGGATTCTTCCTTTTTCGCTACACAATAGTACAATAGCTCCATACCGTCTTTACTGTTACCGTAAAGATTTCCGTCTATGGATTTGTAAATCTTATTTTCTGTTCCTACCTCAAATGAAACAAGGGATTTGCACTCTGAAAACGCATTTCCTCTAATTGAGTTTACGCTGTTTGGTATTTCAACCTTTTTAAGAGACGCGCATTTGGCAAAGGTTGCAAAGCCAATCGTTTCAACTCCTTCAGGAATTTCTACGCTTTTAATAATTTTGTTTTCATTAAATGCCTTCGCACCAATCATTTTGACATTATTAGGAATGACAATGTCTTTTTCCTCCCCGTAATAACCGGTTAATTCGCCGTTAACTATTACAAAACCATCCATTTTATCAGTCTCCTTTAAAATATCCCGAAAAGTTTAGTTTTAAAATGCACTTCAAAAGCATCTAACTGATGAAGTGCATTTAAATAAACCTTGTAGAATTAATAATTTCAAGGGCCTTGTGCGCATCTTCCTTTGTTAAGGCAGGGGTATCCTTTAAAGGATATTCGTCTCCTAATGCTTGGTATTTTACCACGCCCATTGTGTGGTATGGTAGCACCTCAACCCTTTCAACATTGTCAAAGCCCTTTAAGTAAGTGCCAAGTGCTTTTAACTGGTCTTGCTTATAGGTGATATTCGGCACAATAACATGGCGCACCCACACGCTTTTTTTCTTCTGCTTTAAATATTCCATAAAGTCAAAAACATGCTTGTTTGATGAGCCTGTTAGGTGTATATGCTCCTGCTCGTCCATATGCTTAATATCAAGCATAACAAGGTCACACACCTCCATTAAAGCATCATACCTTTCCGTACTGCTTTTATCAAACAAAATTCCCGAGGTATCAAGGGTAGTGTGTATTCCTTTTTTCTTTGCAAGGGTAAAAAGCTCTATTAAAAAGTCAAGCTGTAAAAGTGGCTCGCCACCTGTTACGGTAATTCCCCCCGTTTCGTAAAAGGGAAGGTTCCTTAGCATTTTATCAAGTATGTCCTGCGCTTCCATTTCAGTCCCACCGTGAATAGCCCAAGAGTCAGGGTTGTGGCAATAAAGGCAACGCATAGGACAGCCTTGGAAAAACACAACAAAGCGTACACCGGGACCGTCAACCGTGCCAAAGCTTTCAAGGGAGTGGATATATCCCTTCATATCAGATACAGCAGTGGAAGGTTCTTGAAATAACCTCGTCCTGTTGCTCCTTTGTAAGCTTAATAAAGTTTACAGCATAGCCGGACACACGAATAGTAAGCTGCGGATATTTCTCAGGATGCTTTTGCGCGTCCAAAAGAAGCTCCCTGTCAAATACGTTTACGTTCAAGTGGAAGCCACCCTTCTTTGTGTAGCCGTCCAAAAGGGCAACAAGATTGCGCCTTTGTTCCTCCTCCTCTTTACCAAGGGCAGAGGGAACTATGGTAAATGTATTGGAAATACCGTCCTGTGAGTCCATAAACGGAATTTTAGCAACAGAAGCCATAGAAGCAACCGCACCGTTTGTGTCTCTACCGTGCATTGGGTTAGCACCCGGGGCAAAGGCTTCGCCGTATTTTCTGCCATCGGGAGTGGAGCCTGTATTTTTTCCGTAGGAAACATTAGATGTAATTGTCAAAATAGATGTGGTTATAACACCGTCACGGTAAGTAGAGTTTTGACGGAGCATTTTAACAAATGTGTGTAGAACTTCCTTAGCAATAGAGTCAACCCTGTCATCATCATTACCGAATTTAGGAAAGTCACCCTCGGTAATATAATCGGTAACGATACCCTTTTCGTTTCTAACCACCTTAACCTTGGCATATTTAATTGCAGAAAGGGAGTCAGCCACAACAGAAAAGCCTGCAATACCCGTTGCAAACCACCTTTTAACCTGTCTGTCGTGGAGAGCCATTTGAAGTCTTTCGTAAGAATACTTGTCGTGCATGTAGTGGATGATGTTCAAGGCATTTACATAAACCTTGGAAAGCCAAGTCATCATAGCCTTGAATTTGGACATAACATCCTCATAGTCAAGGTATTCACCCTCAACCGCACGGTATTCGGGACCAACCTGCTCGCCTGTTATTTCATCCCTTCCGCCGTTAATAGCGTATAGCAAGCATTTTGCAAGGTTGGCGCGTGCGCCGAAGAATTGCATTTCCTTACCTATTCTCATAGAGGAAACGCAGCAAGCAATACCGTAGTCATCACCGTGTAACGGGCGCATAAGGTCGTCATTTTCATACTGTACCGCATGGTGAACGATAGATATCTTTGCGCAGAAATCCTTAAATGCTTGCGGCAATTGCGTTGACCAAAGAACTGTCAAGTTTGGTTCGGGTGCGGCGCCGATGTTGTTTAATGTATTAAGGTATCTAAATGACATTTTTGTTACCAAGTGACGTCCGTCAATACCAACACCGCCAATAGATTCGGTTACCCAAGTTGGGTCACCTGCAAAAAGTGCATTGTAGTCAGGTGTTCTTGCAAAGCAAACAAGGCGGAGCTTCATAATAAAGTGGTCAATAATCTCCTGTGCCTCTTGCTCGGTAATAATACCTGCCTTCAAATCTCTTTCCGCATAAATGTCAAGGAAGGTAGATGTTCTACCAAGGCTCATAGCGGCACCGTTTTGCTCCTTAACCGCGGCAAGATAAGCAAAGTAAAGCCACTGTGTAGCCTCCTTCAAGGTCTTTGCAGGTTTAGAAATATCGCAGCCGTAAATTTCGCCAAGCTTTTTAAGCATAGAAAGAGCCTTTATTTGCTCGGAAAGCTCCTCACGTTCTCTTATAACATCGGAACGCATAGTTGTTCTTGTGCTGCTTTTTTGATATTCCTTATTGTCAATGAGCCTGTCTATACCGTAAAGTGCAACACGGCGATAGTCACCGATAATTCTACCTCTGCCATATCCGTCAGGCAAGCCTGTGATAATGTGGCTTGAACGGCATTTTCTCATTTCAGGTGTGTAAACGTCAAAAACGCCTGCGTTATGTGTTTTTCTGTGCTCTGTGAAAAATTCAACAAGCCCGGGGTCAACCTCATAACCGTTCTTTTGACAAGCCTGCATAGCAATTCTAATGCCGCCATATGGCTGTAAAGCACGCTTTAACGGCTTGTCTGTTTGCAAGCCTACAATTTGCTCCTTGTCCTTATCAAGGTAGCCTGCACCGTGGGATGTGATAGTTGAAATAATGTTAGTGTCCATATCAAGAACACCGCCATTTTCAATCTCTTGCTTTTTTAATTCGCTAACCATATTCCAAAGGTCAAGGGTTGCCTTAGTGGGCCCTGCCAAAAAACTACCATCTCCGTCATAGGGAGTGTAGTTTTGCTGGATAAAGTCACGCACATTGATGGATGTTTCCCAGTCACCACCGTTAAAGCCATTCCATTCTTCTCTCATAAAAACCATCCTTTCGAGGCTTCGTAAGTCATTCTTATATATAATATATCATTTTTCAATCTTAAAGTCAATAAGAATTGAAATAACTTAAAAAATTTCAAATTTTACACAAAATTTCCACATGTTTTTTTGTAAAAGAAAAGGGAATTGCACAAAAGCAATTCCTTTTCAAATTAATAAGCACATAATGGGTATAGTCAAAGCACTTAACGAGGTGCCGAGAAGCACCATGTTTGCCGCAGTTTCCTGTCCTTCTCCAAGCATTTCCGCAAAGGATAAAATAACGCTTGCAACGGGGCAGGCAAAAATTATGTACATTGATGCTTTCATATTCGGGTCAAGGGGCAACGGTAACAGCACTAAAAATACCAAAAGGGGTAAAACTACTTGCTTAAATCCTATAATTGCATACTGCATAGGGCGTAAAAATATGCCTTTAATAGGTGTACAAGCCAAGCGCATACCCATAATCAGCATACACAAGGGTGTGGTCATTTTACCAAGCAGTGTCACCATGCTGTCAATTTGTGTTGGTAATTTTACTCCCCATACAAACAAGGGAATTGCCACAATTAGTGCAAAAACCTGTGGATTTAGAAGAACCTTTTTAACGCTTATATATTTTTTGTCACGGGTGATAATGAAGGAGCCAACAGTCCAAGCAGAAATATTAAGCGCCATAGAAAACATAACGGAAAAGGCAAGTGCCTCGGGGTAATTTGGTAAAACTGCCTGCAAAATCGGAACGCCCATAAAGGCACAGTTTGGAAAAACGGTGGCAAGGGTATAAATTCTATATCTTGCGTCATTTGATTTTTTCTTGAAAACAAACGAAAAAATCACTACGAAAATTATCATTACACCTATGGCAAAGAAAAATGCAAACACCATTTTGCCAACTAAATTCAAGGAGAATTCCACAT
Source organism: Clostridia bacterium (assembly GCA_017623975.1). GTDB lineage: Bacteria > Bacillota > Clostridia > Oscillospirales > CAG-272 > RGIG2000. The sequence goes on from JAGANX010000060.1 coordinate 56,233, forward strand.
TCAAAAATGAGTATAAAACAAGCATAGGTGAGCAAACGTACATTAAAAGCTTGGCAAAGTTAGATATACCGTCGCTTTTTACAAGCTTGCCTTTAACAAGCAAAAAGCCGGGAACGGCATAAAAAAGCATAACGCCAACGGTTGAAAGCGCTGCAAAAAAGCTACCCATAATACCTCCTTGAATTTTCGTTTTATCTATGTTATCACAACACGGTAAAATTTTCAATAATTTTTTTCAAAAAACAGACGGTAAAATATTGAAAAAGCTGTGCGTGTGTGCTAAAATGATTTATATTTATTAGTCCTGTGGAGGCATTTATGATAAGAATTGGTATTTTTGGCTACGGTAACCTTGGTAGAGGTGTGGAGTGTGCTGTTAAGCAAAGCAAGGATATGGAGCTCGTGGCAGTGTTTACCCGCCGTGACCCTAAAACTGTAAAGATTTTGAGCGAGGGTGTTGATGTTTGTCACGCTGATGATGTTTTATCCTTTGTTGATAAAATAGATGTTATGATTTTGTGTGGCGGCAGCGCAACCGACTTACCAAAGCAAACACCGTATTTGGCAGAATATTTTAATGTGGTTGATAGCTTTGACACTCATGCAAAAATACCGGAGCATTTCGCAAATGTAGATGCAGGGTCAAGGAAAAGCGGCAAAATCGGCTTGATTTCTGTTGGTTGGGACCCGGGTATGTTTTCGCTTAACAGGGCGATGGGCGGCTCGATTTTAGTTGACGGCTGTGATTATACCTTCTGGGGCAAGGGCGTTAGCCAAGGACACTCGGACGCTATCCGCCGTGTGGAAGGAGTTGCGGACGGAAAGCAATATACCGTTCCTGTTGAAAGGGCTCTTAATGAGGTAAGAAGCGGCTCAAACCCAACACTTACCACAAGGGAAAAGCACACAAGGGAATGCTATGTAGTGGCAGAAGATGGGGCAGATAAGGCGCAGATAGAAAAGACAATAAAGGAAATGCCTAACTATTTTAGCGACTATGATACAACGGTGAATTTTATTTCGCAAGAGGAATTGAACGAAAACCACGCCGGCATCCCACACGGCGGCTTTGTAATTCGTTCAGGCAAAACAGGTGTGAATAAAGAAAACACTCATATAATTGAGTATAGCTTAAAGCTTGACTCTAACCCTGAGTTTACCGCTTCTGTTATCGTTGCCTATGCAAGGGCAGCTTACCGTATGAACAATGAGGGTATGTGCGGCGCTATGACGGTGTTTGATATTGCGCCAAAATACATTTCTCCTTTAACAAATGAGGAAATGAGAGCAAAGCTTTTATAAAATTAATGAAACAACAGGGCGGGGGCTTGCTCCCGCCATTTTAAAAATTGGTTTGAGGTGTGAAAAATGCAAGATTTACTTAAAAACCATGCAAAAATAATATATAGCACAGCAATTAAGGAAAACATGCCAAACTCAGCAGTTGAAAGGTCCTTGAAAAATGCAAAATTCACCGGCAAAGTCGTGTTGGTTTCTATTGGAAAAGCAGGCTGGGAAATGGCAAATACTGCATATAGCATCTTAGGACAACGGATTGATTGCGGTATTGTGATTACAAAATATGACCATTCAAAAGGAGCAATCGGAAACCTTGAAATTTATGAAGCAGGGCACCCTGTGGTTGATTTTCAAGGAATTAGCGCTACTAAAAGAGCACTTGAAATGACAAAAGACCTGTGCGAAAATGATACGGTGCTGTTTCTGGTTTCGGGTGGAGGCTCTGCACTTTTTGAAAGCATAGAATGTCCTCTTGAAAAAATGCAAGAATTAACAAAAACACTTTTGCACAGTGGCGCTACCATAAATGAAATGAATGCAATAAGGAAGCATATTTCAAACGTTAAGGGTGGTAAATTTGCGTGCCATGTGGCACCGGCGCAGGTCTATGCGGTGGTTCTATCTGATGTCGTTGGAGATGATTTGTCAACAATTGCATCAGGTCCTGCTGTGGCAGACAATACAACTGCCAATGAGTGCCTTGAAATATTACATAGGTATGGAATTTGTGTTGAAAATGAGATTTTAGACCTAATAAAAAGAGAAACACCAAAAGCGGTGAACAACTCTGTTCACGCAGTGTCAGGCAGTGTCAAGGAGCTTTGTAAAAGCGGAAAAAAGCAAGCGGAATTGTTGGGATACCAATCCTTAATAATTAACGACAGTGTAGCTTGTGATGCAAAGGAAATCGCTGAAAGAATAGGTGAGTTAGCAAAGGAAAACAGTGAGACAAGAGTGCCGATTGCCATTTTCTTTGGCGGAGAGGTAACCATTAAGGTTAAAGGTAGCGGCAAGGGTGGAAGAAATCAAGAGCTTGCTCTGATGTGCGCCAAAAGGATAAAGGATTATGATAATATGGCTGTTTTTTGTGTGGGCAGTGACGGTACAGACGGTCCAACCGATGCAGCCGGTGGATATGTTGACACAAAAACCTGGGAATTTATTGAAAAAAGCGGAAAATCCCCCGAGGAGTATTTAAAAAACAATGATTCCTACAATGCGTTAAAGCTGACAGACGGCTTGATTTTTACAGGTCCAACAGGCACTAATGTAAATGATTTATATGCGCTATTAATTCAACCAAAATAAGAAAAACACCTTTTGCGATTATGCAAAAGGTGTTTTTTGTTATGGTATTTACATAAATAATTATTCGTCCTTTACAACAAAAACATGATTAATACCGTATTTTTTTGAAAGGGCAATTGTGCCTTCGTCAAACACCTCACCGCACACGATTAAGGATACCGCAGGCGGGCAGGAAATGCTTGATGTGGCAAGGGTCCTTCCAAGTGCGCTTTCAACAGAAATTTGTTCCCTGGGCAAATAGGCGGCTTGACGGATGGACATTTTCTTTTTTGGGTGTGCCACTGTAATTTTTTCACAGCTTAACGGTGCTTTTGTTTCAATTGAAGACAAAATTCTAAATAGCTTTCTTATTTCATCAATTCCGTTTTCAAGGGAGGGCATAAGAACTAAATAGTCGTCATCAAAAAACTCACAAATTACGCCGTGTTCTTCAAGTATTTTAGCAAAATCTCCGCCCCAGTATCCGAATTTCTTTACATCGAACACTAATTTAAGCGGTTCACGCAGGCTGAAGAAGGAGTGTAAAAGCTCCATCTCAGAGGAGTAGTAAAGAAAATCTGATAGCGCATTGTTTAAGCTTGCTTCAAATTTCTGCAATTTTTCTTTATATCCGTTGGCAATATACTTGTTTGCATTGTCAAGGGAAGCAAGGGTTAAATAAGAAGGACTTGTACTGCCAAAGAGAGACAGTGCTTGCTTTGCATTTTGGCGAAAGAACTCAGGAGCATTTTTTCCAATGTGCAGGTAAGCTCCGCCTGTTAAAACAGGCAAGGTTTTGTGGGCAGAATCACAGCACATGGTAGCACCTAAGGAAATTGGGTGCATATCCTTGATTGAAAATTTAAGGTAAGAGCCATGTGCATTGTCAACGACCAGCATTGTACCGTGTTTTTTACAAACTTGGGCAAGCCCCTCAATATCACACATATTTCCAAGATAATCCGGGCTTGTAACGTACACACAAATTGGCATTTTATCTACACAAGATAGAGCATTTTCCAGCTTTTCTTCGGTTATAATGCAAGAAAGATAACTGCTTTCCTTGTTTGGATAAATCCACTCAACATCCAAATCGTTTAGCACACAGGCGGAAATGAAAGAGGAGTGGGCATTTCTGCCAGCCAAAACATAGCCGTTATTTTGACCGCTATAAACCTTTGCAAGATATAGCATTGCACGTATAACGTGGGAAGAGCCTTCGGTTGAATAAAATGTTCCGCCGCTTTCAAAAAGAGCTGTTGCATTTTTTTCACTTTCCATAATTATACCGTTTGCGTGGTAAAGGCTATCAGCACCTACGATTTCGGTAATGTCGTATTTTTCAAAGCCTAATTGCTCCTTTCCCTTGTGCCCGGGCATATGTAATCGCAAAGCGTCTTTTTTTACATATTGATTTATAAAATCACAAATCGGAGTGTTCATTATTCTTCAAGTGCCTTGGCAACCGCTACCATGATGGCACATTCCATTCTTTTTCTAAACAGACGGCAACCGTATTCGTAAACTCCGCGCACACTGCCTGTTGCGTGGTATGCGTTGGCTGCACAACCACCGGAACAGTATAGCTTTGCCCAGCAGTCCTTACAGTCAGGACGGGCATATACGTTACAGGATGCAAATTCACACTGCGCTTCCTTGTTAGTAACTCCCTTATAAATATCGCCGAGTTTGTATTTTTCTTCTCCTACAAATTGATGGCAAGGGTATAAATCACCCCAAGGGGTAACAGCCATATATTCCGTTCCTGAGCCACAGCCGGATATCCTTTTATAGATACAGGGTCCGCCTTTTAAGTCAATCATATAGTGATAGAATGTAAAGTCCTTGCCCTCACTATGCTTTTTAAGCATTAAGGATGCCAAATCTTCATACTGCTTGCAAACAATAGGAAAATCTTCTTCTGTTAATTCTTCCTTGTCGCCCTTTGCGCAGACAACTGGCTCCATGCTTAACTCATTGAAGCCTAAATCAAGCATAACCTTAATATCCTCTAAAAAGTCAGGGTTAGAGTGGGTAAATGTGCCACGCATATAGTAGTTTTTGCCACCACGGGCATCTACTAATTTTTGGAATTTTGGTACAATTCTTTCCCAGCTGCCGTTACCTGCATAGTCAACTCTGTATTTATCGTGTATTTCCTTTCGCCCGTCAAGGGATAGGACTACGTTTGACATTTCACGGTTAGCAAAGTCAATTACATCATCATCAATTAAAACACCGTTTGTGGTTAAGGTGAAACGGAATTTTTTATTGTGTTTCTTTTCTATTTCACGGGCATATGCGACCAAATCCTTAATCATTTGAAAATTCATCAAAGGCTCGCCACCGAAAAAGTCAACCTCTAAATTGTGGCGAGAGCCTGAGTTTTCAACCAAAAAGTCAAGAGCACGCTTACCAACCTCTAAGGACATAACAGCCCTTTCCCCGTGGTATTTGCCTTGGGAAGCAAAGCAGTAAGAGCAGTTTAGGTTACAGGTGTGGGCAACGTGCAAGCAAAGGGCTTTAATAACGCCTGCTGTTTTTGCTTTTAGCTTGTCCGCCATTGGTTCAAATGTATCGGGGGTGAAAAGGGCGCCGCTGCTTTTAAGCGACTCAACCTGTGTATAGCACTCCTCAATTTCGTCTATGCTGACTTCATTATATTTTGAAGAAATTGATGTAATAACCTCGTCACGTGTCTGCTTTTCAAAAGCTTCAATAATATCATAGGTAATATCGTCAACCACGTGAACACCGCCTGAACAAATATCAAGAACGATGTTATATCCATTTAATTTATATTGATGTACCATATTATCTCCTTACAGGAAATGCAGAATGCAAAATGCAAAATGCAGAATTTAACAATTAAAAAGGCTGTTTGGTATCAAACAGCCTAATTGTGCGGATAAATTATTTGTTGTTGTTTTCGCACTGTTGGTTAGCGATACCGCAGCTTGTTTTGCAAGCAGACTGGCAAGATGTTTGACATTCGCCGCAACCACCGTTCTTTGCGCTTTCACAAAGGTTACCTGTTTTGATTGTCTTGATATGTTCCATTTTTAATTCCTCCGAATAAGATTTACTTGAAAAAATTATATCATACTTCCATTTTAAAGTCAATACAAATATTACAAATTCTTTATTGATTATTTTTGATTTATATGCTACAATAATAAAGAATTTCGAGAAAGGAATAGATTTATGGGTAAAAAGAAATCCTCTTGGCTTTCACCTACAAAGCAAAAGGCGCTTGATGAAAGGTTAAAAAAAGAGAAGAATAAAAAAATAGTAATGTTTGTATTACTTGGCATAGCGATTTTGATAGGCATTAGCGTGATGACTATGGGAATTGTTATGGCAAGCCGCCCGTATTATGCGGATATTGTGGTGGAAGGATATGGGACGATTACAATAGAGCTTAACGGTAAGGAAGCACCGAAAACCGTTGAAAATTTTGTAAAGCTTGCACAAAGCGGCTTTTATGACGGTACTACCTTTAATATGAAGGGAAGCGAAGGAACTCTTTGCGGTGGCAGGGCAAAGGACGGTCAAGCTCCTGCAAGCATTAAGGGTGAATTTAGCAAAAACGGTGTAGATAACGGCATTTCTCATATGAGAGGAACGATTTCCATGAATCGCTTGGTAAAGGAAGACACAAGCAGCCAGACGGATGAACATTACTATAACAGTGCTAACAGTGAGTTTTTTATTGTACAAAAGGATTATTTGAAATTGGACGGCTATTTTGCCGGCTTTGGCACTGTTATAAGCGGAATGGATGTTGTTGATAGAATTTTTAACGAAATGGAAGCGGATGAAAACGGTGCGGTTGCCAAGGAAAACCAGCCTGTTATTAAGTCCATTACAATAAAAAGGTCAAAATAAAAAAGAGGTAAATTGCGATGAAGAAAATTTTTGCATTGATTTTTGCCATAATTTCCTTTTGCGTTTTAGTGTCCTGTGGCGATAATGAAAACGGAGGAAATGGTGGTAGCAGTGAGTTTGAGACCACGCATAAGGCAATAATTGAAATTGAAAATTACGGTACAATAAAGCTTGATTTATATGGTAAGGAAGCGCCTGTAACGGTTGTGAATTTTGCAAAGCTTGCAAACAGCGGCTTTTATAACGGCTTAACCTTCCATAGAATAATTGAGGGCTTTATGATGCAAGGCGGATGTCCAAAGGGTGACGGTACAGGCGGGGCAGATGCTGATATTATGGGTGAATTTTCCAAAAACGGCGTTGATAATAAAATTTCACACAAGCGTGGCGTAATTTCCATGGCGCGCAGCGGACATCCGCAGTACGATTATTATTTTTATGATACAGCATCCTCTCAGTTCTTTATAGTACAAGAGGATGCTTCGGCAAGCCTTGACGGTAACTATGCAGGCTTTGGTATGGTAACAGAGGGTATGGAGGTTGTCGATAATATTTGTAAAAGTGCAAGACCGTCAGACAATAATGGCACAATTCCTAAGGCCGCACAGCCTATTATTAAATCAATAAGCGTTACGACTGTTTCACCAGACTTTGAGGAAAAAACACCACAGGCTACTCACGAGGCAGTTATTGAAATTGAAAATTACGGTACAATAAAGCTTGATTTGTATGGCAATATAGCACCCATAACTGTTGAAAACTTTGCTAAATTGGCAAACCAAGGCTTCTATAACGGCTTAACCTTCCATAGAATAATTGAGGGCTTTATGATGCAAGGCGGATGTCCAAAGGGTGACGGTACAGGAGATTCCGGTACGGACATAAAGGGCGAATTTTTGGCTAACGGCATTTTTAACTCCATAGACCACAAGCGCGGGGTTATTGCTATGGCACGAGGAAACGAGCCGGATTCTGCATCCTCTCAGTTCTTTATAGTTCATAAGGATTCCCCACATTTGAATTACAATTACGCCGCATTTGGTATGGTAACAGAGGGGTTAGAGGTTGTGGATAAGGTTTGTACAGATGCAAAGCCAACCGATAATAACGGTACAATTGCAAAGGACCAACAGCCGAAAATTGTATCTATAACCGTAACTGAAAAATAAAACAAAAGAGGTGGGCTTCACCTCTTTTACTTTATTTAATTAGCACTATAAAAAGTAAACAGGCTCGCCGCGGTGAGCCTGTTTTTGCTTTATTCGTTGTAGTCCCAGTCAACTCTTATGCTATCGGGATTCCAATGGTGATCCCAAGTTGCAGGGGCGGAGCTGAGTGGACTTGCCAATTTAAGTGACAAGCAGCTGCCAAATGCTTTGTTGCCAATGTAAGCAACGCTTTCTCCAATTACAACGAAGGAAAGCTCAGCGCAAGCATAGAATGCTCTGTCACCAATAGAAGTTACTGTGCTCGGTAATGACAAGGAGGTTAAGTGTGAGCAACCGTAGAATGCTGCACTGCCTACTGTCAAAAGACCCTCGTTTAACTCAACCTCATCAAGAGAAGTACAGTTATAGAATGCTTCGTCACCGAGAGTCTTAACTGTTTGTGGGAAAACAAGCGTTCTCAATGATGAGCAACCAAAGAAGGCACGATTGCCAATAACGGAAACATCGCTATTAATATGTACTGTTGTAATAGCTGTGCAGCCTTCAAAAATACTGTTTGGCACGTTTACCAGGCTTGTTGGTAAATTTGCACGTTCAATCAAGGTACAGCCCTTGAATGCGCCCTCGCCAAGCTCTGTAACGCCATTTGGAATAGCAACACCCTTAAATGGGTTCTTTTCATTTGTGAACAATTCTGTTTGGTCAGTTGTTGCAAGCCTTGTCAAGGAAGTACATCCTGCGAAGGCGTTTTTGCCAATACCGGTAACCTTTTCGGGAACAAAAATGCTAACAATTACAGGACAACCCTCAAACAAGCCGTCAGAAATAGCGGTAATGTTTTCGGAAAGTGTAATGCCTGCAAGCTTTGCACAGTTAGCAAAAGCATATGCGCCAACACTTGTTACACTATTTGGAACGATTACATTTTCAAGCTTGTTGCATCTTTCAAAGGTGTGCGCGCCGATTTGACCGACACCGTCATTGATTGTAAGTGTTTTAAGGCTTGTGCAAGCATAGAAGGCAGAATCACCAACTGATGAAACAGAAGCGGGAATGTCCAATTCTGTAACAGCGGAGCAACCGCTGAATGCACCCGCGCCTATAACTTCAAGACCTTCGTTGAATTTAATGTTAGAAAGAGAGGTACAGCCCTTAAATGTGTTTGCACCTATATTTTTAAGGTTGGCGGGTGCGTTAAAGCTGGAAAGTGCTAAGCAACCTTCAAAGGCACCGTCACCGATGGTTGTCATAGTGTCGTAGAAAAATACGCCTGTAAAGCTGTTTAAGAAATCAGTAGGATTTTCTACGAATTTAGTATTTGAAGAATTGTCTATTGTCTTTAACGCAATGCATTCTTTAAACGCATTTTTAGGAATTTCTGTAACGCTTTGAGGAATTACTACCTTGGAAAGCTTGTAGCAAGAGCCGAAAGCTCTTTCGCCAAGAGATGTAACGCTTTCGGGCAATGTAATTTTCTCTAAATCTGAGCAGGAATAGAATGCATCATCACCAACAGCTTCAAGTGTTGATGGCAAAACCACATTTTTCAAGGAAATGCAGCCTGAGAACATTTTGTCGGGAATAGCGGTAACGCCTTCTTCAAATGTAACACTGTTCAGCTTTGTGCAATTGCTGAATATACCTTCGCTGAGTGTTATGTTGCTTGGAACAACAGCACTTGCAATATTGGTCCTTGAAAAAGCATTTTTATATACAATGTAAGGCTTATCGCTTGGAAGGGTGATGTTTAATTCAGAGCCAACATAACCGAGAAGGTAGGTGTAGCTGTAACCGCTGTTGTAAACAATAAAGCCATCTACTTCCGCAGTTTTTAAAATCTTTTCATTTTTACAAACAAAAAGAGCATTTTTAGCAATACCGCCGTGTGTATCACTGCCGGCTACAATGTCCAAGGGGTTTAAGCAACAAACCTCTACCAATTTTTCACAGCCGATGAAAGCATCGTTACCGATTTGCTTAGTGCCGCTTCCCAATGTTATGGTATAAAGATTAGTGCAATATCCAAACGCCTCAACACCGATAGATGCAATATTGTTAGGTATTTTTATGCGTGCTAATTTGGCACTGCCGTAGAATGCACGATCACCGATAGCGGTGATTGGAATTCCCTTGTAGCTATCAGGAATCGTCAAGAATGTTGCACTCTTATTTAAGGATTCTGTGATAGTGTAAGATTTGCCATCCTGGTTTAAGGTAAGAAGAAAGTCGCCTGTATCAGCTATATTCGCTGTATTATCCTTTACAGTCTCTTGCGAACAAGAGCAGGCAGTAAACATTAAGATTAAGGCGAAACAAAGAATAGATAAAAATAATAGCCTTTTTTTCATATATATCTCCTTTTGGAATTACATCATATGTCTATAATAACACAATTTGTCCGTTTTGTCAATTGTAATCTTTATATAAAAACAATTATCTTTTTTTGTGTAAGAAAACACCGAGAAAAAAGGTTTGTTCAATTTGAAAAGGCTTTTTATTGACAAAATAAAGAATGTGTGATATGATAAGATAAATAAAAATGTGATTTTTGAGGTGAGATTATGAGCAGTTCTATTTTCGCAGGCAAAACTTTAATGATAACCGGTGGCACAGGCTCCTTTGGTAATGCTGTGTTAAACAGATTTTTGAAAACCGATATTGGGGAGATTAGAGTATTTTCCCGTGATGAAAAAAAGCAGGACGATATGCGCCACGAATTTCAGGCAAAAATGCCCGAGGTGGCAGAGAAAATAAAATTCTACATAGGTGATGTAAGAGATTTGGCAAGCGTTAAAAACGCAATGCACGGAGTAGATTACATTTTCCACGCCGCTGCATTGAAGCAGGTTCCTTCCTGCGAGTTTTTCCCTATTGAAGCAGTAAAAACAAACGTTTTGGGTACTGAAAACGTGCTTACTGCCGCTATTGAAGCCGGGGTTAAAAACATAGTTTGCCTGTCAACGGATAAAGCAGCGTACCCTGTAAACGCAATGGGAACAAGCAAGGCGATGATGGAAAAGGTTATTGTTGCAAAATCAAGAACCGTTTCTCCCGAAAAGACAAAGATATGCTGTACAAGATACGGTAATGTTATGTGCTCCCGTGGCTCTGTAATTCCTTTGTGGATTGACCAAATCAGAGCAGGCAAGGATATTACAATTACTGACCCTACAATGACACGCTTTATTATGTCACTTGATGAAGCGGTTGACCTTGTTTTGTTCGCATTTGAGCATGGTGAAAGCGGTGACATTCTCGTTCAAAAGGCTCCTGCTTGCACAATTGAAACACAGGCGAAGGCTGTAATTGAGCTTTTTGATAAGGAAAAGAAAACGGGTATTAAGATCATTGGTATCCGCCACGGTGAAAAAATGTATGAAACGCTTCTTACAAATGAGGAATGCGCAAATGCAATCGACCTTGGCAACTTCTACCGTGTGCCTTGTGATAAGCGCGGACTTAACTATGATAAATACTTCAAGGATGGCGATAAGGAAAGAAATACCTTGTCCGAGTTTAACTCCCACAATACGGAGCTTTTGGATGTAGAGGGTGTTAAGGAAAAGCTTCTTTCCTTGGCATATATAAGAGAAGAGCTTGAAAAGGATGCTAAGTGATGAATATACTTGTAACCGGTGCCCGTGGCTTTGTTGGTAAAAATCTTTGCGAGGCGCTTAAAAACATTCGTGACGGCAAGGATAAAACAAGAAGCCTTGTAATTGAAGGCATTTATGAATATGATATTGAAACTCCTGAGGAATATTTAGCGGATAATGCTAAAAATGCTGATTTTGTGTTTAATCTTGCAGGGGTAAACAGACCAAAGGAAAATAGCGAATTTATGGCAGGTAACTTCGGCTTTGCGGACAAGCTTCTTAACTGCTTAAAGGATGCAGGTAATACCTGTCCTGTTATGATTTCTTCCTCTATTCAAGCTACCTTGATTGGCAGATACGGTGAAAGCGATTACGGAAAAAGCAAGCAAGCAGGGGAAGAGCTTTTGTTTGAATATGGCAAGAATACGGGGGCACGTGTCTTAGTTTACCGTTTTCCTAACCTTTTCGGAAAATGGTGCAGACCAAATTACAACTCCGCGGTTGCTACATTTTGTAATAATATTGCAAATGATTTGCCAATACAGGTTAATGACAGAAACGTGCAGCTTGAACTTTTATATATTGATGATTTAATTGATGAAATGCTTGATGCCTTGGAGGGTAAGGAGCATAGATGTAATTATGACGGGCTGACACCTGTTTTTGATGAGAACGGTCGATACTGTGTCGCTCCTGTTACCCATAAGGTAACACTTGGGGAGATAGTTGACCTTCTTTATACCTTTGTAAATCAGCCTAAGAGCTTGGTTGTGCCCGAAATACCAAAGGGCTCCTTTGCAAAGAAGCTTTATTCAACATTTTTGTCATACTTACCAAAGGAAAAGGTGTCATTCCCATTGAAGATGAATGTTGACCCGAGAGGAAGCTTTACTGAGCTTATAAAAAGCGAAAAGTGCGGACAAGTGTCGATAAATATATCAAAACCGGGCATTACAAAGGGTCAGCATTGGCACAACACTAAGTGGGAATTTTTCATTGTTGTATCAGGCAAGGGACTTATTCAAATGCGTAAAATCGGCTCGGACGAGGTGCTTAACTTTGAGGTTAGCGGCGAGAAAATCGAAGCGGTTCATATGCTTCCCGGCTACACCCACAACATTATAAATTTAAGCGAAACAGAAGATTTGGTAACGGTAATGTGGGCTAACGAAAGCTTCGACCCAAATAAGCCGGATACGTTTTTTGAACAAGTATAACTTGAAATACGAACTTGTATGAAGGTGTGAAATGATGAAAACAGAAAATTATTCTATGAACAGCCGCGCATTATATGTGATTAAATTTTTCGCTATTCTGTCAGTTGTTTTTGCCCATTGTTCTTACCACGGCACCCCTGTTGCTCATAGTATATCGGGGCTTATAGGCGGCTTGGGTGTTCCTATCTTTTTGATTTCTTCCGGTATTTTCTTTAATAGCGGTGAAGCGACCAAAAAATTCTGGACGAAGAAATTGAAGGGTATAATAGTGCCGTGGTTGATTTTTGGCGTTTTGACATACATATTGGCTGTAATACTTGGCGGTCCCTTTGGCATCGTTAATATGCTTCGTTGGATAATCGGTCACGGTACATGGATGTATTTTGTCACAATTTTGCTTTTCTATTATGTTTTTTTCAGAGCAATTCGTTGGGAAGGCATTCACTATGTTGCAATTGCCCTTTGGATTTTATCTAATGTGTTAGACGTATTTGGGGTCAACCCTATTTCCAATCTTGTCGGTCAGTATCTTAACCCGTTTTCAAGAATCGGTTATTTTTCCATGGGTGTCTTGGCTAAAAAAGTCGGTATTCTTGAATTTAAAACGCCTAAGCTGTGGATTAAGCTTGTTGCATCCTTTGTAACACTCGGTCTCGGTGTAGTGTCAATATGCCTTAGAGAAATTGCTTTTGCGGCTTATGCCACGGAGATGGTATTTACACTCTGCGCTACGGCTACACTGTTTTTCTGGTCACAGAGCTTGTCTGAATGTACGCTGTTACAAAACATTGGAAAGCAAACCTACCTAATCTATTTTCTGCATATGCAGCTGGGAATCGGCGCGGTTAATGCAGTTGTGCGTGTCCTTTCGCTGCCCACCGCGGCGGACTGGGTGTTGCTTTTCGTTAAGCCTGTTACTATTCTTGCTCTTGTTTACCTTGGTATAGTTGTTCTTGACATAATTATTAAAAAATTGGGTATAAGCAAGTACAAGTGGATTATCGGACTGAAATAATACTAATTACGGAGAGTAAAAATGAACATTAAAACAGATTACAGTGACGTTTCATTTAAGGATGACGGACGTCTAAAACTTTTGATAATAGTTGGTACAAGACCGGAAATTATACGCTTGGCGGCGGTAATTAACAAATGCAGAAAAAATTTCGATTGCGTTCTTGCACATACAGGTCAAAACTATGATTACAATTTGAACGGAATTTTCTTCCGTGACTTAAAGCTTGATGACCCTGAGGTTTATATGGATGCGGTTGGCGATGATTTGGGCGCAACGGTTGGTAATATCATCAACTGCTCATACAAGTTGATGGCACAAATTAAGCCTGATGCGTTGCTTATTCTTGGTGATACCAACTCTTGCTTGTCCGCTATTGCGGCAAAGAGACTTCATATTCCTATTTTCCATATGGAGGCAGGAAACAGATGTAAGGATGAGTGCTTGCCCGAGGAAACAAACAGACGTATTGTTGACATAATTTCTGACGTAAATTTGGCTTATTCCGAGCATGCAAGAAAATATCTGCACGAGTGCGGATTGCCAAAGGAAAGAGTATATGTAACAGGCTCTCCAATGGCAGAGGTTTTGCATCAAAATCTTGATGAAATTAAGAAGTCCGATGTTTTGAAAAGACTTGGCTTGGAGCCTAAAAAATACATACTTTTGTCAGCCCATAGAGAGGAAAATATCGACACAGAGAAGAACTTTTTGTCACTTTTCACCGCTATCAACAGGTTAGCGGAAAAGTACGATATGCCTATCCTTTACTCCTGCCATCCACGCTCCAAAAAGCGCTTGGAGGCAAGCGGCTTTGCTCTTGACAAAAGGGTAATTAAAAACGAGCCATTGGGCTTCCATGACTATAATAATTTGCAAATGAATGCATTTTGTGTTGTGTCTGACAGCGGAACGCTTCCTGAGGAGTCAAGCTTCTTTACAAGCGTTGGAAATCCTTTCCCTGCTGTATGTATCCGTACCTCTACGGAAAGACCGGAAGCGCTTGACAAGGCGTGCTTTATTTTGGCGGGTATTGATGAAAAATCTCTATTGCAAGCCGTTACAACAGCTGTTGATTTGAATGAATGCGGTGACTACGGCATCCCTGTTCCGGACTATGTGGAAGAAAATGTTTCAACTAAGGTAGTTAAAATTATTCAATCCTATACGGGGGTTGTTAACAAGATGGTTTGGAGAAAATTCTAAGTAACATACAACTAAGACATACTGCTTTGCGCGGTATGTCTTTTTTTGTTGTTTTTGTAACCTTAGATATGTTGATTTCGTCATATATAGTGAGGGGGATTTTATACTGCTTTTGCGAAGAATTTGATGAAAGTTTGATTATGTGAAGGTTATGTGAAAATCCGTTAAGAAAGGGGTGAAACTGCATTGAATGTTTTCACGAGCTCAACAAATCTTCCATTTAATGTGGTAGAATAACCGAGGCAGAGGAATGCCATAAGTTCCCTGCCAAACCAAAATATTGCATGGCTATATGCTGTTGCTTGGTGCAGTATTTTCTCCGTATGTTGTACAAGCAAAATCTTGTTTAAAGGAGGTAAATTTAAGAAGCTCTTTCAAACGTCATATTGAATGGTTCCAAAATTAAGGACAAAAGGTCCTATAAGCACGCAAATTTTGGACATTTTACATAATTTTTTGACCTTCGTTCGAAAACGAAAGTTGAAAAATTGTGCAATATGACAAAAATTCTTATGGTTTTGCGGCTTAAAATTATTTATAGTTGCAAAAATCAAGATTGCGTGTTATAATATAATGGTATAAAAATGAAAAAACTAATTTTAGGAGGAATCTTTATGGATATTAAGCAAATGATAAGACCTTATAAACGCCGCTTAGTAGTTGAGTCACTTATCAAGGCATCTGCGTTTGGCATTTTCTTCGGTCTTTGCTTAACACTCGCTATGGCAGTAGCATTCAGATTTGTGCCTGCTAACAAGTACAGCATGCAGCCCGGCTACTTGCTTGGTGCTATCCTTGCAGGCGTTGGATGCGCTGCAATTGTTGGTACAGTTATCTACATCGTACGTTACAGATATGGAATCAAGGTGATCGCAAAAAGGATTGACGAGCTTGGACTTGACGAGCGCGTTAGTACAATGATTGAGTATCAAAACGACCCATCCTTTGTTGCCAAGCTTCAAAGAGAGGACACACAGGCTCGTATGTCCGGTATGACAGTTAAGGCAATGAAGATTAGACTACCGATAAGAATTTTATCCGGCTGTCTTGCAGTTATGATGGTTCTTCTTTTGACACTTAACATTTATGCAGCTGATGAAGCACCTTACCCACACACAAAGTTTGACTCTCCGGGTTACATCAAGAATCTTGAAGATATTCTTGACAACTCCGAAATTTCAGATGAACACAAGGAAGTTATTCAGGACGTGCTTGACCGCTTTGAATCTATTCTTAACAGCGATATCAGCAAGGAAGAAATGCTTGATGCAATTCAAAAGCTTGATAAAGAGCTTAAAGACTATTTGAAGCAAGAGCTTGAAAAGAGAGATGAAATTCTTGATGCAATGAAGGAAGATGAGCTTATGAAGGACTTGGCTGACGCTATTGAGTCACAAGACCCTGATAAGATCAAGGACGCTATCGAGGATTTGAAGGAGAAAATTGAAGAACAGCCAACAGAGCAAGAAAAGCAAGATATGGCTGAGCAGATTCAAGATTCACTTGAAAATGTTATAAAGGATGCACAGGACAGCGCATTGAAGGATGCTCTTGACCAAGCAAAGGATGATCTTGACAAGGTAATTGAAGAGCTTGAAAAGATTGAGCAGGAAAAGAATGAAATTCAAGACCAGATAGACGACAAGCAAGAGCAACAGGATCAAAACGAGCAGCAAAAAGAGCAAAATCAACAGCAGCAGGAGCAAAATCAAGATAAGATTGAGCAAAATCAGCAACAGATTGAGCAAAATCAAGATAAGATGGAGCAAATAGAACAAGATTCTTCCATGACCGAGCAGGAAAAACAGGATGCTAAGGAAGAGCTTGAAAAGGAAAATGAACAGTTAAAGCAAGAAAACGAGCAGTTGAAGCAGGAAAACGAAAATCTTGACAAGGAAAATGAAAACCTTGACAAGGAAAACGAACAGCTTGAACAAGACAAGGAACAGCTTGAACAGGAAAAGGAAAATGTAAATCAAGACCAATACCAAGAGCAGCTTGACAAGACATTTGATGATATGTATGAAAACATCATGGACGCTGTTGAGGAAATGGAAGACTTGAAGGATACAATCGAGCAGGAAAGAGAAGAACTCGATAAGGCGGAAGAGGAGCTCATGGGCAAGGAAGACAATGCTATTGAGAACGGCTTCGAAAATATCGAGGACATTATCGACCAGTCCAAGGCAGACGAAGAAACAAAGGACGACATGCGTGAGGATATGGAAGACCTCAAACAAGACCTCGAAGATATTTCCAAGGATGAAAACATGACAGAAGAGGAAAAGACAGAGGCTAAGGACGAGGCTATCCACGACAAGCAGGACGAACTTGAAGACGATGCTAAGAAAGAGGACGAGGCTCAAAAGGAAATCGCTGACAATATGCAAAACAGCGAAAACGATGTTGTTAAGGATTTGGGTGAAGCTATTGAGTCTAAGGACGAGAATAAGATCAACGATGCCCTTGATAAGATAAAGGAAGAGCTTGACAAGATTGAACAGGAAAAGAACGACTTGCAGGATCAAATCAATGATAAGCAAGAAGAAATCAATGACAAGCAAGACCAAATCGACAAAATTCAGGATCAAATCAACGAAAACAACAAAAATGAAGAAATGACTGATCAAGAAAAGGCAGAGGCAAACGAAAGCCTTGAAGACCAAAAGAATCAGTTAGAGCAGGAAAAGGAAAATCTTGAAAACGAAAAGACTGACCTTGAAAATTCAAAGCAAGAGCAGCAGGATAAGGAAGACAGCATAATTGAAGACCTCTTCAATTCAACTGAAAATGCTCCTGACTCTGAAATTAAGGACGCAGTTCAAGATTATACAGAAAACCTGGATAAGAGTGAAAACGAGCAGGATCGTGAAGATGCAACAGAGGATGCTAAGCACGATATCAACAACGCAATCCAAAAGAACGAAACAAATAAGGAAATCGCTGACGAGCTTGACAATATCCGTCAAGAAATCAACAAGTCACAAGCAAACAAGGAAAACAACGATACAATGGAAGACTTGAAGGATGCAATCGAAAACAGCGATGCAAATGCTCAGGACAGAGAAGATGCAAAGGATTGGCTCGATAAGAACAATCAACAAATTCAAGACGATATTCTTAACAACGAGAATATGACTGAGCAAGAAAAGAACGAGACTCTTGGTGACAAATACCAAGATATGAAGGACCAAATCAACCAAGGCATGCAAGAAGATCAGCAGCAGTATGACAAGGATACAGATTCCTTCCAAAGTTCAACTGATGAGAATTTCCAACAAATCGGTGAAGCACTCAAGGAAAACAATAAAGACAAACTTGAGGGTGCTACTGAAAATATCAAGCAAGAAAATAACCAAACAACTAACGAGGCTTGGGACAAGAACGTTAATGATATGATTGAAGAGCTTGACAAGATTCTTGGCGATGAAGCGGTTAGTGATGAAATGAAGGATATCGTTTCCGACTACAAGGATTCTCTCCAAAATGCACAGCAAAACAAGGAAAATGGCACAATCACAGAGGAAGAAGCTAAGGAACAGGTAAACGGTGCAACAGACCAATTCAAGGAAAACCTTGAAGACTTCATGCAAGACCATTTTGGCGGTCAAGAATTGGGCAAGGACATGGTTGGTACACTTGACCAAGCACAGGACAACTTGAATAAGGATCCTAACAGCGGTGACAAGCAAGAGGGTGAAAACCAAGAGGGCGGCGACAAGCAAGAGGGTGACCAACAGCAAGGCGGCGACCAACAGCAAGGTGGCGAAAACCAAGAGGGCGAAACCGATAAGGGTCAAGAGGGTCAAAAGCCTGAGGACGGCGAATCCTCCGAGGGTCAAAAGCCGGAAGACGGTGAATCCGACGAGGGCGAGGGCGAAAACAAGGAAGAAAATACAGGTTCTTCCGAAAGCGGTCCACAGGACGGTAACAATAACCAAGGCGAGCATGACCAAATTCAAAAGCCTGAGGATGATGTTGAGCAAGTATTCATTCCCGGCCTTGGATATGTAACTGTTGATATGCTCTTTGATGAAGAAACACTTAACAAAGAGTTTGATAAGATGTTTGGAAGACCAATCACTGCCGAGGACCGTGAAATGATTGCAGCATACCTCGACTTCTTGAAGCAAGATAAATAATTAATTAAAATACAATATACGGAGAAAAAGATTATGGGATTATTTAACAAGAAAGGTGCAAATGCACAAGAACCAAAAGTAGAAGAAGCAGTAAACACAGCAGAAGTAGTAAATGAAAACGAGGCTGTTGAGCAGACTGTTGTTGAAAAGATAGAAAGAAAAGAGCCTGAACAAATTAAGATTGACAAGGAAACCGAAAAGGAGCTTAAACTCTTTGCTGAAAAGTGCGAAAAGATTTTCACAGAGGTTAAGAAGGATATTATCGGTCAGACAGAGGTTGTACAATCAACAATTATCGCCATTATTGCAGGTGGTAACGTATTGTTAGAGGGTGCGCCGGGTCTTGGTAAAACCCGTCTTGTTCGTTCACTTG
The DNA here is from genome assembly GCA_017623975.1 of Clostridia bacterium. Classification (GTDB taxonomy): domain Bacteria; phylum Bacillota; class Clostridia; order Oscillospirales; family CAG-272; genus RGIG2000. The sequence goes on from JAGANX010000060.1 coordinate 75,425, forward strand.
GTAATGTATTCGATTTACCATTTTCAAGAATTCAGTTTACTCCTGACTTGATGCCTGCGGACGTTACAGGTACTAACATTATTACTAAGGATGAAAACGGAAACTCTAAGTTCGAGTTCCAAAAGGGTCCTATTTTCAGTAACATTGTTTTGGCGGACGAAATTAACCGTGCTACTCCAAAGACACAGGCTGCTTTGCTTGAAGCGATGCAGGAGCATAAAGTAACAGTTATGGGTGTTTCCCGTAAGCTTGACGAGCCTTTCTTCGTTCTTGCAACACAGAACCCAATTGAGCAGGATGGTACATACCCATTGCCTGAGGCTCAGATGGACCGTTTTATGTTCAAGATTTTAGTTCCAAATCCATCCGCTGAGGAGCTTGGCCAAATCGTTACAATGACACAAAAGACAATGGATGAAACAGCATCCGCTGCATGTAACGGTGAGGAGCTTCTTAAAATGAGAGCAGTAGCAAAGACTATTCCGATTGCATCCGAGGTTCTTGAATATGCAATGGTTATGGTTGCTTCTACTCACGCAAACAGCAAAATTGCAACAGAAACAGCAAAGAAATATATTCGTGACGGCGCATCCCCTCGTGCGGCTCAGGCGCTTATCACAGCTGCAAAGGTACGTGCTCTTATTAAGGGTAGATACAATGTATCCTTTGATGATATTAACACACTCGCAGTTCCGGTTCTTCGTCATAGAATTAAACTTGGCTTTGAAGCAGTTACATCTAAGCTCACAGCAGACGATGTAGTATTGGCTCACATTGCTAACCTTAATAATGTAAGTAAGACATCACTTATCAACAAAACAAACAAAAAGAAATAATAGGCGGTAATTCATGAAAAGAAGAATATTAGACGGTGATTTTCTTGACCGTCTTGATGCTGCCTCATTACTATTAAAAACTGCTATGACCGGCTTCTTCGGCGGTAGCCGAAAAGCCAGGTCATACGGTAATACTGTTGAGTTTGCCGACTTCCGTGAATATTTCCCGGGAGACGATATTAGACGTATTGACTGGAACGTATATGCGCGTTTTGAAAAATACTTTATAAAACTCTTTACAGATGAAAGACAAATGCACAACCAAATTTACATTGACTGTTCAGCTTCAATGGCTTGCGGAAAGCCGGAAAAAGCGGCAGCAGCGTTAAGGGTTGCGGCAGCATTTGGATATCTCTCAGTTGACTCTATGGATAGAGTGTCTTATAAGCTTATCCAAGGGGACAAGTCAGTTGACCTTGGCTTTAAGATAACTAATAAGGACTCCTTTTACAGAGCCGCACAAGCTCTTGAAAACACAGATTTTGAGGGCGAGGCGGACTTGGAAAGAGCCATTATTATGGCTGAGTCACCGGGACGAGATGACGGTCTTACAATTATAATTTCAGACTTTTTGACTGAAAGCAACTGGAAAAAGGCGATAGACTTCCTTCTATATAATAGGAGAGAGGTTATGCTTATTCAGGTTATGTCGCCTGATGAGCTTTATCCTGATTTTGATGGTCGTGTTCATATGCTTGACTCCGAGGCGATTGATATAGGAGACGGTAAGAATATGAGAATGGCTATCACTAAAAAAATGGTGGCTGCCTATCAAAGGGCGCTTGATGAATACGAAAAGGAGATTATCGATTTTTGCGCGGCAAGAAACGTAACCTTCTTTACAGTAAGCTCAGACGACCCAATTGAAAAGGTAATCTTTGGAAAGGGCTATGAGGCGGAAGTAATCAAATGAGTGAATTTTTTATATACCCACTTGGTCTTCTCGGTTTGCTTGCTATACCGATTGTCGTATTAATTTACTTATTACGGTCAAGGTATAAAACAAAAGAGGTTTCCAGTACCTTTATTTGGAAACGAAGCTTAAAGTATGTAAAACGCAGAATTCCATTGAACTTTATTATGTCATTACTTCTTATCTTGCAGATTTTAATTGTAGTTGTTGCGAGTTTCGCCATTGCCCGTCCAACTATAAAGCCATTAAAAACTGAGGAAAAGATTATTATTTTAGACGCTTCCGCAAGTATGCTTACAAAGGACGGCGGCGTTTCCCGTTTTGAGGTTGCAAAGCAGGAAATTGAAAAAAGCGCTGAAAAAATTGGTGAAAACAATAAAATTACTTTGATTTTGGCAGGAGAAAGCCCAATTCCTGTTATTCAAAGAACAGAAGATAAGGGTGCGTTTTTATCTGCCCTAAAACCTCTTGAATGTGGAATGGAGGGGTCAGACACAAACAGCGCGCTTGAATTAGCTTCTGAGTATTTGAACCAAAACAAAGGTGCTGAGGTTATTCTTTACACAGATAAATCTTACATAGATACAGACGGTATCCAGGTTGTAGATTGTAAGCGAGAAGCTGAATGGAATGCAGGTATTATCTCATTAGAGGATAATAGAATATCTACAAAGGATACGCTTGGCAAGGGCGGCTACGGCTATGAATTTATCGTTAACGTTGGTAACTACGGTATGGCATCGGAGTTTACCGTTAAGTTGAAGGTTGACGATAAGGTTGTAGGTCAAAAAATCCTTAGCTTAGGTGCAGGTGAGGAAAAGCAGCTTAGATTTACTCACTCTCCTACACAGGATACAGGTAAAAACGAAATAAGAATTGCTATGTCAAAGATTGAAAGCTATCAGGCTGCAAGCGTTGAGCTTTCAGCAACAGACAGCTTTGAATACGACAATTCTATGACCATTTATCCAAAATACGAAAAGGATAGCCTTAAAATTATGTATGTCAGCAAGTATGTTGTGTTAGACGGCGGTAAGAAGCAGGCTAACAAATCATTCTTGAACTTTGCTCTTAAAGCAAGCGGTTATACAGTTGAATCTGACGATATGTATAACAATATTGATGAGATTGAGGAGTTAAAGGGCTATGACATCTATATTTTTGAGGGCATAACTCCGTATTATTTGCCAACAGACGGTGCTGTTTGGTTAGTTGATTGCGATAATGTTAACACAATCAAGAGCCAGCTTGGCAGCTCTTTAACATTCTCACAAAGCTCAGGCGTTGTGATTGGCGAATCTATGCTTGCAACAGACGCAGGTTACCTTATTGAAAAGGCAATGGGCGAAAATGCGGCAAGCGAGCTTCTTGAAAATGTACATATTGATATTCCGTTGATTTTCGGCGGTCAAGCTGTGCCTGCGGCTGCAAACACATACCGCCCAATCACATCAATCGGTCCTGCATTTAGAGAGGTTTATAAATCAGGCAGTGATAACTTGCTCATCGCCGGTACTTATAAGACAGTGCCGATGATAATTTCTACATTTGATTTCAAAAATTCATCTTTAATTGCGTATATTTCTGACTTCCCAATGTTAGTAAAGAATATGATTAACTATTCTGTACCGGAGCCACTTCAAGAACGCTCTGCTGACATTGGTGATGAAATAGTATTCAAGTTCCCTGTTGGCGCTACAAATATTGACAGATACCTTGACGGTAAGCTGGAAAACAGTATAAATATTGAAGCGTACATAGCAGACCTTGAAGAAAAGAGGAAGGCAGACCCTAACTTCGTAATTGAGGATCATATTAATGAAACCTTTAAAATCGCAGATCCGGGTAAGTATGAAATAGTTGTTACCTTCCCTGACGGGGACGATAAGGATAATTTGTTTGATACAAAGAAATATGCTATAACAGGTCATATTTCTCCCGAAGAAACAAGAATTACGCAGCAGATTGCAACTGAAAGCTTGACATATCCTGAGGTTGCAGCTAATGCAAAGGTCGAATACGAGCGTGTGGAAATTTTCCCATGGGTAATTGGCTTGTTTATTATTTTATTAATCATAGAATGGGGGGTATATTATCGTGAGCAATATTGATATTGCAGTAGAACGCCCTTTACTGTTCTTGATACTAATCCCCGCACTTTTACTTGGTATAATCCCATTTTTGAGAATACAAAAGAAGCGTAGGGCTTCCATAAAGCATCTTGTCCCCTTCATTATTCACTTGTCCTTGATATTTATTTTGTCAGGTCTTTTGGCTGGCATACAGGTAACTGAAACAACTGATGAAAGACTTTCAACAAAGGTTGTTTTTGTAGCCGATGTATCAGACAGTAATATACATATGAAGGATGATATGAACAACTTCATTAAGAGTGTAATCAAAAATTCCGATACTGAAAAGGACCGCTTTGGTCTTGTTATGTTTGCAAAGGGTATTGTTGCGGTAAAGGACCAGGATAAAGGTAACTTTGATATACATGCAAGCGACTTTTTGAAGTATGATGTAAACAATTTAACCACCACCACGGACGGTACGGATATAGGTAAGGCTATTTCAGAGGCTGCTACCTTGTTCTCAACTGATGCGGGCACAAAGCAAAATAAGAAAATTATTGTTTTGTCTGACGGCCTTGAAAACTTTGGCGACAGTATTACCGTTGCGAAGCAACTTGATGCAGGTATTCAGGTAAGCGGTGCGTACTTTAATATGGTTGGGGAAAACTCCAAAAATAAAGAGGTACAGCTTGTATCCGTGAATACCAACGGCAGAATTCCCGAGGGCGGCAAGGTAAAGGTTGAATTTGTAATTAACAGCACAAAGAGAGTAAGAAAAGCAGAGTTAAAGATTGTTGACGGTGATATTGTAACAACAAAGCTTGTTGACCTCGAAGTCGGTAAGCAATCTATCATTGTAGATTATGCACCTGAGGTTGCGGGCGTAAATTTAATCAAAGCATCTGTAACCGTTGGTGAAAATGAGGACCTTCTTTCAGGTAATAACTCACTCTTTGCTTGGTATTCTCTTGATGAACAAAAGAAAATATTAGTTGTTGACGGTGATTTTGGTACAAGCGTTAGCCAATTTGACCAAATTAAAAACAACAATTCTGTAATGAACAGCTTGAAGCAGTATGCAATAGAGGTAATTAACCCACAAAGCTTCCCGATGCATCTTGAAGATTTGCTTGATTATGACCAAATTATCTTGATGGACGTAAACTTTGAGGAATTAAATTCAAATGCACCTGCTAATCTGCAAAGATACGTTGAGGAATTGGGCAGAGGACTTTTCGTTTCATTCGGTGATAACTTCTACGAAATGGGCAAGGGTGAAAACGGTGAGGCTACCTATAAGGAGCACCCGCTTGAATCTATTTTGCCTGTTGACTTGAAGCTTGAAGGCGAAAAGGAAACAGTTGCCATGGTTTTGGTAGTTGACCTATCCTCATCTATGAAAGAGCTTATGGACGGCAAGTCAAGGTTTGAGCTTGTTGTTGAGGGTGTTAAAAAGGTATTGATGCTTGGTGCAACCCAAGAGGAAAAGGATAAGGGCGAGGGCTTTGAGGATACTGACTATGTAGGCGTTGTCTGCTTTGACTCAGGTGCTCACGTTGCTCTTGAAATGGACCAGCTTGGCGATTTAGAAAACAGAGAAAAGCTCTGTGAAGCGGTTGAATACGAATTAAGACACTATTATTATTGGTATTATCTCAATCCAAACGGAACTGAGAGTGATATTCCAATCGGTAAAGACGATGGCACAAAATATACTAATATGGGATATAAGAAGCCAAGCGGCTTTAACGAAAAGAGTGGCGTTGACAAGCAAACAAATATTTGGATTCGTTCACACGGTACTAACTATAAATGGGCTATTCAGGAAGCTTCCGATATGCTTGATGACAAGAACGATGAAGTAATGCTTCATATTAAGCAGGTTCTTTTCATGTCTGACGGTGCGCCAAGTGATGCGGGCTCAGGTTATGTTGGTATGATTGAGCGTATGGCAAACGGTGGTATTAAAACATCATCTATTGCAACCGGCTTGGAAAGCGACTCAAATGCACAAACAAAGCAAAAGCAAGAGCTTATTAAGATTTCCAATGCAGGCGGCGGTGAATTCGTTGTTGCTGAAACTGCGGATGCATTGACAAACGAAATCGTGTCAAAGGCGGAGGAGGTAACCTCTGAGCTTGTTAATGAGCGTAGCGTATTGCCTAAGCGTAATTCGTACAACTCAACTGTTCTTGAAGGTATTCACGCAAAAGAGGATGAAGACCCATTCCAGTTGATTGGCGGCTACTATACATCAACAATCAAGACAGGCGCTGACCTTATACTTTATGTAGATAAGATGAAGCCGCTTTATGCTGAATGGCAGTTCGGTCTTGGTAAGGTTGCTGTATTTATGACCGACCTTGGTAATGCTAAATGGACAAATACATTGTTTGATGAAGAAAATCCAAACGGCTTACTGTTGGTTTCAAATATGCTTGACGCTACAATGAACAGAGAGGTTCGTTCCACAGGTCTTGACTATGAGATTGAGCGTGGCGAAAAGGAAACAACAGTAAAGGTTACAACCCCTGTTGACTTGGAGTCAGACCATCCAAATGAAAAGCTGGTTATGCAGACTTACGACAGTAAGGGCGGAGTTTTGGAATATGTTGAATTTAGTAAAATAGGTTCAAGCAAATATTCCGCAAAGGCAAAAACCGATAAGCAGGATGAGGCTTACATAGCACACGTTATGCTTGTTAATGAAAAAACAGGAAAGATAAACGATATGATTACCTTTGCTGTTAACGGTCATTATAACGAGGAATATAATGTGTTCAAGGAAGGCGGCGTTGCTACCCTTGAAGGTATTACAAGCACACGCAATGGCTCAATCATTGAAAACGGTAACGGCTTCTTTGACGATATTCAAAGCAAAATTCAAGTATTTAAGCACGATGTAACTACTCCAATAGTAATTGCAGCGTTGGTGCTTTTCTTGCTTGACATTTTGTTTAGAAATATTGTAATCAACCGTAAGAAGGATGCTCTCCCTGAAATGACAGATGAAGAGCGTAACGCTTCAATGAGAGGCAGATAATTAAATAACAAAAAGGTTTTCACTTTGGTGAAAGCCTTTTTTGTTGACAAATATTATATATAGTGGTAAAATTAAATAAAAGATTGATTATAGGAGAGAGTAATATGAAATTTAAAATTTTCTTATTTATTTTAGCCACGGTATTGTTGCTTTCTTGCTTTGTTGGATGCGGATGCAGCCAAAAGGACACTGACAGTGAGCATGATGGGGATGAGGGCAAGCTTGATAAAACTGATAGCTCACTTGATAAGGATGAAGGGGATAACTCCACTGATAAACCGGATAACGAAGATGAATCAACAGAAAAGGTTGATTTGGCAGTGGTGTTTGCAGTTGATGAGTCTGCCAGCATGATACACTTGAAAAGTAAAGCAGTAGCAGAAATGCGCCAAGCTCTTGAAATAATAAAGGAAAGAAACAAGGATGCTACAATCGGCTTGACAATAGTCGGCTTTGCAGACGGGGAGGAAGTTACAGGAACAATTGGCTTTTCAAGGGACATTGAAGCGGTAATCAATGGATACGAGGTGCATGATTTTCTTGGTGAAGAAAGCACAAATATTGCTTTTGGGCTTGAATATTCCGCAGAGCTGCTTGCGGACTGCACAGCTGACAAAAAAGAGATTTATTTATTCAGTGATTTTCTTGAAACAAAGGGCGATATGATAAGCGCTGCCGAAAAAATAGATAAAATGGATATTTCCGTTACAAATGTTAAAATCGGGCACGAAAATGAGGTACAGCTTAGCTCGGTTCAAATAAACGGAAAAGTAAAGCACGGTGAAAGTGTTAAAATTTCTGTTATTGTTAAAAGCACGGTTGCGTGTAATGCTGAAATTGTAATTGAGGATGGAGAAACAACAGTTACACGCGATGTGTATGTTTCTGCCGGCAACAATGAGTACCTTGTGGAATACAAGCCAAGTAACCCCGGAGTAAACGGTGTAAAGGTTACCGTAAATTCACAAAACGATGGACTCAGTGGGAATAATTCCGTATATAGCTGGTACTTATACGAGGATAAATATTCCATTCTTATAGTGGACGGTGATGACTACAAGGGTGGCGGTCAAATTGCTCAATTGGTTGAGGAAGGGATATTCGAAGGCTTAGAAGGCTATGACTTTAAAGTTGTTACATCGAAAAATATGCCACGGAACCTTGAAGAGCTTTTGGAATATGACCAGGTTGTTTTAATGAATGTAGACTTTGATGGTATCCCGTCAGAGTTGATTTCCGATTCAGCTTTGAAACGATATGTTGAGGAATGTGGCAGAAGTCTTGTTGTTACCTTTGGCGATAAGTTTTCAAGCTACGGTGGTGAAGAATTTGAGAATTCTGTCTTGACAGAAATTTTGCCTGTTGATTTGACAAGCTTAAACAGCGTAGAAGCTATTGTAAAGCCAACTGTTACGGGAAATGCTTCCTCGGTATTGCAAGGGGTTATGGGCATTGAAAATATTGGCGGATACTATGACTCTGCTATAAAGGATGGCGCTAATATGGTTATCAGCGTTGGCAATAATGTGCCCCTTTATGCAGAATGGCAATACGGTCTTGGCAATGTCAGCGTCTTTATGTCTGACTTAGGTAAAGAGGAATGGACAGGCGAGCTTGTAAAAAGCCAAGACGGGCAAAGGCTCATATCCAATATCCTCACAGTTAATATGAATAACAACCAAAGCTCTACCGGGATTAACTATTCAATTTCAAAAGACGGTGATGATACTGTAATAGTAGCCGAAATGTTAACCATGTTAAGGATGAATGAAAGGCTTCTAATACAAATAACCGATATGAACGGTGATGTGGTATGTACGGAGGAATTGACAGAAATAGCTGCAAGAAAGTATCGTGTACAGCTTGACTTGGAAAGCAACACCTTATACTATGGCTGTTTAATGTTGATTAATGGAAACGAACGTATTTGTGACCGTGTATTCTTTGCCATAGCTGACATGTATAATCCCGAATATAATGTTTTAACCGAATAAAAAATACGGCCCCACGCTTGTGGGGTCGTATTATATTACATTTTATCCTTGTCGTAAACTGCACGCTCACCGCCGATAAACTTTGGACGGGTGCGGGCGCAGGTGAATAGTGCATTTCCGATTTTGTTTGTAGATAAACGGACAGGAACAGCAACCTTTTTAAGGTGCATTCCAATTAATGTAAGACCGATGTCAATACCTGCATCTGCCCTAATTTCTTCGATAACAACAGGGTTTTTAAATCTTTCATAAGCAACAGTAGCAAGCGAGCCGCCTGCCTTTTTTTGCGGCACAACATTTACAGCCTCTGCAAAGGGAACTGCACTGCGTTCTACAACAATAGCACGGTTTAAATGCTCACAGCACTGAACAGCCAAATAAATTCCTTTTTCATTTAAAACGGAAGAAATTCCTTCATAAATTTCAAGGGCAGTGTCAGGGTCAGAGTTAGTTCCTATTTTAGAACCAACCACCTCACTTGTGGAGCAGCCAACAACCAAAATACTGCCTTTACCTAAGTCAGCCTTGCTAACAAGCTCCTCTATAACAGATATACATTCGTTTTTTATAGACATGATTTCACCTCGTGTACATATTTATTAAATAATTTTATCATTATATTTATAAAAAGTCAACTATTTTGTGACAGTTCAAGATTTGTTCATAATTATAATGTATAATATAACGTGGAATTATATGGGAATAATTCTAAATATAAGATTATATTAAAAGTGAGGAATAGATTTATGTCAAAAACGCTTAACAAATTAAACAATCCAATCGGCGTAACCGGTCCTGTTCTTACCATAGTAATGGACGGTGTTGGTCTCGCCCCTGCAACAGAGGCAAATGCGGTTAGCCTTGCATACACCCCAACACTTGATATGCTTATGTCTAAGTATCCAACAGTAAAGTTGAAGGCACACGGTACAGCAGTAGGCTTGCCCGGAGATGACGATATGGGTAACTCCGAGGTTGGTCACAACGCACTTGGCTCAGGTCAGGTTTTCGCACAGGGTGCAAAGCTTGTTTCTCAATCTATTGAAAACGGCAAAATGTTTGGCTCTGATACATGGAAAAAGATTGTTGCAAACGTAAAGGACAATTCTTCCACACTTCATTTTATAGGTCTTTTCTCTGACGGTAACGTTCACTCTCACATTAACCACTTGAAGTCTATGATTGACGAGGCTAAGGCTGAGGGTGTTGCCCGTGTTAGACTTCATATTTTGATAGACGGACGTGACGTTGGTGAAACAAGTGCCCTTGATTATATCCTTCCGTTTGAAGAATACTTGAACGGATTGAGAGCAGATAATTTTGATATAAAAATCGCATCCGGCGGTGGTAGAATGGTTATCACTATGGATAGGTATGAGGCTAACTGGAAAATGGTTGAGCTTGGCTGGCAAACACACGTGCTTGGTCAAGGCAGGCAGTTTGCTTCCGCTGCCGAAGCGGTTGAAGCATACAGGGCTGAGCTTAAAGTTATCGACCAAGATTTGCCGCCGTTCGTTATTGCAGAAAACGGTGAGCCTGTTGGTACGATAAATGATGGCGACAGTGTAGTATTCTACAATTTCAGAGGCGACAGAGCCATTGAAATTTCTAAGGCGTTTGATGATAAGGAATTTACAAAGTTTGACAGAGTTCGTTATCCAAGCGTAGTATATGCAGGTATGCTTGAATATGACGGAGACCTTCATATTCCTTCTAACTATCTTGTAAACCCACCTGAAATTACTAATACAATGGGTGAATATCTTGCAAATACAGGCGTGTCCCAGCTTGCAATTTCCGAAACACAAAAATACGGTCACGTAACATATTTCTGGAACGGTAATAAGAGCGGTAAGTTTGATGAGGCTCTTGAAACCTATATTGAAGTACCTTCCGATGTTGTTCCGTTCGAGCAAAGACCGTGGATGAAGTGCGCTGAAATTACAGATAAGCTCATTGAATGTCTTGAAAGTGGCAAATATGCTTGTTTAAGAGTAAACTTCCCTAACGGTGACATGGTTGGCCATACAGGTAATATCTTGGCAACACGCTGCTCAATGGAGGCACTTGACCTTCAATTAAAGCGTCTTTTAGAGGTTGTTGACAAGCTTAAAGGCGTTGCGCTTATTACAGCGGACCACGGTAACGCCGACGAAATGTACGAATGTGACAAAAAGGGTATGCCAAAGGCTGGTAAGGATGGCTCCTTCAAGGCAAAGACGAGCCATACATTAAATCCTGTTCCGTTCATCATTTACGACAACTACTATTCCGACAAATATACAGTTAAAGCAGACAATGGCGAGTTCGGTCTTTCAAACGTTGCTGCCACAGCGGTAAACTTCTTAGGCTACCAAGCGCCAAGCATGTGGGATGACAGTGTTATTAACGTAAAATAACGAATTAAAAGCATAAAAGGGCGGACTCTGTTCGCCCTTTTAATAAAAAAGAGGTTATATGATAATCTATCAAGATGAAGAAATAGTTGTTTGCCATAAGCCCTACGGTGTTTCTTCTCAGCTAAGCGGCGGAGAAAATATGGTTAATATTTTAAAGGAGCTTTGCGGTTGTGATATATATCCTGTACATAGGCTTGATACACAAACCACAGGACTGATGGTGTATGCAAAAAGTCAAAAAAGTGCAGGTGAACTTTCCCGCCAAATAGCAGACAAGACCTTTGAAAAGGAATATATATGCCTATGCCACGGAGATATCGAAAAGAAAGGTGAAATGGTAGATTTTCTTTTTCATGACAGGCTGAAAAACAAGTCCTTTGTGTCAAAAACAAAGCGGAATGGGACAAAGGAGGCAAGGCTTGAATTTTCAAAAATTGGTGAAAAATACGTGGGGGAGTGTCGATTATCCAGCGTTAAAGTAAAGCTGTACACAGGCAGAACGCACCAAATCAGAGTGCAGTTTGCATCTCGCGGATATACGCTTTACGGTGACGGAAAATACGGAGCTAAGGACAATGATAAAATTCACTTACATTCTGCTTACATTTCCTTCAATCACCCAAAAACAAAGGAAAAAATGGAATTTAGCTTAAAAGCGTCTTGGGAGTAAGCCAGGGCGCTTTTTTTGTCACAATTTGTGAAAAAAGCGTGGGGAGTGGATGTTTTTACCTTTTAAGTGTCATATTGAAGTGGCTGAGCATATAATTGAATGAGTAGATTTAATCTTGATTGCCAACGGTCATAAGGAGGGTACTATATGATACTTGAAAAGGAATATTTTAGAAGCAGAGCGGTAGAATACGCAAGAAAATATGCCCTTGTGAGAAACCCCTTGTTTTATACATTTGAGGGGATTGGAGGGAACTGTACAAATTTTGTTTCCCAATGTGTTCTTGCAGGCTCCTGCGTTATGAATTTTATGCCCATTTACGGTTGGTTTTACCTGTCGTCAAACAGGAGAGCCCCCGCTTGGACGGGCGTGGAATTTTTTTACAATTTTATGACCACTAACCAGGATGTCGGTCCGTATGGTAGGGTGGTTGCATTGGCTGAGGCTGAAATCGGTGATGTAATCCAGCTTCAAAATCAGGATGATGTGTATTATCATACGCTGATTATTTCGGAAATTCGTAATGGAGAGGTGTATATTTGCGCAAATTCCGTTGATTCTCTTGACCGCCCCTTGTCATCCTACGATTATAAGTCGTTAAGAGTTATCCATATTGAAAAGATTCGATACGATACAAGGTACATCATTGATTGCTTTGAAAGTCTCTTAAATCCGCCGATTCCACCAATTGAGGAAGCTGAGCAGAACGCCACCGATGAAAACGAAGGGGAAAGTCCATCACCCATTAGTGGCACATAGAACAAAAAGTTAGCAAAGCATTAAAACGATATTAACAAAGTGTGAAATTTAAGAATATCGCACATAATTTTGCACAAAAAAGTCTTTAATTTGTTAAAATGGTCTAAAATCACTTGACAAATTTGCTCTTTTATTGTAATATATATGTGTGAATTAATCTCCACAAGTATTGTGGTGGAATTTCGGAGGAAAAGAAATGAAGAGAAAATGGCTGGCACTATTAGTAGTTGTTTCTATGCTCTTAATGGTGTTCTTAATCACATCTTGCTCTTGTAACGCTGATGTTGATGTTAACGTTAACAGCGGTTCATCAAACACAGGTGACAGTAGCAACACGGACCAAACTGGCGGTACTAACAACTCCGGTACTGATAATTCAGGTACAGGCAGCACAGGCGGCTCAGTTCCCGGTCCCGGCGACAGCACAGGCAGTACAGGCAGCTCAGTTCCCGGTCCGGGCAGCAGCACAGGCAGTACAGGCGGAACAAGTAGCTCAAACCCACCTGTAACACCACCTGATCCCGGCGATGGAGTTCCAACAGGAACAGTTGCTCCCGTTATCAAGTATTTGAGAATTGGTGAAATCGGTTCTACTACTGTTACAATCAGATTTAACGCAACAGGCAAGGACCTTGCGTATGAAATCAGATACAGCAGCGAGCCTATCACTGCTGAAAATTTTGAAAGCGCTACACTTGTTACCGATGCGGTAGTATCAGGCGCAGGCGAGGTTAAGTCTGCTACTCTTAACTTGGTAGTTGGCAAGACCGCAAAATACTACATAGCGGTTCAAGCAATTTCAAAGGGCGAAAAGAGTACTATTGAAACTGTTCGTGCCGGCGGTATTGACCTTGTTTACGTTGACCCTAACAGAATTACCTCTGTTTACTGTGGTGAGGTTATCAAGGATTTGACACCGTTGATTGACGAATTTGACGGCGTTCTTCAAGGTGTTCTCCCTACAAACAGACTTTCCAAGTTCTATTACCATAAGGATGACTGGAATGAGGGCAGGGGAGACTATTACGGCGAAACTCATGAAAGATACGGTACTGACTTAGCACCTATTATTGACCTTGAATATACTCACTACGTTGAATATATTGAAGTCTTTTACGGTCATACCGCATACGACTTGGACGTTCGTTCATCCAAGAACTTTGCAAACTTCAATACACCAAGTGCTTGGGATACAACAAATGAATCATATCCTGCAATCAACTTGAAAACTAACGCTTGGAACAGAATTCCAATCGGCGGTGAGGTTAGATTTATCCAGCTTCAATTCCTTGACGGTGAGGCTCCTGTTGAAGTAGTTATTTACGGTTACCAAACAGGCGAAACCGCGGGAGATGAAATCGGTAATACACAGCACAAGCTCCCAACAGTCGGTGAGATGATGGGTATGTGCGCACTTCTCGGTGACGGTGCTATGAACACAGTTGAAGAATATTCCTGCGTTTCCGTTATTCGTGAATATCATAACCTCGGTTGGTCTTACAACTGGTCATCCTTCCCAATGAAGGCTACATCATTGATAAGAACAAACGTTGGTAACTTTGACCAAAAATACAGAGATTATTCTCCATATAACCTTATCATTCCTTGCTTACAGTGGAGTGAAGGTGATAACCCTGCAAGAACATACAATAAGCTAACAGGTAAGCTCAATGCTGAGATTGCTTCATTTACTGAAAAATATTTGCCATCTACATATATTGGATATGCAGATGTTATGTATCAGTATGCAGCACGTTACGGCAGTTCAAGAATGGATTACCTCTACGAGAATGTAAGAGCGCACTCTGACGGCGGTACACAAATCGGTCTTAACTATATTAAATGGCTTGAATTTGGTAATGAGCCAAACGGTGAAGACCAAAGAGGTGCAACACCTTATCAGCACGCTGCCATGGTTTCTGCCGCATATGATGGACATATGAGAACTGTTTTGGCAGATGTTTATAATCCTGATGACTTTACATACTTCTTGGGCGCTAAAACAGCTGACCCTGATATCAAGGTTGCTATGTCAGGTCTTGCAGGTATTGGTAACCAATATATTGCTTCTATGTGCTACTGGATGAGAGCTAACAGAAGCGATATCCACGGTACATGGACATCTAAAAACGACGCAATTGCTATGGACGCATTTAACGTACATACATACTTCGGTGAGTACTATGTTCTCAACGGTGAAGGTGTTTACGTTGGTGTTAGCCCTGAGGAATACGGTCTTGTAGATGCTATGTCTAAGCTTGTTGAATTCAGAGATAGATATTATCCGGACGTTGAGGTATGGCTTACTGAGTTTGGCTGGGATACAAACGAATCCTACGAAACAATGACATCCTCACACCGTTACGGTGAATACACAGCCCGTCAGGTTCAAGCAATGTGGCTTACAAGAGCATACATTCTTTTGTCCTCCTGCGGTGTTGACAAGGCAACAATGTATATGGCAAATGACCTCGGTAATGACAGAGATACATACGGTAAGTACGGTACTTGCGGTATCTTCGGTTACACATTCTTAAACGGCGGCGATGACCCAACACTTATTTACACAGTTAAGGGTGAGGACTGCATTAAGGGTGAGCCTGATGAAAATGGTAAGGACAGATACTACTACATAAAAGACGGTGTGTTTGCAGGTAACAGCGCAGAGGTTAAGATGAGTAAGAAGCATTCATGGTACTACATGAGCACACTTTTCCACACACTTAACGATTACACATTCCGCCGTGAGCTTGCTTCCGGTAATGATGACGTTTGGGTATATCAATACTCAAATGCTGATCATGATGAGGCATATGCAGTATGGTGTCCTACATCTAATATGACAAAGGTTAACGGATACAGACTCTTTGTTGGTACAGATTACGAAAGCGTAACACTTGTTGAAACACAGGTTGCAGTTGACGCAGCTGGTAACACAGTTGAGGAAGGCAGCAGTGCAACAGGTAAAAAGACTGAATTGACAGTTGACGCAAGCGGCTATGTATCAATTAACGTTTCTGAAAACCCTGTTTATGTTGTTGTAAACAAATAATAAGACTAATTCCCAATCCTTAGCGTGATACTCTTAACGGAGTATCACGCTAACTTTATTCCCCTGCGGCGAGTTCTATGGCTTCGCAGTGATATTCGGCTTACGCCGAGTTATATTTGCTACGCAAGTTTAGGGCGAATAGAATATCACTGATGCCGCAAGGCTTTAATATCACTGTCGCTGTGCGACAATATCACTCTTTGCGGCAGCAAAGAATATCACTTTATACCAACAGAAAGAGCAAGAGTAAAAGGATAAACCTCCTTCTATTCTTGCTCTTGTTTTTATTCTGTCGATATGTCAACTTCGTTGGCTCGATATGCTTTCGCTACGCTCAAGCTCCATATATTGTCGCTACGCTCCAATGCGATATGAGATAAATACTTCGTTTGCGCAGCAAACATATCGAGCCGTAGCCTTACGGGAATCGAACCCGTTTGGTTTGAAATGGAAAATAGCTTGCCTTTTGTGTTAATCTATTTTTGTGTAATGCTTTGCTAAGCCGCCCGAGGAGGTTTCCCGATAGTCACTTAGTAGATTTTTACCTGTTTCGTACATAACCTTGATAACAAGGTCGAAGCTTATTTTACGGCTATCTGTCAAAAAGTTAGCTAAGGATAAGGCATTAATCGCACGCATAGCGGCTACTGCATTTCTTTCAATACAAGGAATTTGCACAAGCCCGCCAATAGGATCACAGGTTAGTCCTAAATGGTGCTCCATAGCCACCTCTGCCGCATATTCAATTTGGTTAAGCCCCATTTCAAAAAGCTCAGCCAAGGCGGCAGCAGCCATACAGCAGGCAGAACCGATTTCCGCTTGGCAGCCGCATTCGGCACCGCTGATGGAAGCGTTTGTTTTAATCAAGTTTCCAATAATACCGCCTGTTGCTAACGCACGCACTATTTGTTCATCGCTGAACCCATTTTTGTCCTGGTAATATTTTAAAACAGAGGGGACAACACCGCAAGCGCCACAGGTAGGCGCAGTTACAATTGTGCCGCCCGAAGCATTCTGCTCACTTACTGCAAAGGCATAGGAGCAAACAAGACGGTTTTCCTTAGTTTGTGCGCTTTCGTCAATGTGGCGTTGGTTATAAAGTATTTGTCCGCGGCGCTGTGTACCTAAGCCGCCAGGCAAAATGCCCGTTGTTGTAAGCCCTTGGTTGATGGAGTTTTTCATAACCTCCCATACAGTGTGAAGATAATCAAAAATCTCCTTGCCCTCGCACTCTAAAACGAACTCCCAAATGCGTTTGTTGTTTTTTGCACAGTAATCTGCAATTTCAGTAAATGAGCTAAAAGAGTAGATATTGTTTTTTTCAAGCTCTTTCTCGCCATCAAAAACAACACTGCCGCCTCCCACACTGTAAATGCGGTGCCTGCCAAGTAATTCACCCTTTTCGTAAGCTTCAATATCCATGGTATTGGGATGTACATCGCAGGGAGATTTTTTATCGAAGGCTATTTCGCACTTAACAGGTGCGAGAGTTTCCTTTATTATTCTGTCCGTTCCGTGACCTTGACCGGTTAGTGCAAGAGAGCCGAAAAGAGTAATTTTGAACAAATCGGCATTTTTGAACTCCTGTTTTACGCGATTAACTGCTTTTTCGGGTCCCATTGTGTGTGAGCTTGACGGACCGCGACCTATTTTATATAATTCCTTTAATGATTGCATAGTTACTCCTTTAATCAGTAGCCTAATTATATTTTACCATATTGCAGAAAAAAATCAAGTGGAATTTAACCATCAATTCGTGCCAATGCAGAACCTATTAATGTTGACCCTTTTATCATTTATTTTTTCGTAAAAGCTATCGCTTGCGTATTCTTCGCTGCTGCCAAAAAACACACAATAGTCAAGGTACGGAACATCATAATCAAATTCTATCTTATATTTTGCACCGTAAGCACCAAAAATAACAATGTCGGAAAGGTAAACGCTTTCGTCAACAAAACTATCACATAGCTCAAAGGCACCTGCGCCTAAGTATGTGAATTTAGAAGTTCCGCTTTCAATAGTAAAGGCTATTACTCTTTTTGATGTGCGTGGAAGATTTGTCGATTTAGCGAAGGTGACTCTTGTATTTTGCGTTTTAAATTCTGTTTTGAAAAATTCAACAGTAATGCTTTTTTGTTTTCCTATTTCACAAATCTGAGAATATACACTTAATTCTTCATCCGTCATCGGCAGTGGAACGAATACGCGCTTTACAATAATATTGCTACTTAAATTGTCAAAGCAAATGTGTGTGGTGGTAGAATAGTCTGTTATAACATAGTTGTCAATTTCACTGTAACCGAGCATAGCACTGATACCGTTTGCATAAGCATAGTCGGATTTTTTAGTGTTTGTAATATCGAAAACAGTTATTTCGTTCTCGTCCTCTATGAATACAATATCGTTTTCTAAAAAGCTGTATCCACCCACATACACATTATTATATCTCTGCACAAACAGAAAAACCGTACCGCCAATAAAAATCAAAATGCCGCAAATGCAACCAAGCACCATACATTTAAGGTGTTTTTTAGCACAAATCAGCACACCTAAAAGAAAAATTGAAATGACTAAAACACCTATAAGCTGTGCCGTATTTATAATTGGGATAATTAAATTTTCGATTTTTGAAAACTGCTCACCTAAAAATGTTGCAAGCCTTGTGACCTTTATACAAATAAAGCCTATCGCTGTGGAAGCATAGGGAACACTCGAAGCCATTAAAAACACGGGAGAGAGGTAAATCAAAAGTGAGAAAAGAGGAGATACAACAATATTTGTAATAAGGGATAAAACAGTGAAGGAGCCAAAAAATATTGAAATAAGAGGCAAGGTGAAAACAGAGGCGAAGGCAGAGCTGATGAAGGTATAAATGATAAACTTAAACAGCTTGATTTTCGAATTTCGCAAAAAGCCTACCCTGTGGATGAATTTCGATGAAATTATGCAGCCAAGCATGGCAAAAAAGGAAAGTAAAAGAGAAAGTGAGAAAATACTGTAAGGGCTAAAAATACAAATTAGCGTTACCGAATAGAATAGGGCGGAAATAAGATTGGCTCTGCTACCGAAGAAAAACAGAAAATAAACAAGGCACACCATAATTCCTGCACGCAGGGCAGATTCTGAAAATCCTGTAATTCCAACAAAAATAAAGGTTGATAAAATTAGCAAAAGCTCTTTAATTGTTCTTGGAAGCGGTAAGGGAGTTATGGCAAAGCCAAAAAGTGTAATTATAATAGTTATATGCATACCGCTAAGGGCAAGGACATGGCTAAGACCGATTCTTGTAAAATCTCTTTTAATGCTGTCGCTTAAAAGAGATTTGTTTCCGAGGAACAGTGCTGAAAGCATAGAGTGAGTATCCTCATCGTTGATTTTGCTAAGCTGTGTATCAAGAAAGCTGTTTGCGCCATCAAGAAAATCCTTTACCGGAAATTTAACATAGCCCGTGATTTCGATATCGTATCCCTCAAATGCTATTGTAATGCCACCACTAAGTAAATAATCTGCCTCGTCAAATCCAATATCGGAGTGGCGGATCTTACTAAAATACCCTTTTGCAGATATTGTGTCACCTCGTTGTAGGTTGCTTGAATATAGAGTAGCTTTAATTCTATCCTTAAAGGGCTCGCCGTCAATTTCATAAAGCTCAGCAGTATAAGCCCCAAAGTGATTTGATTGAAAATTCACCTGAGTAATCGTTGCATTTATACTGTGCTCTTTTTCGTCACAAAGCTTTTCAAGCTCGCTTTTGTCAAAGGAGGCTAACGAAATTACCATGGCTAACATAATGAAGAGCAAAGCAGGTGAGTAGTGACAAACCATATTTAGGCTTTTACTATTTCGCTTGGTAAGATAAATAATAAAAAGCAAAATTAAAACTACCCCTGAAAAACAAAGGGTAGTTATCCTAATAAGTGTAGTTGTGTAAAAGGATAAAAACAGAGCAATTAAAAAGGCACAGCAACCCAGAGCAAGATTTCTGTATTTGAAAAGCTCCATTTCATTTCTCCTCCATTTTAATTCATCTGCACAAAAGTGCACAAATTGCACTAACCAACCGTTCAACTGCTATATACGAGGTTACGTTTGATGAGGACTTTGATTTAATGTCTGCCTCCTTGCAAAGCTCTACCACACGGCTAAGCTTCTTTTCACCGATTCCCGCCATGCCCGATAAATATTTACCAACCTTAAACTCATGGATGTTAAGGGCACTTGCAATTTGACCCTTATTCATTCCGCCTGTGTACAGCCTTTGTACAAGGAGCATATCGGAATAAAGTCTAATTATAGAGCCAAGTATTGCCTGAGCAGGCTCATGGGCTGATTTTTGGCGGCGCAGCGTTTCAAATACCAAGCCCTTGTTTCTGTCAAGTAGGGCGTTTGTAAGCTGAAAATCATCAAACTCAATAGTTTTGCAGCAAATGTAATCTATATCCTTAGCCTCTATTTTTTCAAGGTTATTTTGCTTTGCATAAGCACAAAGCTTGTCTATTTCCTTTGAAAGAGCCCACATATCATGACCGCACATAGATACCAAATATTCACACAGGGTGGGGTCAAATTCAATTTTCCCACGGCTGAAATGCTTGGATATCCAGCCCTTCAACCTTGCGGGCGTTGGAAATTCAAACTGAACGGGAGTTACATATTTCGTCAGCATTTTATAAATTTCGCTTGGTCTGTTAGGTAGCCTGCCTGGGTCAAAATATTCATTATCCGCACGAATTAAAAGCACGGTATGTCTATTTTCTCCTAAGGCTGCAAGGGTGTCTTCAAGAGCTGAAATATCGTCCTTTTTCATACTGTTAAAATCAACGCCGCGCACTTCAACAAGCTTTTTTTCTGCCATCATGGGCAAGGTAAAAATTGCACTTGAAAGGACGGAGGGTGAATACTCCTCCGCATAAATAACTATGTGGTTGAAATCGTCAAAGGTACCGTCCAAAATATTTTTTTGAACCTCCTTTGAGTAGGTGTACTTCAAATAATCCTCGCCGCCAAAAAACAAATATCCGCCGCAAAGATTTTTAAGCTCCTCTTTAAACTCTGTTTCCGTCATAGCTTTTCAATTTCCATTTTCATTACAGTTTTTTGGGCGCACGCACCCTTGATTTCAATTAAATAAGTAATTTCAAGATATCCCTCTGTCAAAAGCCTGTTGTCAACATCCTTTGCATAAATACAAATTTCAAAGGGCATAATGCCTGTATTATAGACACAGATGTCCCTTTTTCCTTTTTCAAAGCGCATAAATGTATCAATAGCTCCCGTTCGGGAAATTGTTACCTGTTCGGGCTTGTTTGTGTCGAATTTTACCTCTGTGTAAACTCCGCCCATGCCCTCCGTTTCTTCCTCATAGGAAAGAATGTATAGGTCCCCAACTGAGTCGAGCTCTCCGCACAGGCTTGTTTCAATAGTATCATCCCCTTCAAATGCAGAAAAGGTTTCCTCTATCATAAGCTCATCTGCTGCACGGTCAAAAATACTTTTACCCTTATAGTCCTTTTGTGTTGTTATAGTCTTAATTTTATACTTCATTTTTTCACCTTACTTAATAATATGCTCGGGCTTTTTAACGCTTACCTTAGCGCCGTCACCAACGCTTTCCGTAATAAAGGAGTTACCCCCTATAACTACGTCCTTACCAATAACGGTTTCTCCGCCGAGAATTGATGAGCCTGAATAAATAGTAGCACCGTCACAAACGGTTGGATGCCTTTTAACACCCGACAGGCTTTGACCCTTGCGCGGAGAAAGTGCGCCCAAGGTAACGCCTTGATAGATTTTCACATGGTTACCGATAACCGTTGTTTCGCCTATTACAATACCTGTACCATGGTCAATGAAGAAATATTCGCCGATTGTTGCACCCGGGTTAATGTCTACACCTGTTTTACCGTGGGCATATTCACTCATTATTCTTGGAATAAAGGGAACACGGCTAAGATACAAAAGGTGGGCAATACGGTAAACCAAGATTGCATAAAAGCCCGGGTATGAAAAAATAATTTCCTCAAAGCTGTTTGCCGCAGGGTCCCCCTCAAAGGTTGCATGCACGTCCTTTATAAGAAGCTTATGAACATTAGGAAGCTCATTAATAAACTCCTGTGTAATATTTTCAGCTCTTTCCTTTACATCCTTTTGTGAATTAAAGGATAAGGCAAGCTCAATCTGCTTTTTTAAACGGTAATATACAGAGCTTAAAAGCTGCTCGGCAAACTCCCTTGGCTCAGCGCAGTCAACCTTGCCAAAATAGGCAGGGAAAAACAAGGACTTTAAGTCCTCTAAAATAGAAATAATCTCTCCCTTATCAGGCAACTGATTGCAGGAAAGCATTGTAATATCAGATTCTTCATATGATTTTGCCATTTGGGCAGCGATTTTCTTAATATCCATTTTTAGTACCCCCATAGTACATTATATGACAATAATATCATAAACCGTTGCCTTTTTCAATGTTTTATGATATAATTTTATAAAATAACCTTAAAGGATACAGTATAAAGCGTATGAAAATAGAATTTGAGGGTATGTCAAACGCCCGTGATTTAGGCGGGTTAGTTGGCTACGGTGGAAAAAGAATAAAAACAGGCAGGGTCATAAGAAGCGATAATCTTTCCCCCGCTACCGAAAGCGACGCAAAAAAATTGCAGGAATATGGACTGAAACGAATTGTAGATTTTAGAACAGAGGATGAAATTATAAGCTCCCCTGACCGTGAAATTGGCGGAGCTGTGTGGATAAAAAACCCGATTTTAAAGTCATTAACCGCAGGAATCACAAGGGAAAAACCAAAGAAGCCTCTTTCATTAGCTGAGATACTTGTGAATTTTTCCTGTGAGCTTGGAAGGGGTGGGGTTAGCTGGCTTGCAAGCTTATATATCCCCTTGGTAAGTGACGAGTTTTGCTTAAACGGTTACAGAAAATTTCTTGACGAATTAAAGGAAAATAAAGAGGGTGCTGTTTTGTACCACTGCTCAGCAGGAAAGGACAGGGTTGGGGTTGGCACGCTTATTTTCCTCTCTGCCTTGGGCGTTAGCCGTGAGGATATTATAAAGGACTATCTTTTGACTAACGAAAGCTATGCCGCAGTTATAAAGGAAGCTAAGCAGCTTGGCAAGGAAAAGGGGATAGAGCAGGAAATTATTGACACAATAGAGCCCCTTTCCGGTGTGGATATTTCTTACATAACCGCTGCCCTTGATACAATTGACAGTGTCCACGGCGGCATGGACAGCTTTTTAAAAAATCAGCTTGGCTTAGACGAAAACTATTTAAATGAGCTTAGAGAAAACTATCTTGAATAAAAACAGGCAAATCCAATCGGATTTGCCTGTTTTTATTCTTCATCAATTATTTGCTTTGCTTCCTCTAAGGAAATTATGGAAATATCTTTAAGCTTTTTCTGCATTTGGCGGGTGCGTGTGCCTACTAACTTTTCAAGCTCATCACTTAATTGGTCTGCCCTTTGCTGCGCTCCGCTTAATACCTTTGCAAAGCTTTCAAATTCAGCTTTAACCGCTTCTAAAAGCTTAAATACCTCATTGCTTCGCTTTTGAATTGCCAGGGAATTAAAGCCTGAGCGAAGGGCGTTAAGCAAGGCGGCAAGGGTTGACGGACCAACTATATTCACCTTAAATTCACGCTGAAATTCTTCAAAAAGCCCACCCTCTATGGCTTCAACATACAGCCCTTCAATTGGTAAAAACATTATTGCAAAATCTGTTGTATCCGGTACACTTATGTACTTCGTGGCTACATCCTTAGCATATGTCCTCAGCTTATTCCGCAGCTCCTTACGTGCCATATCAAGCTCGTCCTTGCTTCCTTTGTCAATGGCATCCTTGATTTTATAGTATATTTCAAGTGGAAACTTTGAGTCAACAGGGAGATAAACATACTCACCCTGTGCCCCTGCCGGCATTTTTATAGCAAACTCAACCACGTCACGAGAGCCTTTTTTGGTTGCAAAGTTTTCTTCGTATTGGTCGTTTGTTAAAATTTCACTGATTATGTTACCAAGAATAACCTCACCAACAATGCCCTTTGTTTTTACGTTTGTAAGCACGTTTTTAAGCGAGCCCACATCTGCGGCGATATTTTTAATTTCACCAATTGCTTTATTTACATTGCCTATTTGGGAAACAACATTGTCAAATGAAGATTTAAGCCTTTCATCAAGTGTCTTTTGCAGCTTTTCATCAACCGCCCTTTGAATTTCGCCAAGCTTCTCCGTGTTTTCACGGCGAATTTCCGAAAGTGCCCTGCTAATACTTTTATCAATTTGGTCAAGCCTTTCCTTTGTTCCCTCTTTAAGCTCGCCTATTTTGTCGCCAACAGACCCGGAAAACAGCTTGTTTGTATTTTCAATACTGCTAAGGAGTAATGCTGCCATGGCATTTATGCTTTCATCCACCGCTTTTCTTATTTCCTCCTTATCAACAGATGCGCTTGTTGCCTGCTTTCTAAACAACATAAAAAGTAAAATACCAATAATCAGTGCGCACAAAATTATAATTACAATTTCCATATTTTTTCTCCTTAACGGTTTTCTAATTTAATTCTAACATACACATGTAAAGAAATTCAACCAATATTAAAATTTTCTTTGAAATTCTATACAATGTGTGTTATACTATCTTATATACACTAATTGATGTTAGATTTTTAAGCATTCAAGGAGAAAACATGGCTAAATACAGAAGAGACAGAATAAATGATGCCGTTAAGCAAGAAATGGCACAAATTTTAAGAGATGTAAAGGACCCTCGAATTACAGGCAGCTTGGTTTCCATCACTGCCGCACAGGTTTCGCCCGACCTGAAATTTGCAAAGATTTTCTTTTCCGTTTTGGGAAATGATAAGGACGAGGTTTTAAAGGCACTTAAAAGTGCCGCAGGCTTTTTCCGTTCTGAGCTTGCAAGGCGTATCAATTTAAGAATAACACCTCAGCTTGCCTTTGAATACGATAGCTCAATGGAATACGGCGCTAACATTTCAAGCATATTAAAAACACTTGATATAAAGCCCTTAGAGGAAGACGAAGATGACGAACAGGCTTAATTTTGAAGAAGCATTAGAAATAATAAAGCCCGCAAAAAGAACCTTGGTGCTATGCCACAAAAACCCGGACCCTGACACCCTTGGCAGTGCCTTTGGCTTAAAGCACATTCTTGAATATTTTGGCTCCTCCGTCAGTGTTGCCTGCTGTGATAAGCCATCACCAAAGTTCGCCTTTATTACAAATGGCGAAAGCATGGAATATGTCGAAGGCTCTTATGAAAGAATCATAGCGGTTGACGTTGCCTCACCTATGCAGCTTGGTGAGCTTAGCTATTTAAGTGACAGGGTTGATTTAATAATCGACCACCACGGTATGAATACAAGGTTTGCCCCTTACTATGAGGACTTAGGTGCATCCTGCGCAGAGATAATTTTTTCCTTCTATAAGGAGCTTAATATTTCCCTGCCAAAGCACTTTTTCGTATGCATTTATGCAGGCATGAGTGGGGACACGGGCGGTTTTAGATACTCAAACGTAACGACAAGGTCTATGAAATACGGTGCAGAGGTAATTTCACAAGGAATTGACCACGCTGAAATAAACCGAATTATTTTCGAGTCTAAAACCTTGGGTGAAATCAAAGCGCAAAGGCTAACCCTTGATAAAATGGAGCTTCTTTGCGATGGCTCTTTGGCTGTCATTATGATAACTAACGAAATGAAAAAGGAAAACGGTATTGGTGACGAGGATATTTCCGACATTGTAAACTGTATAAGAAGCATTGAGGGTGTGCTTGTAGCGGTTTCCATAAAGCAAAGCAGCAAGGACCCTCAAAAATTCGCAATTTCTTCGAGAGCCAACTGTGACATTGATGTTTCGCAGGTTTGTTCAGCCTTTGGTGGCGGCGGGCATATGCGTGCATCCGGTGCAACGGTGGTTTCAAGCGACCCTGTGTCTGCTTTTTCCACCTGTATCCCTCCTTTTGAAAAAGCGGTTAACGAATTTAAAGCGAGATAAAAAATGGAAAAAGAGCTTTGCGGTGTAATACTTGTAAATAAGCATAAGGGTGTTACATCCCACGATATAGTTTTTAAAATAAGGCGGTTGTATGGCACAAAAAAGGTAGGCCATACGGGCACCCTTGATCCTCTTGCCACAGGGGTACTTCCCATTTTGATTGGAAGGGCTGCAAAAGCGGCAGAATATCTTCTAAGTGAAAACAAGACATACATAGCTGAGTTACGCTTAGGAATCACAACTGATACGGAAGATATCACAGGGGAAATTCTAACAAAATCAGACACTATCCCCGACAAAAATGCTTTTTTTGAGGCTGGCGCACAATTTATTGGCAGCATTAAGCAAGTGCCACCAATGTACAGCGCCTTAAAGGTAAACGGGCAAAAGCTTGTTGACCTGGCAAGAAAGGGTATTGAGGTTGAACGTCAAGGAAGAGATATTTGTATCTATTCAATCGAGCCATATGTAATTGATGAGAAACAGGGACTATATAGAATAAAGGTTTCCTGCTCTAAGGGAACATACATAAGGACGCTTTGTGCCGATATTGGCGCAAGACTTGGTTGCGGTGCAGCTATGACAGAGCTTCAAAGAACTCAAAGCGGAGATTTTAATATAAAAGATGCATTTACAATTTCTCAGCTTGAAGATATGACCCCTTGTGAAAGGGAGGGCATTTTAATGCCTGTGGAAAGCTTATTTACAGAAGCGCCATCAGTGACCTTGCCCGACTTTTACGCAAGGCTGTGTAGAAGCGGCTGCGAAATTTACCAAAAAAAGATAGGCACAAGCTTAGTGGAAAACAGCTTTGTTCGCATTTGTGATAAAAACGGCTTTTTCGCCTTGGGACAGGTTAAGGAATATCCAAACGGTAGCGCTATCAAGGCGGTTAAGCTATTTGTGCTTTAAAAACAAGCTGTTTTGCTGTCTTAGCCAATAAAACGGAAGGAAGGGAGAGAGTGAGATGTTAAGAATAAAATACCCCATTATAGTAGAGGGAAAATATGACAAAATCAAGCTTGATTCCTTGGTAAATGCCACAATTATAACCACAGGGGGCTTTGAAATCTTTAATTCAAAGGAAAAGGCTCTCTTGATAAAACGACTTTGCGAAAAGGATAAAATTATACTTTTAACCGACTCTGACGGAGGCGGACATCTGATTCGTTCACACATTAAAACTATTTTGCCACCTGACAAAATAATAAACCTGTATATACCGAGAGTTGAAGGAAAAGAAAAAAGAAAAAGAAGTCCGTCAAAGGAGGGCATTTTAGGGGTAGAGGGTGTGGAAAAGGAAACACTCTTAAAGCTCTTAGAGCCCTTTTCCGATGAAGGCGAGGAAAGGTGCGTTGGCGGAATAACAAAAAGTGACCTGTATAGATACGGGCCAAGTGGCAGGGACGACAGCGCAAATGCCCGCAAATCCTTCCTTGAAAGAATAGGCTTGCCCTCGACCATGTCGCCTAACGCTATGCTGTCAGCCTTGAATATTCTTTACTCCAAGGATGAGCTTGAAGCGTTAATGAAAAAATAGTTTTGAGGCTATGCAAAACTTATATTGTTCAATAACGGTTTGGGGAGGTAAAAATGTCGAGAATTGTTAGTACTGCAAGTAATGAAAAATTTGTTGTAGCATGCACAGGCGGAACTGTTTTTGTTTACGACAAGAAGGGAAACGAATTAGCAAAATTTAAAGGGCTAAAATATGCGTATTTACCCGTTATTTCTCCAAAAGGAGATATATTGGTAGTGAAAAGTACAGAGGGCGTATTAGCGGTTTATTCTTTGGAAACTTTGACATTGATCAAAAAGCTTCGCACCTCAAAAGTGAGTTATGCCCAAGATGACGGTTGCTGCTTTTCATCTGATGGTAAGCAATTTTTGAACATTGAACGGCAAATAGACGATTTGCACAATGCACTTTCTGTATATGATACCAAGGATTTTTCAAGAGTCAGTCAGTGGATGCTTGGTGAAGATATGGCGATAAACTACATAGAGGAACGCGAAAATGAGTATTACGTTATAGGCTTTTGCGGAGATGAAAGTGAAATATGCGACACCTTTTTTGTGGGCAAGTACAAAAATAACAGTATAATTGATGCTTTGACAATACCAGAAGATGAATGGTGGGGTTGCATCAATGAAAGGTTAGTGGTAAGTGCTGACGTTGAATACCGTTCTTTGGCAGATTTGTGGCTTTCTTATCGCGAGAAAAAATGTGATAAAAGATAAAAAATCGCACACCCAGTGTGCGATTTCTCATTTTTATAGGAATTTTTTTAGCTCCTTCATAAAGCTTTCAACGTCATTAAAATCACGGTAAACGGAAACAAAACGGATATATGCAACAGCATCAGCCTTAATAAGCTCACTCATTATCATTTCACCGATTTCGACTGACGTAATTTCGCTTTTCAAAGAGTTTAACACGTTGTTTTCAACCGCTGTGGCAATGGCAACAGAGTCAACAGGGCGCTTTTGACAAGCCTTAATGATACCGGCAAGAACCTTTTTCTTGTCAAAAAACTCTCTACCACCGTCCTTTTTAATTACCATTGGCAAAATCGTTTCAATAGTTTCAAATGTAGTAAAGCGGGCTTGACAGTTTAAGCATTCCCTGCGCCTTTTGATGCTTGAATTTTCTTCAATTGGGCGAGAGTCAACAACCTTTAAGTCAACGCAGCCGCAGTGTGGGCATTTCATATTTTGCACCTCCCAAATAAAATAGTGCCGTTTTTTGTAAAGGCGCATAAACTAATACTACATATTGTTGCGCCAAGTGAAAAATACTCAATATATTGTACCACAAACATTCTCAGTTTGCAACACTTTTTGACAATATTATCTGTAATTAAATATTTACTTGACAAATAAAGCAAAAAATAGTATAATTCAAGTCGAGAACAAGTCTTAAAGGAGAATTTTATGAAGACAATATCTGAAATGTTTGGCTCTATGGTGTTTAATGACGAGGTTATGAAGGAGCGTTTGCCACAGGATGTTTATAATTCCTTGCAAAACACAATTCAAAACGGTAAGCACCTTGATTTGTCCCTTGCCAACGTTGTAGCCGCAGCTATGAAGGATTGGGCTATTGAAAAGGGCGCAACTCATTATACCCACTGGTTCCAGCCTATGACAGGTATAACTGCCGAAAAGCATGATAGCTTTATTTCTCCTAAGGACAATTCCACCGTTATTATGGAATTTAAGGGAAAGGAGCTTGTTCAGGGTGAGCCGGACGCCTCCTCGTTCCCCTCAGGTGGCTTGCGCGCTACCTTTGAGGCGAGAGGATATACCGCTTGGGACCCGACCTCTTACGCATTTATTAAGGGTAAAACCCTTTGTATTCCTACTGCATTCTGCTCCTTCGGCGGTGAAGCACTTGATAAAAAAACACCGTTGCTACGTTCAATGGAAGTGCTTGGCAAGGCAGCTATAAAAATAGTTCACTTGTTCGGTAACGAGGATGTTACCCGTGTAAGGACTACTGTCGGTCCTGAGCAGGAATACTTTTTGATAGATAAGGATTTATATTATAAGCGACCTGACCTTGTATATACAGGCAGAACCTTATTCGGCGCTATGCCCCCGAAGGGACAGGAGCTTGACGACCACTATTTCGGCTCGATTAAGCCAAGGGTGAAGGCTTATATGTTAGAGCTTGACGAGGAGCTTTGGAAGCTTGGCGTATTTGCAAAAACCGAGCATAATGAGGTTGCTCCCTCTCAGCATGAGCTTGCCCCTGTTTTCACAACCACGAACTTAGCAACCGACCATAACCAATTAACAATGGAGCTTATGCAAAGGGTTGCCAAAAAGCACGGATTTGTTTGCTTGCTTCACGAAAAGCCATTTGCAGGCGTAAACGGAAGCGGTAAGCATAATAACTGGTCCCTTTCAACAAACACAGGCATTAATCTGTTAGAGCCGGGTGAAACACCTTGCGAAAATGCTCAATTCTTGCTTTTCCTTTGTGCTGTTATAAAAGCGGTTGATGAATATCAGGATCTTCTCAGGATTTCAGTTGCAAGCGCAGGTAATGACCACCGTCTTGGTGCAAACGAAGCGCCTCCTGCTATTGTATCCATGTTCCTTGGCGATGAATTAAGTGCAGTTCTTGATGCTCTTGAAAGAGATGAAAAATATATGGGTAAGGAAAAGGAGCAAATGCGTGTCGGCGTACATATTTTGCCCAAATTTCCTAAGGATACAACAGACAGAAACAGAACCTCCCCCTTTGCCTTCACAGGCAATAAATTTGAGTTCCGTATGCTTGGTTCGAGCGCGTCTATTGCTGATACCAATACGGTTATCAACACAGCCGTTACACAGGTGCTAAATGAGTTTTATGACATTTTGTCAAATGCAGACGACTTTAATGCAAGATTGCACGATTTGATAAGAGATACTATTAAGAAGCACAAGAGAATTTTGTTTAACGGTAACGGATATGATGACAAGTGGACAGAGGAAGCGGAAAGACGCGGTCTTTCTAACCTACGCACCACTCCTTGCGCTATTGCTCATTTCTTAGATAAGAAGAATGTTGACCTCTTTGTAAACAACAAGGTATTCAGCGAAAAGGAAATGAAGGCACGCTTTGACATTATGCTTGAAAATTACACAAAGGTTGTTAACATTGAAGCCCTTACTATGATTGATATGGCAAAGAAATCAATAATTCCTGCTGTATCTAAATATACAAAGGAGCTTGTTAAAACCGCTAAGATGAAAAATGACTTGTCTATTGATGCGGGCTACGAAACTAAGGTTGCAACGAAGCTTTCCTCTCTTAACACAGAGGCGTTTGAGATAGCTGAAAGACTTGAAAGAGAAGTATATCAAGCAAATCTTGAAAAGGATGTAGAGAAAAACGCTAAGCTCCATGAGGAAAAGGTTCTTTCTGCAATGAATGCATTGCGTATGGTTGTTGATGAAATGGAAACCTTAACATCCAAGGAATATTGGCCAATGCCAAATTATAGCGAGCTTTTATTTGGAGTTAAATAAAAATTTACAAAATTAACAGACCGTTTACAAAGCGGTCTGTTTTTGTTGCATAAAACCAACCTTTTCGAAGCGCAAAAGTTGATCTATTTCAACAAAAACTCTACTATAATATAGAAAATGCGCGAATATTATTGACTTAATTATATAAATGTGATAATATATAAGTTGAGCATTTGTGTTTACAAGTGTGAAGTTTTTAACAAGAAGGACGACAAGATGAAAAGAGCGGAAAAGAGAATTGTTTTACCAACTCCTACAATGCATGGGGAGGAAATGAAATTTGTACAGGAAGCGTTTGACAAAAACTGGATAGCGCCTCTTGGCTTTAACTGCGATAATTTTGAAAAGGAAATGAACGATTATTTAATCCAAGGCATAGATAAGCCTTATTATACCTTGGCACTTTCCTCCGGTACTGCTGCTTTGCACTTGGCTATGAAGCTGGCAGGGGTAAAGCGTGGAGACAGAGTGTTTTGTTCCAGCATGACCTTTGCTGCAACCGTTAACCCTGTTTCATACGAGGGCGGTGTGCAGGTGTTTATCGACTCTGAGCCTGATACTTGGAATATGGACCCTGTTGCTCTTGAAAAGGCGTTTCAAAAATACCCTGATACAAAATTTGTTGTCTTGGCTCACCTTTACGGTACCCCCAGCAAGATGGATGAGATTTTGGCAATTTGTAAAAAGCACGGCGCTGTTTTGATTGAGGATGCGGCAGAGTCCTTGTCCGCTACATATAGAGGCAGACAAACAGGCACCTTTGGTAAATACAATGCAATCAGCTTTAACGGAAATAAAATAATTACCACATCAGGCGGCGGTATGCTTATTACTGACACTGAGGAAGCAAGAAAAAAGGCATTTTTCTGGGCTACCCAGTCAAGAGAGCCGTTCCCTTGGTATCAGCACGAGGAAATCGGTTATAACTACCGTATGTCAAACGTAGTTGCAGGTATCGGCAGAGGTCAGCTTATTCACCTTGATGAGCACAGAGAAAGAAAAGAAGCGATTTATAAAAGGTATGCTGAGGGGCTCAAAGATGCACCTGTTAAGATGAACCCGTACCTTGACTATACAATGCCAAACTTCTGGCTTTCCTGCTTAACTATTAATGAGGGTGTAGGAGTTACTCCGCTTGAACTTGCAGAAAAGCTTAACGAGGCTAATATTGAAACAAGACCTATTTGGAAGCCGATGCATATGCAGCCTGTTTTCAAGGATAATGATTTTATATCAGCATACGACAAGCCTGTTAGTGAGGACATTTTTGCCCGTGGTCTTTGCTTGCCATCGGATATTAAAATGACTGTTGAAGAACAGGATTTCGTAATTGAAGCTATAAAGGAAAGTTTAAGATAATGAAAGAGCTTTTACATACTTTAACATCTAACTGGTGGGGCATACTTATAATTTGTGTTGTTGCCCTTGTTCTATGGGTTATCTTATCTGCCCTTTTGTATAGACATTTTTTTAAACGGTTTTATGATATTTTGCTAAGCGGAATTGCGCTTCTTGTGCTGTCACCCATACTTTTGGTGCTTATTATTCTCGGTGCAATTAAAATGAAGGGCAATCCCTTCTTTACTCAACTCCGTCCCGGCAAAAACGAAAAAATCTTCAAGCTGATTAAGTTCCGCACAATGACGTGCGAAACGGACGAAAACGGCAATCTTTTACCGGATGAGCAGCGCTTGACCAAATACGGTAAGTTTTTGCGTTCAACCTCTCTTGATGAACTGCCTGAGCTTATTAATATTTTCATTGGGAATATGTCAATCGTTGGTCCACGTCCGTTGCTTGTACAGTATTTGCCTCTTTACAATGAGGAGCAAAGGCACCGTCACGACGTGCGCCCGGGTCTTACAGGCTACGCACAGGTGAACGGTAGAAATGCAATTTCTTGGGAAGCAAAGTTCAAGCTTGATGTAGAATATGTACATAGTATTTCCTTGTGGAAGGATATTGGAATTATAATCGGTACAGCTCTTAGTGTTTTGAAAAAGGAAGGCATCAGCAGTGAAACCTCTGCTACTATGGAGGTGTTCAAGGGAAATGCGGAGCCTGCCTTGGAGGCTGTAACTGAGGAAACAGTTGAAAAGGAACTTGTAAAGCATGAATAAAAAGGTTGTTATTATCGGTGCAGGCGGTCACGCAAAGGTAGTTGCCGATATTGTTAGGAGCAACGGAGACACTGTCGAGGGCTTTTTAGATGATTCCTTTATCTGTGAAAGGGAATTTTACGGTTCAATCGTAATCGGAAAAACAACGGACTACACTCGCTATGCTTCAAAATGCTACTTTATAGTCGCTATTGGTAACGGTACAGTGCGGGAGAAAATAGCCTCATTAACCGATTGCAAATGGTACACTGCAATTCATCCAAGCGCGGTAATTAGTGACAGTGCGGTAATTGGAGAGGGCAGTGCTATAATGGCAAATGCTGTTATAAACGCTGATGCCAATATAGGTAAGCATGTTATTGTAAATACAGGTTCAATTGTTGAACACGATTGTGAAATAGACGACTATTCACATATTGCACCCAAAAGCGTTGTATGCGGCGGTACTAAGATCGGAAAGCATGCTTGGCTTGGTACAGGCAGCACAACGATACAGGCTATTGAGGTTTGTGACGGTGTTACTGTTGGTGCAGGCGGTGTTGTTGTTAAAAATATTGTTGAAGCGGGAATATATGTTGGCGTTCCCGCTAAAAGGATAAAGTAATTAATGGGATAAGGTAGGGGTTTATAGAATGGCTATTACATTGATGTATATTACAAATCGTCCCGATGTCGCAAAAATAGCACAGGATGCAGGGGTTGACAGGGTATGGGTTGACCTTGAATATAAAGGCAAGGAAGAACGCCAAGCAGGAATGAATACCGTAAAATCCAAGCACACAGTTGAGGATGTTAAGGCTCTCAGAGCAGTAATTGACAAATCCTCACTTATGGTAAGGGTAAATCCATTGGATGATGAGTCAGAGGATGAGATAAACAAGGTTATTGAAGCAGGCGCAGACTATATTATGCTTCCTATGTTCAAGACTAAGGCAGAGGTAGAGCGCTTTATTTCCTTAGTTGGCGGTAGAGCAAAAACTATGCTCCTTTTGGAAACAAAGGAGGCTGAGGAGTGTATTGAGGAATACGTAGGCTTGCCGGGTATTGACGAAATACACATTGGTCTTAACGATTTGCACCTTGCACATAAAATGACCTTTATGTTTGAGCTTGTGGCAAACGGCACCGTTGAAAGGCTTGCTAACATATTAAAGGCACACAACGTGCGCTTTGGCTTTGGCGGCTTTGCAAGAATCGGCTACGGTATTTTACCTGCTGAAATGATTTTAACACAGCACTATGCCTTGGGCTCGGAAATGGCAATTTTATCAAGAGGCTTTTGTGATGCCAATGCAAAGGAAAATATTGATGAGGTTCGCGCTGACTTTATTGAGGGTGTAAATAACATAAGACTTAAAGAGAAGGAAATTCTTTCTTATAGCAAGGCACAATTTGAAAATAATTTTGAGGGAATAAAAGAGAAGGTTTCACAAATTGTAGAAAGCATTAGGAGTAAGAAGTGAAAAAAATCTGTATGATAACAACCGTATCCTTAACTCTTAAAAGCTTTGTTTTGGATACGGCAAAGCATTTGCACAATGAATGTGGTTATGATGTGACATTGATTTGTAATAATGACGAGGAGTTTGCAAAAAGCTTGCCTGAATATATTCATTATATTCCTGTGAAAATGGCGCGCGGAGTTAACCTTAGCGGCTTTGGAGCAATAAAAAAATTCAAGAAAATCTTTAAAAGAGAAAAGTTTGATATTGTTCAATATTCAACTCCAAACGCTTCATTATATGCAAGTATAGCTGCTAAAAAAGCCAAGGTTCCCGTAAGGCTGTATTGCCAATGGGGTATTAGATACGTTGGCCTTGGCGGAGTTGCGAGAAAAATATTTAAGTTTCTTGAAAAGCAGGTTTGTAAAAACTCTACTCACGTAAGGGCTGTTAGTCCCTTGAATATGGAGTTTGCCATAAAAGAGGGCTTATATACACAAAATAAGGCAAATGTAGTTGGCAGGGGCGGCACTATTGGTGTTGATATGCAATCTTACGATATTAACAAAAAGCAGGAATGGAAAAGCGAAATCAGAAAGCGCTACGGCATATCAGATACTGATTTTGTATTTGGCTTTGCAGGAAGAATTTCTGCTGATAAGGGCTGCACAGAGCTTTTAAGCTCATTTAAAGAAATATCCGAAAACACAAAGAACGCAAGGCTTTTGGTTGTCGGTCCCTGTGAGGAAAGCTGCGGTGTTCCCGAGGAGCTTTTGTCTTGGGCAAGGTCAAGCAATGCGGTTGTGTTTACGGACAAGATAGATAACCAAAGAATGAAGGAGTACTATTCCGCTATGGATGTGCTCGTTCATCCAACGTACAGAGAGGGCTTTGGTATGGTAATTCAAGAGGCTGGCGCCTTGGGCGTTCCTACAATTACCACAAGAATACCCGGCGCCTCCGAGGTAATGGTGGAAAATGAGTCTTGTTTACTTGTAGAGCCTAAAAATGCTGCTGCATTAAAGGGCGCAATGCTTGAATTGGTAACAGATAAAGAAAAGGCTGCATCCTTAGGCGACGGTGCATACAAAATGGTTTGTGAGTGCTACAACCGTCCCATTATGCTTGCGGGTCAGGAAAAGGACTACGAAAGACTTTTGAAAAAGGACAAGGATTTTGAAAGAATAGTTTTGTCCGATAAAATTATTAGTAATTATGATTTTCCAAGCGACACACAGGTGAAGTGTGTGAGCTTTGATAGCCTTGACAAATTTAACGGCAATGACAAGGTTGTGGCAATTTGCGGCTCACGCGCGATGGCTATTAAATGTGAAAAAATGGACTTGCCATCCTTAAAGCTTTTTCAGCTTACAAGCGCAGGCTTTGACGGTGTTCCCTGCGAAGCATACGCAAGGCGCGGGGTGAAGGTTGCAAACGCAGGTAGCGTTTACAGCGCACCCATTGCTGAAACTGTTGTATTTGGAATTTTGCAAATGGCAAAGAAGCTGCGCAAAAATCCAAATAACAGGCACTTCAAAATCAGGCGCGGTTACGATACTATAACTGAGCTTAATGGGAAAAACGTGTTAATTATGGGTGCCGGTAACATTGGTACTGCTGTGGCAGACAGGCTTCTCGGCTTTGGCGTAACAATTGACGGTTATGACCCGTATTGTGCGCCGAAATCCCAGTATAGTGCAATTTTAAGGACAAAGGACCAGCTTAAAGCACAGCTGTATAAATACGATTATATCGTTTCTACCTTGCCTGATAATGAAGCGACAAGGGGCTTTATAAACAAGGAATTGTTTGCGTGCATGAAGAAAACGGCAGTTATTATAAACGTAGGCAGAAAAGCGGTATTTAATAACGGTGATTTTTATTACGCACTTAAAAAGAAACAAATTGGTGGGGCAGTTCTTGATATGTTTGAAAAGCTACCTAACCCAATTACAAACAAGTTCAGAAGATGTAAAAACGTAATTGTGCTTCCCGGTGTTTCTGCTATTTCAAGGGAAGTTAACGGTAGGTTGAAGGACCATATGTATAATAACGTCAGCGCTATGCTTGATGGTAGAGCTGTATCAAACGTAATTAACGAGGTGAAATAATGTTTTTTAGTATAATAATCCCTGTTTACAACGTGGAAAAGTATTTGTGTCAGTGTGTTGACAGTATTCTTGCTCAAAGCTTTAAGGATTATGAGTTGATTCTTGTCGATGACGGAGCAAAGGATAATAGCGGCAAAATATGTGACCAATATGCGGAAAAGGATGAACGCATAAGGGTTATCCACAAGCCTAACGGCGGCGCTGCGGATTCTCGAAACGTGGGCACGCAAGTGGCGCAGGGCGAGTACATAATTTACATAGATAGCGATGATTATATCGACAGAGCTACATTTTTAGAGGAGCTATATGAAAAGGCCCAAAGCGGAGCAGACATAATTTGTTATAAATTCAAAAAATATTTTGAAAATAGCGGTGAATTTGGAAATTGCAGCTTCAAAATTCCGGATTTGGAAAAATGCGATACGATGGCAGACAAATTAAAGGCGTTGGTTAGTAACGATGCATTTTATTGCTCTCCTTGGTCGAAAACAATAAAAAATAGCCTTCTCAAAGAAAATGGAATTGAGTTTGAAAAGGGCTTGCTCGGTGAGGACCAGGATTGGTATTACCGTGTAATATTGTCTGCAAAAAGCATTGACGGAATTGATGAGGATTATATAGTTTACAGGCAAACAGCCAACTCAACATCGAGGTCATGGAAAACTAAAAATTTAACTGATTGCTTGGGCATTATTCAAAAATGGACCGGAAAAATGCAGACCTCGAATTTGGATGATGAGCTTAAATATGCTATATTTGCTTCACTTGCAAAGCTGTATTGCAATCTACTTATAGGATATACAAATTTTAAAAGCAAAGAGAAAAAAGCTCACTATAAGGAGTTAAGGGAGCTATCGTATCTTTTGAAATATGACCTTAACCCAAGGACAAAGACCTTTAATAAGATAAAGAGATTGTGTGGGTTTAGGCTTATGATGACTTTTTTAAAGGTGCTTTGCAAGGTAAGGAGTAAATAATGGAGAATAAGGAATTTCCAAAGGTGCTTGTCACATCCATAAACGCATGGCGAGACAACACAGGAATTAACACGCTTATAGATTTTTTTAAGTGCTGGGATAACCAAAGGGTAGCGCAGATATATACAAGGGCATCCTTGCCTAAAACAACTGTTTGTAACGAGTTTTTCAGAATTTCCGAGCCTGTTGTTATGAAAAGTGTTTTAAAGCGTAAGCTTAAAACGGGCAGCGTTGTTGAAAATGAAACAGACGGTACAGAAAATAAGGGCTTGGAGGAAGAGCAAAAAATATACGCAAAGAAAAAGGGTAAATTCAGCGGACTTCTTGGCTTTGTAAGAGAATTGGTTTGGAAATTTGGAAAATGGAAAACCAAGGAGCTTAATGAGTTTATAGACAACTGTCAAGCAGACGTTCTTTTTATGCCAATTTATCCAACTGTATATATGGGTAGATTACAAAAATACGTTATGAAAAGAACGGGTAAGCCTGTTGTTTCATACATTGCGGATGATAACTACACCTTTAAGGCGGTGCCTAAAAACCCGATTTCATTAATTCATAGGGCTTGGCTTAGAAAATATGTTAAATACATAATAAGAAACAGTGAAAAGCTTCTCGTTATAGCACCTAAGCAGAAGGAAGAATGTGACAGAGTTTTCGGAGTGAATAGCGAAATTTTAACAAAGGGCATTGAGTTTTCCTTGTATCCATATGAGGAAAAGCCGCTTTCAAATCCGATAAAAATGGTTTACACCGGCAAGCTTATTATAGGTAGGTGGAAGTCTCTATCTAAAATTGCCGAGGCGCTGGGGGATATAAATAAGGATGGAACTAAAATCGAGCTTGATATTTATACAACGGATAGCTTGACGTCTGAGCAGCAGGTTGCACTAAATCGTAACGGATGCTCTGTTAAGGGCGCACTTACTTTAAGCGAGGTGCAAGAGGTACAAAAGCAAGCCGATATTCTTGTTTTTGTTGAAAGTCTTGACAAAAAGTATAAAAATGCGGCTCGTCTTTCATTCTCAACAAAAATTACAGACTATTTAAAGAGTGGTAAGTGTATATTTGCAATAGGAGATAAAGATATAGCTCCCATTGATTACTTTAATCGCTATGATTCTGCGGTTACAGCCACAAGCTATGATGAGATAAAGATGAAGCTTGAAAATATAGCATCAAATACTAATATCATAAGCGAGTACTCTAAAAAAGCATATGATTGCGGCGTAAAAAATCATAGCAAGGCAGAATTGAACGAGCTTTTGATTAATACTATCAAAAATGCAAGCCACAAAGCTGAAAGGAAGGATACAAATGAGTGAAGCAGTAAAAACCTCTGAATTGCAGCTCGAACCACTTAAAAGAAAAAATTATTGGACACTTGATATTGTAAAGTTTATTTGCGCATTGTTCATTATTAGTGCGCACTTCGCAAGTGAATGGGGAAAATTTCCACCGATAATTGACTATGCGTTTTCAATATACATTGTGTCTGTTCCGTTTTTCTTCGCTTGTAGCGGCTTTTTGTTCTTTGTAAAGCTTAATTCCATTCCCACCAAGGAAGGAAAATTTTCATACTTTTTAAGCTATGAAAAAAGAATTTTGATAATGTACGGATTATGGACAGCTGTTTATATGATACACGTTATCAGTAGCTGGTGCATTAAAGGTATCTTTAATATTACAACCATTTTAAACTGGTTACACTCTGCGTTAGTAATTCAAACATATTCTACAATTTGGTTCTTACCAGCATTGGCTGTGGGAATTGCATTAGCATACTTCTTGGTTACAAGACTATCTAAAACACAAATGATAATATTGTGTGTTGCTTTATATGTGTTTGGTATGCTTGGTTACACATATTACTTTGTATTTGAGGGGACACCAATAGGAACATTTTATAGCTGGTACTATGTTGTATTTAAAACTACAAGAAACGGCTTGTTTAATGCGCTTCCGTTTATTTATATGGGATATTTAGCGTCTAATATGAACATACAGCCATCTAAGGACAATGCTATCAAGTATGGCGCGTGCGCGGGCGTTTCCTTTGCATTAATGATAGGAGAAAGCTTTTTACTAAAACTAAAATTCAATGTTACAGGCATGGATTTCGGTATATTTGTGGCAGTGTTTACATACTTCCTTTTGATGACCGCGTTAAGCGTAGATTTGAAGGAAAGAAAAATATTTATTTGGTTTAGAAAGCTTAGTATTTTAATATTTGTAACACAAAGGATTTTCTTGTCCATGCTACCGTTTTTCTTACCAAAGGTTTTCGATGTGCTTTACAGGAATAGCTATATAGGACTAATAGTTGTTATTGCATTGACAATAGGCTTTTCTATTGGCTTTATACATTTAAGTAAAAAGGTTAAGTTTTTAAAGAGAATGTACTAAAAAACAATCTTAGAAGGGAGAGAGCATGAAAAAAATTTGTATAGTTACCACAATTTCAGATACCATGAAGGCATTCGTGCTCGACTCCGCTAAGTATCTTCATAATGTGGGCGGATATGATGTTACCTTGATATGTGACAGGGATGAGAATTTCGCCCGCGAATTACCTGAGTACCTGCACTACATACCTGTAAAAATCAAAAGAGGTATAAGTTTATCAGGCTTTTCAACTATGCGTAAGCTACGCAAGATTTTTGAAAAGGAAAGGTTTGACATGGTGCAGTATTCCACGCCTAATGCCAGCTACTATGCTTCGTGGGCTGCGAAAAAAGCAAAAATTCCCGTACGCCTTTATTGCCAGTGGGGTATGCTTTATATTTCTCGTAAGGGGCTTGTACGCGCAGCATTCAAGCATTTGGAAAAAAAGATATGCAACAATTCAACGTACATCCAACCCGATAGCTTTGGTAACCTTGAATTTTGCCGTAGGGAAGGGCTTTACGGTGAAAAAAACAGCGGTGTCATATGGAATGGCAGTGCTAAGGGTGTTAACCTTGAAAAGTTTGATATTTCTAAAAAAAGCGAATACAATGCAGAAATTCGACAGAAGTACGGCATTTTAGAAAATGATATAGTAATAGGTACTGTTGGTAGGCTTGGCAGAGAAAAGGGAAGCAACGAGCTTATAAAGGCATTTGAAATATTGAAAAGGTCATATCCCGGTGCAAAGCTTATGCTGGTTGGTCCAATTGAAAAGAAGAATACGATAGAGCCAAGGGTTTTAAAGTATTTTTTGGAATGCGAGGACATAATTAAGGTTGGGTGGACAAACGAGGTGGAAAAGTATTTGTCCGCTATGAACGTGTTCGTTATACCAAGTTACAGAGAGGGCTTTGGTCTAAGCGCGATAGAGGCAAGTGCTATGGCTGTCCCTGTTGTAGCAACCGAATACCCCGGTCCTGCCAACGTGGTAGTAAATAAAAAAACAGGGTTTAGAATAAAAATCGGTAGCGTAGATGAAATTGTAAGCGCTGTTGAGCTTATTTTGATGAATGAGGAAAACTCAGCGGCAATGGCACAAAATGCATACTCATATGCTAAGGTTGCCTTTGACGAGAGGATATTTTTAGAGAAGTATTTGGAAAATCGCCGAAGGATTTTAGGTGATGTCCAATGAAAATACTTATAGTTTCTTATGAGCTTTGGGATGGAGTTACCAATGGCGGTAATGTTCTTTCCAACATTTTTGACGGTTTTGATGGGGAGTTTGCACAAATTTTTTGTGTAAGCGGAACTCCTTATAATAAGGTTTGCAAGCGGTATTTTCAAATAACGGACCAAATGGTTATTCACCGCGAAAAAATGGGCAGGGAGTTGGTTTTTGATGACTATCCTGCTAACATTGAGGGTGCAAATCCAAAAGGAGACACACGAAGGACAGTTACCTATTTCAGGTCAAGCCTTATGCTACTTCGGGAAATGGCTTGGAGTGTGTCTAAATGGAAAACCAAGGAGCTTGAAAAATTCATTTTAGACTTTAAGCCGGACGTGATTTTTGCTCCGTGCAATCCTATACCACACGTTTTAAAAATACAGAGATATGTGAAAAAGATTGCAAAGTGTCCAATGATATCATATGTTTATGATGACATTTATTCACTTAAAAAGTTTTCTTTATCGCCCGTCTATTGGTTAAACCATTTTATTAATCGAAAGCATATAAGACGGGTATTTAAGGATTACGATTTTGTATTCACTATGACGGAAAAGCAAAAAAGTGAATATGAAAGGTATTTTAAACGTCCTATGGGAATTCTTCGTAAAAGCGGAAGCTTTGAAAACGAGCCAAGGACAAATATAGCCTATCCGGTTAAGCTTATATACGCAGGCGGCGTGTATATTAATCGTTGGAAGGTTTTAAAGGAAGTTAAAAACGCTCTTGCCAAAATCAATAAAGAAGGAAAAAAGGCAGAGCTACATATATATACTGCAAACAAGGTTAGCAAGCGACAGGAAAAGGCGATGGCAGACGGGGATAATTCCTTTTTACATTCCGCTGTTTCCACAGAGGAGTTAAAGGAGCTTTATAAAAATTCTCATATCGCTTTGCACGTTGAAGCCTTTTCACTTAAAAGCAGGCTTGATACAAGGCTTTCCTTCTCAACCAAAATAGTTGATTGCTTGGAAAGCGGCTGCGCCGTGGTGGCAATAGGACCAAAGGGACAAGCAGGTATTGAGTATTTAAGAGAAAACGGAGCTGCTGTTTGCATTAGCTCAAAAAAAGAAATTTTAAAAGAAATATCAAAACTTATAAATAGTTTTGATATTATAAAAGAATATGCTATATTTGCCGAGGACTTTGGAAAAAGAGAGCATATAAAGAAGAACAATAAAGAAAGGCTTGACAAGCTCTTTAAAGATATGACATAGCCTTTTTGAAAACGGAGGTAAAATGAAGGTTTTACACATAAATGCGGTGTATGGCGTTGGCAGTACGGGCGTTATTGTAGAAGACATACATAAGCTGTCTATTGAAAACGGAATAGATTCTTATGTGGCATATTCAACTACACCGAAAGCGGCTAACGAAATACCAAACGGTTATGTAATAGGTAAAAAAATTGGTAAGAAATTGCATGCTGTGCTTTGCAGAATAAACGGTAAGCAAGCATATTTTTCGCGTCTTGCAACAAAGAAACTGCTTAAACATATAGATGCAATATCTCCTGATATCGTTCATCTGCATAATCTACACAGTAACTATATTCATATGAATATGTTGCTCGATTATTTGGCAAAAAAGGATATTTCAACAGTAATCACATTGCATGACTGTTGGTTCTATACAGGCGGTTGCTTCCATTATACGAATGCTAAGTGTAGCGGTTGGTTGCATGATTGCGGTAATTGCCCTAAGAAAAAAGAGGATACACCTTCTCTATTATTTGACAGCTCTGCCAAGATACTTAAAGATAGAAAAGCATATTTTGGTGCTATTAAAGATTTAACGGTAGTGGGGGTTTCCCAATGGATAACAGAGGAAGGCACCCGTACCTTTTTAAAGGGCAGAAGGGCACTACCTATACATAACGGAATTAATACTGAATTTTTTGTTAACACACCGTCAAATGTAAAGGAAGCTCTTGGCATCGAAAACAAATTTGTGGTTCTTGGGATGTCTAATAAATGGCTTATGTCTATAAATAAGGAAGCCCTTGATTATTTTGCAAGCAACTTGCCACAGGATGCGGTTATGGTTATTGTTGGATGTAATGATGAGCAAAAAGCATCCTTGCCCAAAAATGTAATTGGTATGGACTATATTCGTGACAGGAATATGCTAAGGCAGGTTTATTCTATGGCAGATGTGTTTGTTAACTGCACAAGGGAGGAATCTCTTTCTCTTGTTAATGTTGAGGCACAATGCTGTGGCACTCCAACAGTTACATACCGTAATACGGGAGCGCAGGAAACAGTTGATAACATAAGTAGCTTTTCTGTTGATACAGAAGACTATAAGGCTCTTTTTGAAAAGGCTATGGAAATAAAAGAAAAGGGAAAGCTATCTTTTTCAACTGCCTGCCGTGAGTTTGTAAAGGCAAAATTTGACAGAGATGAAAACTACAAAAAATATATTAGCCTATATAAAGAAATTTATAATGGAAGAAAGGAGAATATGTAATGGTTAATTCTAATCCTTATAACAATCAAAATGCAAGCTTTATACCGAGAAGTGTATCTAAATCACATAATTTGTATTTTTTGGAATTTATGCTTATAATATTCTTCTTTGCGTATTATCTTTTGCCTGCGGTTGCATCGGCAGTGCCATTTATGGTAGCGCTGTTTATAGGAATAGGATATTTGGCATATCTTTTTGTTCGTGAGCCATTTTGGAGAGTTCCCATAGGCGTATTTCTGTTTTTGTGCATAGGAATTTCTCTTTTATACTTTTTCTTTACAGATAAAACCTTGATTGCAACATCTGTAAGTAACTATGAGTTTAAGAGAATTTCTTCGAAGATTAACGAATATTTTATGATGTTTTTCCCTGTTTGTATGTTTGTAAGAATATATACAAAAGCAAGTGAAAGACAGAAGAAATTATTATATCTAATAGCAGTAATAACATTTTCATTTGTTATTATCAATACGTTTGTAGAGCTTATGACAAATGAGCGTGCGGTACGAGATTGGTCAGGCTTCTCAGAAAATAACGAAAATAACATCGGTACATATGCGTATGTTTATGCCGTTCCAATGGTTGTTACGGCTTTAACGTCTTTATTGTATGGCAGACGGGGAATATCGAAAATAGCGGTTATTGGAATAATTATCTTTTTGTTTGTTTTCTTGCTAGCTGCTCAATACACCTTGGCGCTTTTGGCTACTATTATCGGTATAGCATTGCAGATTAGTGCAAACATTAAAAACGTTGGATTAAAGCTTTTACTATGGCTTCTATTCTTAGGAATTTTGCTTATTCTTCCAACCCTTCTTGAATTTTTTGCTGACACAATTCAGTCAGAGGATATTGCAATAAGATTTAGAGAGCTTGCATCATTTTTCGGTGGTGGAGATGCTTCCGGGTATAACTTGAACGGTAGAATGGAGCTCTATGGCAAATCAATACAAGCGTTTTTTAAGAGCCCGTTAATTGGAAACAGGAACGTTGGCTTTGACGGACACGCAACATTTTTGTCAGTTCCTGCGGACATTGGTGTTTTTGGCCTTTTTGCAATTTTAATTCTTGTAATAAAGTCGAAAAAATATACATCTGCTTTGATGGGAGAAAAGCAGAGGCAGTTTACTCCTGTTTTTGCCTGCTTGATAATAATGGGTCTTACCAATCCAATACATGGTGCTACCACTGCGTTGTTCGCAACTTGGTTATTAGCACCAATGATACTTAAAACACACAGGTAAGCTGTAAATTTACTCTTTATACTAAAAACAAATCATTATGAGACAAAACGTCTTTTGAAGTAAAATAAAAAGAAAGGTTTCATAAAAAAGCTTTTTCAACCTAAAAATATTAGATGTTGAATTAAAAGCGATGTAATAATTGAAAATGATACGAAACTTTACGGAATTTTTGGTTTTCCCGGAATCGGTTAGAGTGCCTTGG
Organism: Clostridia bacterium; assembly: GCA_017623975.1. GTDB lineage: Bacteria > Bacillota > Clostridia > Oscillospirales > CAG-272 > RGIG2000. The sequence continues at coordinate 120,399 of JAGANX010000060.1, forward strand.
TTAGGTGGAAAGCTATATAGGATGACTTTAAAAATGAATAATAAAAGCATCTTAAAGGAAAAAATAGTAGAGCCTTTAAATACCAAACAACGCAAGGAACGGGTTATTGTCTCTATGACCTCTTATCCTGTAAGGATGAAGTTTGTTCATTTGGCAATAAAATCACTAATGGTGCAGACCTATAAGCCGGATAGGATAATTTTATGGCTCGCCGAGGAGCAGTTTCCTACGAAGGAATTGCCAAAGGAATTAACGGAACTTGAAAAATATGGCTTGGAAATTATTTGGATGCACGATATCTATGGGCATAAGAAATATTATTATCCTATAAAAAATCAAGCAGAAAATGAGGTTGTAATCACATTTGATGACGATATAATTTTCCCTAAAAATTCTATTAAGCGGTTGATGAAAAAGCATAAAAGGTTCCCAAACAGCGTTATCTGCGAAAGGGGACAAACATATGATAGCCGTTATGAGAAAAATCCGGGGCTTTGGAAAACACTGTCTTCGGTTGGAGTTAAGAAGCCTACATATAGCTTAAATCCGTCTCCCGGTGGGGGATGCTTAATACCCAAGGGAGCTTTTTTCTCTGATGCTCTTGACGAAGAAAAAATCAGAAGCTTAGCTTATAAAAACGATGACCTTTGGTACATGTTTATGTGTGCGCAAAATAAAACACGCATAATAAAAACGAGAAAATACCATAAACCGTTTTCGGTAATTATAGGCTCACAAGTGGAACAAATGGCAACTGAGAATGTGCTTGGTAACAAAAACGTTGAAGCAATGGAAAGGCTTATTGAAGCATATCCGGAAGCGTGGAGAAGAATTGTAACGGACGAAGATTAAAGTGCAAGGAGAAATGTATGATACCTGATTTTTGTAAAATTGTAATTTCTATAATCAAAGCCGCTATGGATAAGACTGAGCCGATATTGCCTGAAAATGTGGATTTAGAGGAAATTTATGAGTATGGTCAGCAAGCGCAAATATTGCCGCTTCTTTACTACGGTCTTCAAGAAGTGCCCGGCTTTTTTGACACATTAACAGGCAAGAAGTTTTTTAAGTCCGCTATGCATTATACTAATGTTACTTGGGAACAGATGGAGGAGCTTGAAAAGGTTTGTAACGAGCTTGATAAAGCTGGTATTAGCTATATGAAGCTTAAAGGCTCTGTTATAAAGGCTTACTATGAGTATCCTGAGATGCGCACAATGGGAGATGCGGATATTTTAATCAAGGTTGATGAAAGAGACAGGATTAAAGAGGTTTGTGAAAAAATAGGATATTTCGAGGAAGCGGAAAGCGACCACGAGATAATTTATGAAACTAAGCCCAGAAAATTATCAATAGAATTTCACAAGTGGCTTATCCCGTCATATAACAAGGATTTTTACGAATACTTTGGCACCGGCTGGGACTATGCAAAAAAGGTAGATTCTAAAAACAGTGAATATGAAATGAGTGATGAGGATTTCTTTATTTACATATTTTCACATTTTGCTAAGCACTACCGTGATGCCGGTGTTGGAATAAAGTATATTACAGACTTTTATTTGTTTAAGAAAATAAAGCCTAATATGGATTTTGACTATATAAACAAGGCGTTTGAAAAGCTTCAAATCAAGAAGTTTTGGGATAACATGGATAAGCTTTTAAGAGTATGGTTTGAAGGTGAAGAAAGTAACGATGTAATCGACCATATGACTGTAAAAATGTTTGGTAGTTACACCTTTGGCTTTGCCGCGCACAGATTTAGATCTATTGCGTTGAAGGATGTCAAAGCAGGAAAATCAAAGTTTTGGCTTAAAGTAAAGCATTTGTGGAGCTTAACCTTTTTACCGTACAGAAGTATGAAGGTTATCTATCCTGTACTTATAAAAGTACCTATATTGCTGCCATTTATGTGGGTAAGAAGATGGTTTAGTGCCATATTCTTTAAACGCGATAGAATAAAATATAATGTTGATAACATCAAAGCGATAAACGATAAGGATTTGGAAGCGCACCATAACGAGCTTACCTATGTAGGCTTGGATTACAATTTCTAATAATTAAAAGGAGTGGCTATGAACACAAAAGATTTACTTCTTTCTCTTGTACGCAGTGCGGTAATGAAAGAGGCTGTTTCAGACGAAGCAAAAGAGTCTTTGAAAAGTGGAAGCGTTGCCACTCTTTTTAAGGTTGCAAAGGCACACGATATGGCGCATCTGGTTGCCCATATGCTGAGTGAAGGCGACGTGCCGAGTGACCTATGGCTAAGCTTCCAAAAGGAAAAGGAAAAAGCGATTGCACGGTACGAAATGATGAAAGCGGATATGGAAGGAATTTTTTCTTGCTTTGAAGAAGAAAGGATTGACTATATCCCCTTGAAGGGCGCGGTTGTCCGCCAGCTCTATATTGAGCCTTGGATGCGAACAAGCTGCGATATTGATATTTTGGTTTGCGAGCAGGATTTGGAAAGAGCAGTCAGCGCTTTGGTAAATAGCTGCTCTTATAAAACCGATGGCAAGAAAGCATTTCACGATATATCCTTGTTTTCCCCCTTCGGTATGCACTTGGAACTGCATCATAATATTAAGGAAGATAATGACAGATATGATAAATTATTGACACGTGTCTGGGAATTTTCTAAAAAAGAGAGTGAAAACGGTCATAAATATCTTCAATCAAATGAATTTTTAATGTTTCATTTGATTGCCCATGCCGCATATCATTTTGTTGGCGGCGGCTGTGGGTTGCGTACGGTTTTGGATGTTTGGCTACTTCATAAAAAATTGGAAATAGACGAAGAAAAGCTAAACGAATTATTGGAGGAAACAGGGCTAACAAAATTCTACTCCGCTATGGTTCGCTTGGGAGAGCATTGGTTCGGACACGAGACCAGCAAGGATAAGGATATTCTTGAAATGGAGATGTATATTCTTTTAGGCGGAGTTTACGGAACAAAAAAGCAGGGCGCAGGTGCAAAGCAAGTAAAGAAGGGCGGCAAATTCAAGTATTTCTGGTCAAGAATTTTTATGCCATATAAAAACCTTGTTATCTTATATCCGATAATAAAAAAACATAGGATATTGACTCCATTTTGTCAAATTGCCCGCTGGTTTAGCGTGATTTTTAAAGGAAAGCGAATTGCAAGAGAAATAAAAACTGTTGCAAGCACAGGTACAGAGGAAACAAATCAAATAAGAGAATTGTTGGAAAGCTTAAATTTATAAGCCTACGACAAAGCACCCCTTTGTGAAGTAACACAAAGGGGTGCTTTTGTCAAGAGCTTTATATGGCGACTTGTTCCGCAGCTAATTATGTTCAAAATTATCAAGTTTTTATCAAAAGGTTGAAAAATCAGTCCTATAATGGTAGAATAATAGTAGAATACATTTATGAGGTTTTGTGATGGAAAAGAAAAGTAAAAAATTCTTACCAACCCTAATTATTTTCAGTCTTGTTGGGCAAATTGCGTGGGTTGTTGAAAACATGTATTTCAATGTGTTTATTTATAATATGTTTGGTGCAAGCCCGGATGATATTTCCTTAATGGTTTCGTTAAGCGCGGTTTGTGCCACGCTGACAACACTTTTGATAGGCGCATTGTCGGATAAATTTGGCAAGCGCAAGGTGTTTATGGTGGGCGGCTATATTTTGTGGGGCGTTTCTATTCTCGCCTTCGCCTTTGTGCGCAAGGGGATAATAGGTGCAATTTTCCCATCTGCTGTAAGCGTAAGCGCTGTGTGCATTACCATTGCAATCGTCCTTGACTGTGTGATGACCTTCTTTGGTTCAAGCGCTAATGATGCGTGCTTCAATGCCTGGCTTACTGATTCAACCACTGAAAAAAACAGAGGAAGCGCAGAGGGCATAAATGCAATGATGCCCCTTGTTGCCATATTAGTTGTTTTTGGCGGTGCTATGCTTATACCAATAAAGCAAACTGAGGAAAATTATTGGACTGTTATTTTCTCTATAATCGGCGGCGCGGTAATTATTATAGGCATTTTGGGTATTTTCTTGATCGAAGAACCCAAAATACAAACAGAGGAAAACCAAAGCTATTTAAAAATATTGTTTACGGCTTCCGTCCTTCCGTTATCAAGAGAAACCCCATGCTTTATATTTATCTTTTGCTTTTCACGGTTTTTGGAATATCCATACAAATCTTTATGCCATATCTCATAATTTACTATGAACGAGGACTGGATATGGCAAATTATGTGTTCATAATGGCGCCTGCAATTGTGCTGGCATCCGTCTTTACTGCAATATGGGGTAAGGCATACGATAGGTTAGGTTTTAACCGTTCCGTAGTACCCAGTGTCGCTCTTTTGGCGGTTGGCTACCTTCTTTTGTTCATTTTTAGAAACACAGCAATGGTGTTTTTCGGCTCTTTATTTATGATGTGCGGCTATCTCTCGGGCATGGCGGTTTTCGGCGCGGTCATTCGTGACAATATTCCCAAAAATAAGTCGGGAATGTTCCAAGGACTTAGAATCGTTGGGCAGGTTTTAATACCCGGAGTTATAGGACCCTTTATAGGTGCGAGAATTCTTTCGGGTGCTAAGCAAGAGCTTATAAACGGAACCTTGACCTTTATTCCAAACAAAAATATCTTTTTGGGCGCGCTTATTGTGGCACTTGCATTAGGCGTTGGCTTGTGCTTGTTATTTTACTTTACGAAAGGATGTAAGAATGAAAAAAATTAAACATCTTTATACAGCAGAAGGGCAGAATTTAACAGGTGAGGAATATAATGTATATCCTCGTCCCCAGTTAAAGCGCAACTCGTTTCTTTCTTTAAACGGTAAATGGACATTGATTCTGGATAAAGGACAAAGGCTAAGCATAAACGTGCCATATCCGCCCGAGTCAGTTTTGTCGGGGGTGTTTAGGGATATGGGCAAGGACCCAACATATACCTATACCCGTGGCTTTACTCTGCCCAAGGGCTTTAAACGGGACAGGGTTATTTTGAATTTTGGCGCAGTTGACCAAATTTGCAAGGTTTATATAAACGATTGCTATGTTGGTAAAAACGTAGGTGGTTATAACCATTTTTCCTTTGATATCACAAAATATCTTCTTGACAGGAATACTATCACCGTGCGCGTATGGGACAGACTGTCGGAAAAAGAGCTGCCATACGGTAAGCAATCATATAAGCGTGGCGGAATGTGGTACACCCCTATTTCGGGAATTTGGCAAAGCGTTTGGCTTGAAAGCGTTCCGAAAGAGTATGTAAAGTCAATATTTATTAGGACGACTGACAATTCAGCTAAGCTTTATTTTATAGGTGTAAATGAGGGTGAGGTTAAGCTGAAAGCACCGCAAGGGGAGCTTACATTCTTGGTTGAGCATGGAATTTGCGAGTTTACTCTTGATAAGCCTCGCCTATGGAGCCCCTCTGACCCGTATCTTTACTATTTTACTGCCAAATTTGGGGATGATGAAATTGAGTCCTATTTGGCGTTCAGAACGCTTGAAGTAAGAACTATTGGAAAATACCCTCGCCTTTGCTTAAACGGGGAGCCGTATTTTTTCCACGGTGTGCTTGACCAAGGGTATTTTAGTGACGGTATTTATACTCCCGCCACTCCCGAGCTTTACAAAAATGATATTTTGAAAATGAAGGAGCTGGGCTTTAATACTTTAAGAAAGCACATTAAGGTTGAGCCTGATATATTTTATTACGAGTGCGACAGGCTTGGTATGATAGTTTTTCAGGATTTTGTGAACAACGGCTCATATTCCTTCCTTCGTGATACAGCCATTCCAACGGTGCTAACAAAGAAATTCCCTGAAAAATTAATGCTTCGCACCAAAAAGCAAAAGGACGGATTTATAGATGGCATGCGCAAGACCCTAAGACAGCTTTATAACCACCCCTGTGTCTGTTATTGGACTATTTTTAATGAGGGCTGGGGTCAGTTTGACAGTGATAAAATGTATGAATTTTTGAAGGAAACGGATGAAAGCCGCTTCGTTGATTCTACATCAGGCTGGTTTAAAAAGGAAAAAAGCGATGTGGAAAGCTTGCATATATATTTTAAGCCCGTCACCCTTGCACAAAGCGATAAGCCTATTGTTCTGTCTGAATTTGGCGGATACTCCTATAAGGTTGAAAATCATGTATCCAATGAAAAAAAGACCTACGGCTACAAGCTTTACAACGATAAGGAAGAATTCCAAAGGGGACTGTACAAGCTTTATATGGAGCAAATTGTACCGAATATTAAAAACGGCCTTTGCGGAGCAATTTACACCCAGCTTTCCGATGTAGAGGATGAAACCAACGGCCTTTTGACTTATGACAGACGTGAGTGCAAGGTGAATAAAAAAACAATGCTTGAAATAGCGGAAAAATTAAAATTCTAAAATGAGATGCGTATCGCAACAGGATATCCACGGTGAAAAATGAAAATTATATCGCTTTTAGAAAACACAACTAACAAAAATTTAAAAACAGAGCATGGCTTGTCCTTGTATGTTGAAGCATTAGATAGGAAAATACTTTTTGATTTCGGCAGCACCGATTTGTTTTTGCAAAATGCCAAAAAGCTGGGAGTTGATTTAAGAGAGGTGGATTTTGCAGTTTTGTCCCACGGTCATAACGACCATGGCGGCGGGATAAAAGCTTTTTTGGATATAAACAAGCATGCGCCGATTTACGTAAACCCAAATGCTACCTCACCCCACTATAATAAAGCGGGGGAGTATATTGGGCTTGACTTAGATTTGATAAAGGAAAAACGGCTTATTTTCGTAGAAAAACAAGAAAATATCCACACAGGGCTAACCGTTTTTAATTGTAATAATAATGCTATTTTTACCCCGATTGTTTCAAACGGACATACAAAAGAGGAAAACGGAGTGCGTGTAGAGGAAGACTATAATCACGAGCAGTACCTTCTTATAAACGAAAACGGGAACCGTGTTTTGCTTAGCGGTTGCTCCCACAAGGGGATTACCAATATAATGGAATGGGTAAAGCCGACACACCTAATAGGCGGCTTTCACTATTCAAAGCTTCCTCTTGATAATGCGCTTATAGATTGTGCTGCAAAATTAAACGAGTATGATACAGAATACTATACCTGTCATTGCACAGGTGTAGATAGGTTTGAGTATATGAAGATGCATATGAAGGCTTTACATTACCTTGCCTGCGGAGATGAAATCCTTATTTAGAATGAACATATACTAAAAAAATCTCGGTTTTTGCCGAGATTTTTTGTTAGACTAAACTGAAAGTATTTTTTCGACTACTGCTTTTGCGAGTATTTTTGAGCCTTCTTCGTTAAAATGCACCCAGTCAGCATGCAGGCTATCGTCAAATTTTGCACTTATGGAGTATAGGTCGTTAATAATAACACCTTTTTCCTTCATCACCCTTTTAGCCGCTTCATTATACTTTTCAATATCAGAATTATTACGGAAAAAATCAGGCCTTGCCCATTCCTCAATAACGGCGGTTGAAAGTGCGAATATTATTTTTGCATTTGGAAAGATTTTTCTCATAGCATCATGTATTCGCCCTAACATCAGCTCATATACGCAAATGGGAGTAAGCGGCTCGTCTCCGTTAATGCGAAGCACGTCCCAAAGACCGTTATTCCAATGGATAACGTCTATTTTTTCACAATCTAAGTCCTTTGCCCAGTCATACAGGTATCTTAAAGTATATTGCGCAAAGCGACAGTTGTCATCAGGTGCGTAAACATTTGCTTGCTTTGACAGCATTTCCTTAACGTAAACACCGTAGCCCGGGCTAAACGATGTATTGTATTCCGGGTTACTGCTTGCCCCATACCTTATGGAGTCACCGATTAATAATATGTTTTTCATATAGCTTCCTTATTGTCAATTTGTTTCTTTATTATTCATCAATTCTTGTTTTATTCTTTCTCTTTGTTTTGCTGCGAGCTTGCTTGACAAAAAGGCAATTAAACATACAAGCCCCTCGAAAACTATAAATGTAACAAGATAAAGCCAGAATGGCACATCTTTCATTGTTTTTATATCGTTATCTATCCACAGCCTGCCTAAAAGATTTCCTGTTAAGCAAATAGTCATTCCTGCTGACCACGCTGCAAAATAGAAAATTGTCGAGAAAATCAAACGTAAAACAGCTGTTAATCCATAGCTTTTGCAAAACTCTTTAAAATGTAAGTTCCTGTCATTTTTAAAAAATGCAAAGAAAACTATAAATTTTGTTATAAGTTCGAGAATTAACATAACTACAATCTCAAAAGTCTCGCGCAGGATACCTTCTTCCTTAAAAATAAAGCGTAAAAGCGGGACAATCGGCATCGGTAAAAAGAAAGCACTTGCTAAAACTAAGACTTGAATTACAAGGAAATAAACCAAGGCACTCTTGTAATTTAAGCTTTTAAACCATTTAATAACTTTATTTTTGAACATTCGCTTCTCCTTTCGTAGTGTTGTGACTTCCTCAGCATAGCCTTACGGGAATCGAACCCGTTTGGTTTGAAATGGAAAATAGCTTGCCTTACTGTGTTAAAAAAGCTTGACAATTCTTTAATTGCCTGCACTTTTTTGCCTTGTAAACCAACCTATTTTCTCATTTGAAACTGCTAGCATCTTAGAGCGAATAAATTCGTAGAGAATTTTTTTGAGCTTTGATGCAGACAGTTAAAAAACTTTCAAGTCAAAGGTCGGACAAAGGCTCACGAATTTATCGTTCTAAGACAAATGTGTTCGATTCCCGTAAGGCTAGCTCTGCGGAAATATACTTTATCTAAAAGAAAATACCTGTGTCAGCTTCGGTTGCGCACCTGTTATCGGGTCCATTTCCATTATAAGAATGTCCTTCATATATTCGTTCCATTTGTCAACCACAGGGCTTTCCTTTTGGACCCTTGCGGCATACTCAACGCCCTTTTCGCACTCGTAATATCCAAAAAGCTCATTACCCACATTCCATATGGTGTAGTTTACAATGCCTGCATTTGCAAGGACTTCTTTCATTTCATCCCAAATTTCATTGTGACGCTTTATGTATTCCTCTAAGGCACCGTCAACTATTTTGCCCTTCCAAGCATATTTTTCCATAAAATTACCGCCTTTCATAATAAAACCTCTTTGTTTGTGCCATAGAAAATGTCACTGTGACCCGATAGCTTTTTGCAAATGCTTTCAAATTTTTCCCAGCTTATGTATTCCGCATCCATTTCATATGAGTGTCCCCAAATATAAAGCAGAGCAGGGGAGTCGCTTTCTAAAGCCAAAAACCTGTCAACCACGTCTTCAAGGCAATCTTCAATATAATAAACAGTTGGCTTGAAACGCATTAGATTTTCTTGCAAATCGAAGCTGTGGGTTGATTCAAGACCCCTTGAAAACGCACCCCTGTGTTTGTTTTTATGATTTCTGCCACCCTGTCATCGTTGTTTACACCGCCACAGGGGTAAGCCATTCCCACCACCTCGTAGCCGCAAATCTCTGAAAGGGCAAGCCTGTCTTCTTCCACCTGTCTTATAATTTCATCCTTGTCAAGCCCTGTTAAATTCGGGTGCGTTAAGGTGTGCACAGCCACCTCGTGGCCCTTGTAAACCTCTTTTACTTTGTCCTTTGCTATTTTGTCATGGCGTACTGTCCTGCCGTTTCGGTCAAGTGTGCCGTTGCGACCCAAAAAGCCCGAGTTTAAATTAAACGTTCCTTTAAGCCCGTATTTGTTAAAAATTTCAATAAGTCTTATATCCTGTGTTACTCCGTCATCAAAGCTGAAGGTGACGGCTTTTTTCTTTCCGTTCCACATAGTTTTTCTCCTCACTTTTTTACCATTTTACCACAGTGAAAAGGAAAAAACAACTATAAAATAATACATTTATGTGCAATATTCCCAAAACCCCTTTCTTTTATAGCGAGAAAATAAAATTGTTTTGGCAAGTTCAACAAAAAAATTTTGTCGATATAAAATATTATATAAACGCTTGCAAATTTTGGAATGCTGTGCTATAATATACTCGTAATTTTCATAATGTTAAGTGACTACCGGCGAAAACACCATATTTCCAAGTAGTCGCTTTACTATTATAGACTGTTGAAGCTTTTTGCTTCAACACAAATTCAAAGATTTGTGACAAAGGTTCATTATTTAGGCAAAGGGTATTTTGTTCTTGCTTTGACCGCCCAAATTGCATCTTCAAAATCCCCACCGCCTACCGTTGTGAGAATTACAACAAATCAAAATTTAAAAAAGGAGAAAACAAATGAAAAACACAAAAAGAATTTTGTTGTTTACTCTTGCATTGATTGCTTTGACACTCGTTATGTCACTTTCAATCTTTGCTGAGGAAACAGCAGATCCAGCTACATGCGATCACCCTGTTGACGCATATGACTGGAACATTGTGGGCTGCTCTAAGTGCGGCACACTCGCAGTTTTGGATGAAGGCTCAACAAATGTTTCATCCAACCTTGGTTACACAATTTATTTTGCTACAACCTTGAATGATTTGAGCAATACAAATTACGATGTAATCAGATTGATGAACAACATTAGCTTGCCATCCGGTGGTAAAATCACCAATCCAAACGCAATCATTGACCTCGGTGGCAATGTTCTTTACAGAAATGGCGGATGGTTAGGATTAAGAATTGTATCTGCTAAGGGCTTTGTAAACGGATATGTTTATAAAACCAACGGTGGTTCACAGGTAATTGCAGTAACCTCCCTTGAATTTATGGAGGACGTTACTCTTGCTGCTAACAGCACTAGCGCTAATAACGCTACAGGCTTAATTATGAACACTGCCGGAGCATACCTCGGTTCTATGAAGAATGTAACTATTTGCGCCGGTGTCTTGAATGACTTAAATGGTAACAACTTCGATTTTGTTAATGTTGGTACTAACGGTATTTACAACCACGGTATCGAAGCAACACAAGGTACTATCGGCTCAATGGAAAATGTTAAGATTTCCACATACGGTCAGGCAATAACATCCGCTGCAAAAATCGGCACAATGACAAATTGTGTATTCAGCGGTGACAATATTGCACTTAACATTACAACGCTCCAGAGCGAAATGGAATTTGTTAACTGTGAGATTCACAGCAAAAACCTTGCTATCTATATAGCTGACGCTGCTGAATCAACAGAAGAGGCTCCTGTTTCATTTGAACTTGAAAACACAAAGATCGTAACAAACGGTGCTGTTTATGCTCTTTCCGATAACACTAAAGATATGGAAATGTTTGCAGGACTTACATCAGCAGTAGCTCTTGTTAACGGTCAACTTTATACTTCTCTTGAGGATGCAGTTAATGCTCTTAAGGCTTCCACAGAAGAAGTAACTACATTTGCTCTTATCGGTGACCTTGCAGTTGACTCAACTATCGTAATTGATAAGAAGGTTAATTTCAGCTTTGGTGGTGCTACCTATAATGTTCCTGTATATGGTACAAACCAGGTTGTTGAAACAACAGTTTCAGGTTACACAGTAACATCCAGCGTTGACGTAGTATTCAGCGTTGTTGAGGGTGGCTATCTCACCATCAGCGGTGCCGGTGTATTGAAAGGCACTGAAAACGCTATTGTTGCAGACGGTGGTGAGGTTGTTATTACAGCAGGTACATACGAAGGCTACAACCCACGCGACTATGTTGCAGGCAGTTCTTGCGTAGTTAACACCGATGGTGTGTACACCATTGCAGGTGAGCATGATTACGACGACGAGGTTGGCGCAGACAAGACAACATACCAAGTTGACGGCGTATGTAACATCTGCGGTTATGTAAGAGGCGTTGCAGCGGTTGACTATGTTTACTATGCAACACTTGAAGAAGCTTTTGCAGTTGCTATTGCAAATGGTAAGCAGGTAGTTCTCGCTGCTGACATCGTTCTTGACGGCGATGTAGTTTGGGATCTCACAGGCGCAACATTTAACTTTAACGGCTTGACAGTAACTGTTAACGGTAGTCTTTCTATCGTAGGCGGAACATTTACACAAGACGTTTCTGAATACGTATCAGACGAATATTGTACATATAAGAATAACAAGAATCTTTATGTAGTAATTGATGCTCACACTTGGACAGATGCAACATGTACAGCTCCAAAGACATGCTCTGCTTGCGGTGCAACAGAGGGTGAAGCACTCGGTCACAGCTACTTCTATCCTTGCGATAAAGTATGTCAAGTTTGCTTTGAAGAAAGCAACCCAGAAGCTACACATACAATAGTACACGTTGAAGCAGTAGCAGCTACTTGTACAGAGAACGGTAACATTGAATACTGGTACTGCTCTGATTGTGGTTACGCATGGGCTGATGAAGCTCTTACACAACAAACCAACCAAATGAGCGTTGTTGTTCCAGCAACAGGACACAGCTACTTCTACGCTTGTGATGTAAGATGTGAAGTTTGTGGCGAGGAAACCAACCCAGAAGCTACACATACATTAGTACATGTTGAAGCAGTAGCAGCTACATGTACAGAGAACGGTAACGTAGAATACTGGTATTGCTCAGATTGTGGTTCTGCATGGGCAGATGAAGCATGCACACAAGTAACTAACCAAAGAAGCGTTATTGTACCGGCAAGTCATGCTTGGTATGTTTCCGAGTATCAGCCCGCTACATGTATTGCAGCAGGTTATGAAATCTATGCATGCGAAAACTGTGATGAGACATACACAGAAGAACTTGCAATTGACGCAAACGCACATACACCAAATTACAGCCTTCCTATGGACAGCAAGGATGCTAACTGTCAGGAAGACGGTTACTTCAAATACACATGTTTCTACTGTGAACAGGAAGTTACTGAGACAACACCTGCAGATCCATACGCTCATAACAATGTAACAATTGAATATGTAGCTCCTACTTGCCAGAGCGCAGGCTATGAGACATATGAGTGCTCAGTTTGTGGTGAGACAGGCAGATATGACTACGAAGCAAGCGAATACGCACACGCTTGGGATGAAGGAACAGAAATTCCGGGTGGTTACCGCTACGTATGTGAGCTTTGTGGTGAAATTAGTGAAGAAATCACAAAGGGTACAGCAAATGACCCAATCGTTGCTGTAACAGGCGATAACAATCTTGTATACTATGCAACAGGTGAAGACTTTGTAGTTTACAGCTATGCAGTTTCTGATGCAGGAACAATCACAGTAACAACTGTTGAAGGCGCTCGTATTTATGTTGGATACAATGTAATGGGCTGGTACTATGGTGAAGGCTCTACAAGCGGTTCTTACACATTTGAAGCTGATTCAGCAGGCGAATATATGATTCTCATCTCAACAGACTCTGAAGCATATACAATTCCTGAAACATTTAATGTTTCCTTTGTAGAAAAGGCATACCCAACACTTAATGTTGGTGATAACAGCATTTCAATCGAGGAAATTGGTGGTTCCGTTGAGTACGTTGTAAATGTTGCCGGTGACTACGTATTGACACTTGGTGAAAATGCATCTGCATACATCGTATACGGTCCTTACAGCTCCGAAATGGTTGAAAGTGGCTATGAATTCACAGTTGCAGAAGGCGAAAAGGTTAAGTTTGCTATTGGCACCGCTGATTTCCAGGTTGGTACAGTAGTAGTAACACTTGAAAGCAAGAACGCACACGTACACACAGAGGAAATCATTCCGGCAGTACCGGGTGAGCTTAGAACCCCGGGTATGACATCCGGTGTTAAGTGCTCCGAATGTGGCGAAATTCTCGTAGCTCCTGTAACAGCAGATGCTGATTTCAGATTTGCAGCAGTTTCTCTCGCTCTTGCAGAAAACATTGGTATTACATACAAAGTACAGGTTCCAGCAGGATATGAGAATGTCTATGTAGTATTCAATATGAATGGTAATGAAACTGTAGTTAGTGAATACGAGATTGAAGCATCAACTGGTAGATATATATTTGTATTCGATGGTATTAGATTGTCTTACATGGCTGACCTTGTAACAGCAACAGTATATGCTGAAAAGGACGGCGTAATTTCTGCTAACTCTTACTCAAATTACAGCGTAAAGACATACATTGTTAACCAGCTCAACAAGGCTACAAGCTCTGCAACACTTAAGACAATGCTTTCTGACTTGCTTATTCTTGGTGCAAAGACACAAATTTATCAAAACTACAACAAGGATAACTTGATGACTGCTGATGTTGAGGACATCCTCACACCAAGCACATATGCAGGTGTACCTGCTGACGCGTTTGTACAGGCTATGATCGTTAATGACGAGGATACAAGAGCAATTGCAGACTGGAAGAGCGTTTCACTTACATTCACTGATGCAATGGCACTTCAATTCAAGCTCGCAATTGATCCAAATGAGCTTGAAAACATTGAAATCAAGGTTACTGTTCCTGTATTTAATGGTACAGACAGAGTTGAGACATATACAGCAGAGGACTTTACATATAGCGCAAGCGAAGATAGATACATCTTGCTTGTGGAAAATATTAAGGCATCTCAATATGGTCAAACTGTAGTTGGTGATATCTATCATAATGGAGTACAAATTAGTAGAACAGTTAACTATTCAGTTAACTCCTACATTCAGAAGAACCAGGATAACACAAACGTTGCTTTGAGAGATTTCTTAAGAGCAGCTTACCTCTATGGTGAATCTGTATTTGCATACGCATATCCAAATGCTGAATAAGATATTAATTTAAAGATTAATAAATACAAACAAAAGGAGGATTTTCTAATGAAGTACGTAGCACCTGAATTCGCTACAATTGTAGTTGAAACAGAAGACATCATACTTGCTAGCGATGGAACGGTTACAACTCCAGACGAAGAGCTCTAATTAACTTCCACCCCCACGGGGGTGGCGACCACAAGTCGCATTAAGAGAATAACAATTTGAT